>CAYTFM010000024.1:12255-43550 GCA_964436735.1 uncultured Victivallales bacterium | reverse complement strand
CTCAAATCGTCTTTCCATTCTTGCAGGGGCTTTGAATCGATTGGGATACAGCCCCGTTAAAACCGCCCAATATTACCAGTTCTTTAAGCCTGGTCCTGAGGATGGTGTGGCTGGCAGTTTCAAAGTGGATATTCTAACTGGTTCGCAACAGGTCTTTAAATCAAAAGGGCTTAAGACCGACAACCGTCGCATTCACCCAAGGCCACCAGTCGATCTTCATGCTCATCCTGTTGATGAGGCATTGACTCTGGAAGAGCAACTTCAGACAATAAAACTGGAGGGGATGAGAAGTTGTGGGGAACCAAGTTTAGGAGAGGTCTTTCTGCCGCATCCTTTCACGTTCCTCATGATGAAGATCTTCGCCCTGAAAGATCGCATTGACGACAATGAGAAAGACTATGGACGGCATCATGCTCTTGATTTATACTCGACTGTGGCTATGATGACGGAAGAAGAGTGGGGCATGTCATTGGGACTTCGAAAAAAATATGCTACAGAAGAGAAAATCGAGCAGGCAGGGGAACTTGTCCGGGAGTTGTTCAATGATGTTGACAGCCTCGGTGTCCTAAGGCTGAAAGAAAATGTATATT
This sequence comes from uncultured Victivallales bacterium, assembly GCA_964436735.1. Lineage (GTDB taxonomy): Bacteria > Verrucomicrobiota > Lentisphaeria > Victivallales > GWF2-38-69 > CAYTFM01. The sequence goes on along the minus strand of CAYTFM010000024.1, from coordinate 42,960 downwards.
ATCGACGTGAGTTTCAAGTCGAAGAGTTTCGGGCGGCGCTCAAGGACTTGTTCGCTTGCCCATGAAGGAAATAAAGAACGTCACAATAATACCATATTGAATAGGAGTACACGAGCGTGGAACGATCGGCGGAGATGATGGAGAAATTGGTGTCGCTGTGCAAGCGGCGTGGGTTCATTTTCCAGAGTTCGGAGATCTACGGAGGCATCAACGGCTTCTGGGACTACGGTCCGTACGGCTCGGCGATGAAGCGCGCCGTCGAGGGGCTGTGGTGGAAGGAGATGGTCGAGATGCGGGACAACGTCGAGGGGTTGGACTCGACGATCATCTGCCATCCGAAGGTCTGGAAGGCGTCCGGCCATTTGGACAAGTTCGGCGATCTGATGACCGACTGCCGCGACTGCAAGGCGCGCCACCGCGTCGACCAGATGGAGGATCCCACGAAATGCCCCGCCTGCGGGTCGAAGAACCTGACGCCGCCGCGCGAATTCAACCTCATGATGAAAACCTACGTTGGCCCTGTTTTCGACGAGGAGCATGTGGCCTATCTGCGGGCGGAGACCTGCCAGCCGATCTTCGTCGACTTCCATCTCGTCCGCGTGGCCACCCGCCAGCAGCTCCCCTTCGGCATCGCCCAGATCGGCAAGGCCTTCCGCAACGAGATCAACCCGCGCAACTTCACCTTCCGCTCCCGCGAGTTCTCGCAGATGGAGATGGAGTTCTTTTGCGAGGGAGAAAGTGCCATGGAGTGGTACGAGTTCTGGAAAGGCGAGCGGATCAAGTTCTACAAGGAGATCCTTAAATTCCGGGATGACGAGATCAAGATTCATGATCACGAAACGCTTGCGCATTATGCGAAAGCCGCACTCGACATCGAGTTCCATTTTCCGTTCGGCTGGGGCGAACTTGAGGGCATCCACCACCGTGGCACATGGGACATGTCGCGGCATCAGGAGTTCTCCGGCGAGAACCTCGAGTACTTCGACCAGGAGAAGAACCGGAAAATCACTCCCACGGTCATCGAAACCTCCGTCGGTGTCGATCGCACCATCCTCGCCATCCTCTCGCACGCCTATGATGAGGACACGGCGGAGACGAAGAAGGAGGGGAAGGACGAGGACGTCCGCATCGTGCTTCGGCTTCCCGCCATTGTGGCCCCCGTCCAAGTTGCCGTCCTGCCGCTTTCCAAAAAACTCGAGGAGAATGCGCAGGCCCTCTACAAGGACATCCGCCGCTGGTGCAGGGCCGAATATGACGACACCGGCAGCATCGGCAAGCGCTACCGCCGTCAGGACGAGATTGGCACCCCCTACTGCGTCACCGTCGACTTCGACTCGCTTAATGACAACGCCGTCACGGTGCGCGACCGCGACTCGATGTCGCAGGACCGCGTTTCCATGTCGGAACTCCGAGGGTTCCTGGGCGGAAAACTCTGTCCCTGAAAGCGTCTTTTCGTCAAGATCCAAGGCGGTTCGTCGGGTGTGACAACGGGAGCAGAGTGAGCCTGGCTTTAGGCATGGTTTGGTTGTGGCCTCGTGCCGCCTTGGAGGCTTGTTGCAGCACATTGCCTGGATAAGGCTGTGCTGCACGACAACACCCCTGTGCACCCTCTCTATGGAGTGTTTGACATTGTCTTTGCCGAAGACTACTAGTATGTGTTTGTCTTGGTTTTTAGCGGTGAAATATACAGGAACAAAAACGGTGTTTTATGTCGAAAATTAAAGTATTTATACTTGTTTCTTTTTTGCCGCTTTATTTATATGCGCAGACGTCGCCAAAAATCCCGTTCGCCATTAGAAATGCGGTGAAAACATATGAGACCGCTATCACGGATGAGCGAGAGAAACTCTTGAAGATTGCCGCTGGGGTTACCGTGACCGCTGGTGAAAAGTTGCCGATTAATCTTTCGAAGGCAGTTGAGGCATATGACGCGGCGGTTGCGAAGCACAAGGCCAAGCTGTTGCATGAGATCTCTTCCAGTAAGGCGGCAATTATGAGCAAGAACGGCAATGACGACGATCTTGCCTCACTGGGACGTTATTCTGAGACGTTGAAGTCCCAGAAGGACCTCACTGGCCGCGCTATTCTTGAGGGTGGCAAAGACGAGCTCAATGCGAGAGCCGACAAGGAGAAGGAGGCGGCCGACGAGGCGAGTACGCCATTCATTGGGTCATGGTTCAATACCAACGGATATGCCCGGCTTGAGATTCTCGAGGGAGGCGCCTGCCGTCATGACGAGTTCGGGGTCGGTTCATGGGTACTCAAGAACAGCAAGATCATTCTCCGCTGGCGGAAGAATGACATGATCCGTAATAGGTTTCCTGATTTGTCGGTGGGTGATGCGACAATCTCGCTGGTGGTGTCTGGACGCGCCAAGAATCTGTTAGAGGGCACTGGGCTCAACGGCAACCCAGTGTTTTTCAGACGTAATGTGGATAGCCGCGGAGGGGTTGGCGGAGGTCGGGAATATGCGGTTGACGCGGCACCGAGACCTTCAGGAAGGCGCGCGGGAGCCAGCAGTCCAGTCTCCGCTCCGGCGTTCAAGCTGCCCGTTGGGGCGCAGAAGTTCGTCGAGGAGTTCAATTCGCAGATCAAAAAGGAGAAGGAGAAGGTGTTGCGCACGCTTCAGGCGGAGCTGGCGAATGAGACGAAGGACGGGGATCTTGACGATGCGCTTGTGTTGAGGGATGCCATGAGGGAGTTTCAGCAAGAGGACGCCTACTTGATCACCCCGAAGGGGCTGAGTGGTAGAACGAATCAGGATCAGCGAAGTGACACTCCAAACGCTGACGAGTCAGATGGGGGGTTCGATCCTGCCGAATTCGACAAAGTCAGCCGCGCATCGGGAGGCGAGGATTCGAAACCATCGGATCCGTCGAAGAAGCGTAGCAATAATCCTGGCAATCCTTGAATATAGTTTGCGGCATAGCCATCTAATTCAATAACGTGGATGTCTACATGAAAAGAATCACAGTTGTTCTCATGGCCATCACCATGGCTTTCCTTGTGACATGCCCGTGTGGGGCGGGGGATGCGAAACTCACGCCCGATGCGCAGAAGGCGGTGGACGAATTCAAGGCCACGCTCAAGAAGGAGAAGGAGAAAATAGCACAGAGCCTTCAGGCTGAAGTGACAAGCGAAACGAAGAAGGGCAATCTTGACGGAGCCCTTGAAGTGAAAAACTTGATTCAGATGATCAAGTATCAGAAAGAACCTTGTGAGGGCAACCGCAGAAAGACCGGCGAGAGCAATCAGCCTACATCAAATAAGCCTGCGAAGGAATCGGTGACGCCTGCTAATGCGGATGACGATTCTCCTCAAGACGTCACTCCCGATAGCGCGAGGAAGTTGAAATAATAGGCATGGTTCAGCGGTTGGTGGATTTTGAGTGTGCGAAGCTCTAACCGTTGAACCGTGAACTTTGAAGCATGCCAAATAATACTCATCCCGTTCTCAGACGGCCGAGATCACGACGCATGAGTTGGTGCCGCCAAAGCCGAAGCTATTGCTGATGGCGTTGCGTATCGTGACGTTCTCGCGGGTTGTGCGGACGAGGTCAGCCCACCCGAACTCCGGTTCGGGGTTCTCAAGGTTGATTGAGGGGGAGATGAAGCGGTTTTTGATCATCATCGCCGAGAAGATGACTTCAACAGCACCTGTCGCGCCGATCATATGACCCGTCATTGACTTTGTGCTGTTGATCGCCGTCCTGCCTGGATCAATTCCCGGACCGAAGAGATTACGGAGCGCCTGCATTTCGACGGGGTCGCCTGCGGGAGTCGCAGTGCCGTGGGTGTTGATGTAGTCGATGTCGGTGATCTTCAGCCCGGCGTCTTTGATTGCCGTCTGCATGACTTCCGTATTTGAATCGGCGTCAGGAAACACCATGTCTTTGGCGTTGCTGTTGGCGGCGGCTCCGGTGATTCGGGCCATCGGTGTGGCGTTGCGCCTTTTGACGGACGCCGCATTCTCGAGGATGAGAATGCCCGCTCCCGCGGCCATGACAAATCCGTCCCGATCCCTGTCGAAAGGGCGGCTGGCCCGTGCGGGGGTGTCGTTGTATTTCCTCGAAGTGGCGCGCATCGAGTCGAAGCCGAGGGCACTCACCCAGTTGAGCTCCTCGGTTCCGCCTGTTATGACCATGTCGTAAAGACCAGCCTGCAGAAGGCGGTGGGCGACCATGATGGCGTGGGCGCCGCTGGCGCAGGCCGAACTGATGTCGTAGCTCTCGCCGGTGACCCCAAGGATGAGCGACAGGTTCGCCACCGCGCACGAAGGCATGGCCTGCGGGACGGTGAAGGGGGAAAGACGTTTCGACTTGCCGGTGTCGACAAGGGTTTTTGCCCCATAATAAATCTGGCGGTAGGCGCTGCCGGCGCACCCGAGAATGACGGGAATCTTGGCTCCTTTGATCTCGTCGAAGGAAAGCCCTGCAGTGGTGATCGCCTCATGGGCAGCCACGACGGCCAATGCGGCGTTGACTGACAAAAAGCGTTTGTTTTTGGAGTTGAAAAGAGGGCAATCGGTATTCTCGTCCACGAGGCCGCCCACTTGGCTTTCAAGGCCGCGCTCCTTCCAGTCGGGCACGAAGACGATGCCGCTTTTCCCTTGACGGAGAGCGGTCTCGTTCGTGGCGAGGCCACAACCCAAAGGAGTCACAAGTCCCATGCCAGTTATAAACGAGTCTGCCATAATTGAGAAACCCTTTTTGGGTTGAGAATGACGAGCTTTCAGTATAACTCAGGTTTGATGAGAAATCTAAATACGAGCAAGGGAAAAGAAAACTTATTTTGATTTTTTGAAGATATGGACGGTGACCAGCGTTCCGGCGGGCGGAACCGAACCGGGTTTGACGCGGAACGATCCGGATAACGCACCGCACTCGTCGGATGGACAGATGATGGAACTTGTCGCTTGGTACGAGCTGTTGATGTCAATGAGCGTCCCCTCGATGGCCGCCTCGCAGAACCCATTGCTTCCAAAACTGGAGCCAACGAAAACCCACTCGACCTGAGTGAACACTACGCCCGACTGGCAATCAAGGATCGCCTGCTCAATGGGGCGTCTCGGAAACGCCTTGTTCGTGAAGGCCAACGAGCTGATAAGTTCCTCGACTCCGAATTTGCGGGTATAGATAACGGGGCAATAAAACGACTCCATTTCGATCGACACCACGTCTCCTTTCTGGATGCTTTTGGTGCCGGACCTGGCGCCGTTCTCAAGTCCGAGAAGGATAAGGGAGAGTTGGAGTTTGAAGGGGTCGACGGGGGTGATCAGCAGGCTTTCATGCGCCTTTCCGGCTCCGCCTTTCGGAGAGGTGCATATCGCCACCTCAAGATCGCCGTCAGCGAGGTTGATCAAGGCGGGGAATGACACCTCGTGCTCCCTGCGGTGAATGACGATGTCTCCGATGGCGATGTCCCCGTTTGGCAGAATTTCTCCTCCGATGAACGACACGAATTTCCGTTGTTTTTCAGTCAGTTCCGGAAGAGGGGCTTCTTGCGATCCGCTGGAGACGGAGCTTGAGGGAGGCTCGGCGGCGAGGGCGCGTAGGCTTGAGCAAAGGATGACGGCGATCAGAATGATGGCTACCGCATGCGCACATCGGACTCCACAGAGGCGCGGGGGCGCGGTCTGTTCAGGCGTGCTAACCAAACTATGCATCGGAATCCTGTGCTGAATGACTTCGCCGTGCGTGGTCGGAGAAAAACCGAACTATAGATTTTGTGAGCATGGACACACAAAATCTTCTTAATACACCTCTGGTTTCGCCGTCCGCTCCATGAGCATCTTCATGCATTCCCGAGGCGGTTTGGATGAATATAGCGCGGCGTGGAGTTCCTGCACAATTGGGGCTTCAATTTTCTCCCGCAAGGCCAAAGTGTGGGCGGTCTTCACCGTGATGATGCCCTCGGCGACAACAAGCCCCATTCCCGCGACGATCTCGTCAATAGTTTTGCCGCGTCCAAGCTGCTCGCCGACCGCGCGGTTTCGGCTGTGGCGGCTGTAGCAGGTGACGATCAAGTCGCCCAGGCCGCTCAAACCAGAGAACGTCTCGGGTTTCCCACCGAGCGCGCGGCCCAAACGGATCAACTCGGCGAGGCTGCGGGAGACCAGCGCCGCCTTCGGATTGTCGCCAAGCTCCATACCGTCGATGATGCCTGCGGCGATCGCATAGGCGTTTTTGAATGCCCCGCCCAGTTCGACGCCGATGACATCGTTGCAATAGTAAACCCTGAAAAACTTGTTCATGAAGGTTTTCTGCACAAGCATCCCGACATCCTTGTCCACCGAGGCGGCCACAACCGCCGTGGGCGTGTTCGTGGCGACCTCCTCCGCATGGCTTGGCCCGGAGAGGCTGGCGTATCCGACGTGGCCAAGCAGTTCGGCGACGAGTTCCTCCATGCGCTTGAGGGTGTTTTCCTCAAGCCCTTTGGCGATGTTGACGATGACCGGCCCGGCGGAAGTGACGCTTCCACGGAGGCGTTCAAGGAGAGCTCGAAGGTATTTGGAGGGGAGGGCTAGGACAATAAGATCGGTTGAGCTGGCGGCGGTGACCGCGTCCGGTTCGAAAACGATGGAAGGGGAAAAGCGGATGTTGGGCAAAAAGCGCGGATTTGTGCGGGTCCGCCTCATTTCGTCAAGATAAGCAGGGAACGGTCCCCAGAGGCGAACCTCGTGGCCGTTGGCGTCAAGGAGACTCGCCAGCGCGCTTCCCCATGCCCCATCTCCGAGCACTGCTATTTTCATAATTTTTATTCAGTGAAAGTTGTGACAGCCTGCTTTGTACCTTGTTCCAATAGGCGTCGGATTTATGTTTTGAATTTCTCCACCGAGGTCCGGCGCACCACAATCTGGCCGCGCTTTCATAGTCGGTCGCCCCGTGTGTCCGTAAATACTGCATACAGACCCACCGCGAGAGCTCCTCGTTGCCGAAGAGCTCCTGAAGTTGGTAGCTGGTTCCCTGCTTTCTGTTGACGTCGGTCAGGCATATCTGCCGAATCTGAAGGCTGCCGACAGCCCCATCGTGCTTGTTGTACGCCCACGAGTTGCCTCCCGATTCGACGAAAACCAGCGCGGCCAGCAAGAGAGCCCAGTCCATGACCACCTCCATAGGGGTTGATGTGCTGAGGCTGGTAAGAGTGCTGGTCGCCTTTATAGTTCACATATCCTCCGCGGAAGTCGGCCGGAAGCTATGCCCAGCGCACCCCACATTTCGCCTTTGGGGAGGACGATACGGAGGGGACGGAGGTTTGACGAAAGCGTAAGCTGAGGGTGGCGACCAGCAAAGCCTCGTCGAAAAATATGTATATAAGTATTAATTCTACCACATGATACCGGAAAATTCAAGAGGGCTCTGATTCTTTTCCTCCCCTTCCCTTGTATTGTGGAAAGCTCTTCTTCTCGCACGTATACTGTCATGACTCATATTAAGGCTGCGCATATATGTTGAGGAAAACTTTATTGAGGGCGGTTTTTCCCGCCATGTTGTTCATCCTGTTCCCACTCATTTCCCGAGCGTCAGACGCCGGTTTCGCTTATGCGGCTCAAGATGGCGCAGGGCAAGGAACTTCAGCCGAGACGGTCATCCACACCCTTTCCTCGTTGGTGGTCACGTCGCCGACTGTGGGCGTGTCATGGAGTCAGAACTCGACATACCCCATTACATGGGTTTCCTCGGGTATTACCGGCAATGTTCAAATCAAGTTGTTAGGCGATGGCTGGTCAATGCCTATTGTGGAGGAGGTTCCCGATTCTGGTGCGTACGAGTGGACAATCGATCCTTCGATCCCGGACGGCAATTTCTATAAAATCCGCATCTCTTCCATTGCAGTCCCCTCAGTTTATGGAGAGACACCCTCCTATTTCACCATCGGTGCGGCATTCTTTCCCCTTACGCTCAATGCAGTTCCGGAGCAGTACGGCGCCACGACGCCTTCCGGAGTCGTGCATGCGGTAAAGGGGTCGTACCAGATTCAAGCCACTCCTTCCGGGGGAAATAGTTTCGTGCGCTGGTCTGCGGAAGGCGGTGCGAGGATCGTCAACGGCACTTTGATGAGCACGGTTGCCACGATTTCCGGCGACGCCACCATCACCGCGTATTTCTCAGGAGTCAACGTCGCAGTCGGAACCAAATTCAAACTGCAGGCGGCGAACGTTCCGGGGATGGACCAATTCAGCTCAAAGCCAATCGTGTATGCTGCCAATGGCGACACCAAATACGGCAATTTGACGGTCAAGCCCTACAACGTCTTGGAGATTACGTGCGAGTGGACGGCAAAAGCTCCCTGCGCGGAGTATTCTTTGATGGTCCGCGTCGGAAACGGAACCCCCGCCAAGGCGGACCTCGGTTTTTCGGTCATGCCGCCATCCATAACCAGCGTGACTCCGCTTCCTCCCGGAGTGGAAAGCTATGTCACGGTCACAGGCGCGTTCTGGGGCAAGAAAACGCCACAGATTTGGCTTTCGTGTGTCGATGAGACGGGACGGGCGAAGAAAGTGAATCTGCGGATCGATCATGGCACCTTCTATTTCGATCCCAATGATACGGTGACGGGGAGGAGCGGATTGAGGTTTTTCATGCCGAAGTCTTTGCCCAAAGGAACGCTGTCGGCGACGTTGTTCCTAAAAAACACGCTTGACGTGGCACAGTATCTGCTGTGGTAAGAATATGGGGGGGATGCGTTTCTCTACATGCAGAGGAAGGGCCGAACGTCTTGTTTTCACGGCTTGTCGATGGTACAATTAATATCATTATTAACCCCGCCTTCAGCACTCCTTTGCGCAAGGTTCCACGTGACGTGAAGGGAGCCAGCGAGAAGTTTTTTCAAATTTGATAAGTCGGGGAACAAATAAGGAGGAATCACGATGAGAAGGTCGATGTGGAAGGCACTGGCTCTCTGCGCGCTGGCGGTTGGCGTTGCCTTGATGGGGCTGCCTGCCCAGGCGCAAAACAGTTCCGCTCTTGTCGGCGGTTATTCCGTGATGAGACCCGATGCCGAGACGTTTCACCAATGGGTGGCATCGTACAAGAACGCGCCGAAAGCTCCCCTCATCCACAACCTCAGATCTGCTGCCGCGCGTGGCGCAACCGAATTCGATCTGCTCAGCCATATCCAGTACACTCCCGCGGAGCGCAATCAACAGCAATGCGGCGATTGCTGGGTGTGGGCGGGCACCGGATGCCTCGAGGTCGCGCTTGACGTCCAAAAAAGCATCAAGGAACGCCTCTCGATTCAATGGTTCCACGCCAACTACTACGCGACTACCGGCAAATATGCCTGCGGCGGTGGCTGGCTTGAGGGGTTCTCGACTGAATACGCGCAGGTCGGCACCTGCATCCCCTGGTCAAACACGAACGCGCAATTTCAGGACGGCGATGGAAATTGCCACACCACCAACCCCAATCAGATCACCTCCAATCCCAACTACGCCATCACCAGCATCACCACTGAGACAATTCCCACCTTCGGCGTGGGGCAGGCCACGGCGATCAGCAACGTCAAGAACGTCCTCAATCAGAACAAAGCGGTCTGGTTTGGCTTCTTCGCTCCAACCGGCAAAGACGGCGACGAGTTCATGAACTTCTGGTCGAACAAAACGGAGACCGATGTCTTCTCCTACGACGCATGGAGCGGACACACCGCGGACAGCAAAGGCTGGGGGCATGCCGTCCTCATCGTCGGCTACGACGAGACCGACGCCGCCAATCCCTGCTGGATTGTCCTCAACAGCTGGGGCTACTCGACAAACCGCCCCCACACGTTGTACAGGTTCAAGATGAAAAGCAATTATGACGCCTATCAAGTATCCGGCGGGGCGCGTGAACAAATCATGTATTTTCAAACACTCGACGTCGCCTTCGGCGGCGGCGGCACGACGTACTCCATCAGCGGCACGGTCGGCGGCTCCGTCAGCGGCGGCGCGGCTTTGACCCTCTCGGGCGGCACCAGCAAGACGGCGACGAGCGGGGCTGACGGTTCCTACACGTTCAGCGGCCTCTCGAATGGCTCCTATACGGTGACGCCAAGCTATAATGGCGCCACGTTCACGCCCGCCAGCCAGAGCGTCACTATCAACGGGGCCAGTCAGACGGGCGTCAACTTCACCGCCACTGGCGGTACGGCGGCCATAAGCATGACCAACCCCGTTGGCGGCGAGAAATGGGACAGCGGTGGCACCTACAGCATCGCCTGGCTCGCCTCCGGCGTGGTAGGCAACGTCGTCATCTCCGCCCTCAAAGGCGGTGCTGCGATCGAAGACCTTGGCACGGTGGATTGTGCGGCGGGAACTTTTAACTGGACCATCCCCAGCGGGTATGAGAGCGGCAGCGACTACCAAATCAAGGTCGCAAGCCAGGCCAATCCGGCGCTCGTCGGCACAAGCGGCGAATTCTCCATCACCACGACGCGGTATTACGCCACGATCGGATCCGCCTACGAATTGTCCGGCGTGACCTTCTCAAGCAAACCTAAAGTCTACATCGAGAACGGCGGCAAACAGGTCGCAGCGAAAATCTTTGGATGGGATTCAAAGGATCCGACCTTTGTGGACTTTATTTGGACGGGAAAGGCCTCTGAAGGCTCCTACACGCTGTTATCGGCCTGCAAGAAAGAGGAGCCAGTCTTGTGGACCGACAACTTCTACATCACCCCCCCTCTGCTCTCAAGCTACGCCATGTATACGCCGGATCCTCCTGATGTGAAAAATTATTACATGGTTCTCTATGGAGTGACGGGAAGCGCGATGAGTTCAAAGCCGAAAGTCTGGTGGGATTGCAGCACGGGCAGTTGCACCGGTTCCGGGAAAGTGAGTTGCACGGTTTGCGGCTGCGGCTACGATGGTGATGTCGGAGCCGAGTACGTCATCATCAAATACTCGTGCAAGTCGTTTGACAAAATCAATCCCGACCGCATCACAATCAAGAACGCCCTCGGGCAAAATTCCTACCTACTCGGAGGATCTGGCGCGCCGTCTTTCATGGCGATGAAAAAGATTCAAAAACCGCTTGGAGTCAGGAAGGCTTCAAGTCCTTATCGGAAAATTGTGAAATAGCGCGTCGCGCATGAAGCAGCCGGTTTTTATCCAAGGGGCGGGATCTCCCGCCCCTTGTTAATTGCTGTTTTGGAATGCATAGTTCACGTTTGACTAGACATACCTGACTCGGAACTTTCATGACAGTTGTGTGCGGTACGTATAACAGACTGCTCGCCATTTCCGCGCTGGCTCTTTGCCTGCTCATAAGCGGTTGCGGAGGGGGCACGGACAAAGCCCCCGACCCACCCCGCGAGCGGGCGAGGCTCCTTCTTGATATGCTTAAAGCGTTGACCGAGAAGGACTACCAGGCCGCCTCGACGAAGGCGCAGAAATTGAAAGACGCCGCTCCCATCGACGTGGCCATTTCGAACCTTGAGGCTCTTGAGCTCGACAACCTGACGATATGGCAGGCGGGCAAGGCGTTGGAGAAGGGTGAGGTCGACAAGGCGAACGAGGTGCTGACCGCGGCAATCCGCAAGAGAGGTCTTGTCGGAAGGTTGGTCGAGGCGCAGGAAGAACTCAAGAGCTTGCGGGAGGTGGCCAAACTTGCCGAGAAGACCCGTGCCCCCGAGGATGCGACCGACCTGGCCAGAACAGCAGGAATGATAAAGAAAACGGCTGCATTGCACGTTGCTCTCGCGGAATTCGTGCCGTTTGCCGATGGCGTGCTGGTGAGGGCGCGGGAGATGCTCGCGAAGGAGAACATGCGCGCGCTGGCTGATCTCTGCGCGGATCTTGATCTTCTATGGGCGTTGGGAGCTCCCGAATCCCAAACCCTCGTCGCTTTGGTCGCCGCGGAGGATGCCGCGCACCCCGAGAGCAAGCTGTACCGCGCCCTTTTGTCGAAAGATTGGCCAGAGGAGTGCCTGCTTTTACCCGATTCGGGCGCGGCCAGAAGCATTGCCGTTTTCCGCTCGGCGGCTGCCGGGAGGGGCAAAGATCGGCAGGCGGTCTATGCGAGAATTAAAGCCGTGTCGCCTTCCGACTACCGGTCCCTTCTCGCCCAATCCACGTTTCTCGCCTTAAATGATCCTCGGATGAACTGCGAGGAGGGCATAAGCAAGATCGTCGCCGCCGCCGAACTCTGGGAGAAGGAAAACAGGCCTGGCAAATGGCTTGCCTCCCCTCTTTCAGCCACGAAGGGAAAGCTTTCACGCCTAAATCCTCTTGTATTATACCCGTTTTATGTCTATATTCCTTCTTTTGCGTCAAATGCGCAGAAACAACCTTAGGAGAACACGATGAAAAGAAAATCACTCGCAGTCGTTATGTGCTCAACAGCCCTTTCGCTGGCGTTTATCGCCGCGGCGCAGGATGACGGCACCGTCGTCCAGAAGCAACCCGGCGGAACCGTGACGATGAAACCCATCAAACCCGAGGCCACCGTCGAGCCGACGGCTTTTGACTTCCTCCCCGATCCCGTCGCCACGATCGGCGACAAGAAAATCACGAAGGCTGAGTTTGTGAAAATCATCATGCCCCAAGCCAAAATGGGGGCGAAGATGTCAGCGAACATGGGCAAGAAGATGGGCCCTGAGGACTATAAGGAACTCGCCACCGAGGCCGTCAAACAGCTCGTCAACAGCACCCTGCTTCTCGGTCTGGCCGAGAAGGACGGCTTCAAGCCCACTCCGGAAATGGGAGAGGAAGCCTTTAAAGAGACGTCGGCGGAATATCCCGAAGGCGCGTTCGAGAAGATGCTGAAAGAGCAGGGCTGGGATGTCAAAGAGGTCAAGTCCAAGATGTCCGAGGCCAAGGCGATCGACAAATGGATCCAGGCCAAGGTCATTCCCACGGCCAAAGTCGATGACGCTGCCATCGAGAAGTACTACAACGACAACAAAGAGCGCTTCAAAAACCCCGAGCTCGTCAGAGCCTCACATATCCTGATCAAGGCCAAAGACATCGACAACAAGGACGGAAAACTTGACGCCGAGGCCCTCAAGAAGGCCCAGGATCAAGCGAAAGCCGATGCCAAGGCCGAGGCCGAGAAAATTCTCGTGGAGCTCAAAGCGGGCGGTGACTTCGCCAAAATTGCCGAGGCGAAGAGTGCCTGCCCAAGCGGCAAGCAGGGCGGCGATTTGAATTTCTTCCCCAAGGGGCAGATGGTTCCCGAGTTCGACAAGGCCGTCTTCGAGCTTGAGAAAGATAAGCTCAGCGGCGTCGTCGAGACCAAGTTCGGCTATCACATCATCAAGAAGACCGACCACAAACAGGCTGGCGTTGAGCCGCTTGACAAAATCAAAGACGAGATCAAAAAGCAGCTTGAGCAGGACACGATCAAAGACACCGTGTTCAAGATGATCGACCAGGAGCGCGAGAGAGTGAAGCCGGAGATCATGATCAAAGACGATGTCAAAAAAGTCGAGCCGGAAGCTGCCAAACCTGCTGCCAAGCCGGAAGCTGCCAAACCCGCTGCCAAGTAGTCTCTGACTTTCTTGATTCTTGAATACAAAAGCGTCCCCCAGCCGGGACGCTTTTTTTTATTTCGTTGCACACGCTTGGCTGCGCGAAATGAGACTTGAGCAGCCAGCGGCGGCGAGTCCCGCCGCAAGCGCGTACAATCCGCAGGAGAAGTCTCCGGACCATCCTTTAAAGAATCCCATGAGCGTTGGCCCAAGGAAGCCGCCAAGATTACCGATCGAGTTCACCAGCGCGATGCCGGCGGCGGCTCCGGAACCTCTGAGGAATCCGGAAGGGATCGTCCAGAAAGGTCCCAGCACCCCCCAGATGCCAATCGCCGCCACTGAAAGGCAAACAAGTGTGCCCGCCCCTCCTGACACGAGACCCGCCCCCACAAGCGCAAGCGTGGCGCTGAAGGCGGGAACGGCCACATGAAAGCGCCGTTCTCCTGTCCGATCCGAATGCGCCCCTATCAAAGCCATGCCGATCGCCGCCGCCAGAAATGGGATTGCGCTGAGCGTGCCCACGAGAAGCTCTCGTCCTTTGCACAGTCCTTTCACTACGCGACAAGATAGAGGAGGAAAAGAAAAGGGACGAGATGAATCCTCGCCGCGGCGACCGCCGCCGTGGCGATCGGGTTTCCTGAACTGTCGGGATTACATGCCACCACTCAACTATCCTCTATAAAATTCTCCGGTGAAGAAGCCCACAGATCGCCGTGTGTGTCAAATGCGCGGAAAATGCTGTTGGTGTTCAATCCGCCGCGGCGGATTGCGGGAGACGGCGGACACGCTGAAGCGTGAACTCCAACAAAACACGACTGCTGCCTCCTCGACTGATTTTCCGCGCGGACACTACTTCTCGGAAACCTGCGGAGCACCACCGGTGAGGAGCAGCGCGGCGATCGACTCCAGCAGGCACATCGCCATCGCCGCCAGCACGAGCAGCGGCCACGCCTCCCTGCCTCCCCCCAGGCCTCCCCCCGCGGACGAGAAACTGCACGGCACCCCTTTGAAGATCGATTCGAATCCCGACGTATCCATCTTGGATGGAGAAAGCTCGCTCCGTGGCACGTTCAACACGATCGTAGTGACGCCGATTCGGTAGACGCCCGCGCGGGTGAGCGCGGCGCCATTCCCATTGACGCACAGCGGCTCGACGTCCGACGAAAAGCTTTCGGCTCGCAGTTCACCGCAGTCGAAGCGCCTCACGGGGCCCGATGCCACGAACGCGTCCTCCACAAGGCGCTGGAGCATGATCACAAACAGTGGCGTACCGCTGAGGTTTGACCACGTGGGATCCAGCGCGGTCCTGCATTCATAGAGCGTTCCGCCGCCAATGTGCCGCTTTGCCAGCCACGCCTTGCCGTCAGCCAGTGAGGCGCATGCCTCGCCTTGGGGCTCGCCTGACAGCAGCTTCCGGCAGACGACCTGCTCCACTGGCATTGGCGAGCCGTCAAGGGCGTCGGCCAAAATCCCCGACTGTCTTTCCCAGCGCGAGACGACGCGGCCCTCCGAGCTGCCCGAAACTGCCACTTCGATGCTGGGGGCGTCGGCAGCCGGGAAGAGGAGAGCCTGCGCCCCTTTGCCGACCACTTCGGCGATCGCGGCGTCGACTTGGGGTGGCAAAAGCCCAAGCGCCACCACCGCGGACGCATCTTTCAGGTCGATAGGGCCGCCGGTGTCGAGGCGAATCACGTCGAGTTCACCTTGTGTCCCGCATGACAGCGCGCTGGCGACCATTTCGGCAGTATGATCGGAATGATCCGCCACCACGGCCACTTTCTTTTTGCCCGCGGAGCCAGCGGCGAAATATGCGGAGCGTCCGCACGCTCCGCCATCTCCGCTTATCCGCCAGCAGCCCCAGGCGGTTGGCTGACCCTGCGGCAGCTTGAGTTCCCTGCGGAAATAATCCACCTGCGACGACTTTGGAGTGATCGGGTCGGTGGCTGTCGACACGCCGTTTAGTGTGTAGGAGAGGTCGACTCCCATCGGGACTGCTCCCTGGTTGTCGAGTTTGAGCGTGAACATGAGGGTATGATCCTTCTCCTTCTCCGCAAGAGTCATTTTCGCGATCTCGAGTCGACGGGACGGCTGTGACGAGGGTGGTGAGCAGTCGAGAATCCGCAGGCGCACCTCCTGCGACTTGGGACGCAGGGAGGCCGCAACGCCGGTCCACAGCGGGGACTCGACGCGCCAATCCGCGCTCCGCAGGTCGGAGAGCACATGGATGTCCACATCCCCGAGATTCTCCTGTGAGAGGAACCGCGTCAGCTCGGCGAAAAGCCTCGGGAAGTCCGCCGGCGTGTCGGTCGGCGCGAGGCGTGAGTTTTTCTGAAGCGACATGGGATCAGGAACTTCCACGACTTTCGAGTCAACGGTCTCAATCAAATAAAAGCGACCAGAGGATGTTGCGCAGATCGCCTTGACCGTCTGAAGCGCCAGATCGTGCGCGGTCTTGCCGGACGGATCGGGGTCGTTCATGCTTGCGGACCTGTCGAACACGATCAGCGTGTTTTTCGGCGCGCCCCAACTCCACTGCTCCAGAAGTCCCCGAAACAAAGGACGGGCCAAGGCGAGGACCAGAAAGGCGAGCAGCAGGATGCGGGCGGCGAGCAGCAGCCACTGCAGAAGCTTGATCCGGCGCGTGGAGTGGCGGTCGATGTTGAAGATGAACCTCGTCGCCGCCCACGGCACCTTGCGGTAGCGCAGCAGATTCAGGAGGTGGATCAGCAGCGGGATGAGCGCCAGCGGCAGAAGATAGAGGAAAAACGTGTTGAGGAAGATCATCTGGTGCCTGCCGCCTGCCTCCGGGTCATGAAGTCGGCCAGCGTCTCGTCGTAGGGCGTGTCCGTGCGGACGAGCTGGTAATCGACGTCACTTCTCAGCGACTCGCTTTTCAGTTTCTCGAGATAGCCGGTGAGACTGCGCAGATACTCGCGGCGCAGAATGGCGGGGTCGGCGATGATCCGCGAAGAGGTTTCCATATCGATGAAGCACGTCGGCCGCTCAAAGGGAAACTTTAGTTCCGCAGGGTCGATCAGATGGAACACGGCGAGGTCGTGTTTCCGATGGCAGAAGTGGGTGAAGGCCGGCAGAATCTCGGAGGGTTCCTCGAAAAGATCCGAGATCACGATGACCAGCGCGCGGCGGCGTATCTTCTCCGCCACTTGGTGGAGCACCGTTGGAATGTCGGTCTTCCCCGCGGTGCCGACCCGTTCCAGGGCGTCAAAGATGTTCCGTAGGTGCGACGGGTTGTGCCGCGGCGGTATTTCGACGTCGATCGAGTCGGAGAAGAGAACGAGTCCGACGGCGTCACCCTGCCGCATGGCGACATGCGCGATGGCGGCGGCCATTTTCTTCGCATAGTCGATCTTCGGGGTTGGCGCGCCGAAGCCCATCGACGCGCTGCGATCGATCAGAATGTGGCAGCGCAGGTTGGTGTCGGCCTCGAACTCCTTCAAGTAGAAGCGGTCGGTCCTGCCCCAGACACGCCAGTCCACATGACGGATGTCGTCGCCCTTCACGTACTCCCGGTACTGGGCGAACTCCACGCTTGAACCCTTATGCGGGCTGCGATGCATCCCGCTGAACGCGCCCTCGACAAGTCCGCGTGACAGCAAGGGCAGCCGCGAGAGCTTCGCCAGAATCTTAGGGTCGAGGAATGTTCGTTGTGCCATAAATTTTTGACGCGCAAAAATTTACCCGAGGAGTCGTGAGACGATCTCCGCGGAGGAGACGCCTTCCGACTCCGCCTGGAAATTGATCAGTACCCGGTGGGCCAGCACGGCCTCGGCGACTTCCTTCACATCATCCACGCTCACCAGGAAGTTGCCGTTCAGCACGGCGTTCGCCTTCGCTCCGAGCGCGAGGTACTGTCCGGCGCGGGGACCCGCACCCCACGACACATACTCGCGCACGAAATCGGGCGCGCTGTCCGCCTTGGGCCGCGTCTTACGCGCGAGATCCACGGCGAACTCGAACACGTGCTCGGGCACCGGGACGCGGCGGACCAGCTCCTGGAACTCGAGAATCGCCGAGCTCTGAATCACCTTTGTGGGGCTCGGCTTGAACTCACCCGTGGTGGAGCGCACGATCGACAGCTCCTCGGCTCGGTTTGGATATGACACGTTGATCATGAACATGAAGCGGTCAAGCTGCGCTTCGGGCAGGGGATACGTTCCCTCCTGCTCGATCGGGTTCTGCGTGGCGAGCACGAAGAATGGTTCCGGCAGGTGGTAGATGTTTCCGGCCACCGTGACGCGGTGCTCCTGCATCGCCTCAAGCAGCGCCGCCTGCGTCTTCGGTGGCGTCCGGTTGATCTCGTCGGCGAGCACGATGTTGGCGAACAGTGGTCCCTTGGCGAACTCGAAACGGCGACGCCCCGTCCCTGGATCCTCCTGCAGAATGTCGGTGCCGGTGATGTCCGACGGCATGAGGTCCGGCGTGAACTGGATCCGCGAGAACGTCAGATCCATCACCTCTCCGATCGTCTTGACCAGCAACGTCTTGGCGAGGCCGGGGACGCCGACAAGGATCGCATGCCCTCCCGAGAACACGCACAGGAGGATGTCATGGATGATCTTGTCTTGCCCCACGATCACCTTGGCGATCTCCTGCTTCACCGTTCGGACCGTTTCCTGGAAACGGGCCGCCTTCTCCACATCGTTGCCTGAAAGCTTGTTGTCCATGTCGCGAACCTCGGTATGATGAATATGCTTGTCAATCCTCTGTGATTCCGGATCCAACCCCACGGGCGTGCCCCGTGGGCATAGTTATTTCAGAGCCTAACCAACGGATGTAAGTTACTTGCGAGATCAACCCCTTAAAACTACCCAAGCATGTCATCCGAAGCGGAAATAACTGTGTCCTATTTCTTCGTATATGTTTTTCCGAACTCCTTCATCACCTTCTGGAGATCCTCCCAGACAAGCTTCTTCTGGCTCGGGTCTCGCAGCAGGAGGGCGGGATGGAACGTTGGCATTACCTTGATGCCGTGGAACTCGTGCCATGTGCCCCGCGCCCGTATGATGCCGGTGATGTCCAGCAGGTATTTCAGTGCCACTGCGCCGAGCAGGACTATCACTTTGGGCTTGACCAGTTCGATTTGGCGCAGCAGATACGGCATGCACGGTTTCGCCTCGTCCTTCTCGGGGGTGCGGTTTCCCGGCGGACGGCATTTGACGACGTTGGCGATGTAAACCTCGGAGCGTTGGAAGCCCATGGCCTCGATCATCTTCGTGAGCAACTGTCCCGCCTTGCCGACGAACGGCAGCCCTTGCGCGTCCTCGTCCGCGCCCGGCCCCTCGCCGATGAACATCAGCTGGGCTTTCGGATCTCCGTCGCTGAAGACGGTCTGTGTCCGAGTCGAGGCGAGTCGGCACCGTTTGCAGTTCTTGACTCTCTCTCTAAGCTGATCGATATCAAGCCCTTCGCAGCAGTTCTCCTCTTCTGCGCGTGGCATCGCCGCGGCTCTCTCGGGGGTGATGGCGTCCTCTTCGACGTCATATGTGGCGATCATGTCCCGCGCCGCGGGGCGCGCGGTGGCCGCGGCTGGCGGCGGCGCTTTTTTCGACACGTCGGAGAGGAATGCCTTGAGCGTGGCGTCGGATAGAGGGACGCGGCCGGTCGGCGCGGCCTCGTTCTCAAGACACTCCACGATGTCGTCGAGCAGATTGCGGGAACGTTCCATGGATGAACCGCACGTTATGCGGCTGTGCCGCGGTTTGTGAATAGTGAATCGTGAGTGGTGAATGGTGGCTGCGACTATTCACCCTTCACTATCTGCCATTCACGTTGAATTGACTATACCATGCCCCCGGGGGCTTGACCAGCGTCGGGCGGTTCATTTCACATCCGTTCGAGCACCATCGACCCGTAGGGAGGCACGACCACACTGCCAGAGATCTTCCGGTCCGTCACGATGTCTATATAGCGTCTGCCGCTCAGCTCGATGGGGACCTCCGTCTTGTTGAAGTTCAGCAGGAAGATGAACTCCTTCGTGCCGTCAGTCCTGAGCTGGGCCGTGACACCCGCTGGTAGATCCACGCCAAACGCTTTGGTCAACTTCAGCTTGCCGATGAGGTTCTTGAACAGCGTGGTGATGAAGCGGTCCTCGGGGAACGTGGACAGATAATACGCCTGGCCGCTGCCGACGTCGTTCACCGTCAAGGCGGGTTTTCCCGCGTAGAAGTCGTCGCCGAAGTTGACGAGGACGCGGGCGGTCGTCTTATGGAGGATGTCGCACACGTGTGAGGTTTTGAAGGTTCCTGACATGCCGAAGTCGTTGCCGGGCATGGGAATGATGCGGATCGACTCGTCGTCGTACAGGTAGTCGATCTCCTCAGCCCAGACGCCGAACAGCTCCTGGAGCCCGGCGCCAGGCCACCCGCCGAGGAAGCACAGGTCGTTTTCGTCGGCGATGCCGGTGAGGAAGGTTCCAAGAAGCGTCCCGCCGTTTTTCACGAATGCGGTCAGGCGCTCCGCCACGCCCGGCTTGATCATATAGAGCATCGGGGCGATCAGCAGCTTGTACTTCGCATAGTCATCGTCCATGCCGATCACGTCGACACCAATCCCCGCCTGCCAGAGAGGCCGGTAGAGGGCGTGGACGAACGAGTCGTGGATGCCCTTCTTGGGCCCTTGCGCCTCCTCGAGGATCCAGCGATTCTCCCAGTCGTAGATGATTCCCACCTCGGCGGGTTTCGCGCAGCCCAGGACTGGGGCGATCTTCTTGAGGATTGTGCCGACTTCGGTGACGTCGCGGAACACCCGCGTGTTCTCATGACCGCAATGGTAGACCACCGCGCCGTGGAGTTTCTCCGCGCTGCCGCGGCTTTTACGCCACTGGAAGTACTGGACGGTGTCCGAGCCGTGGGCGACCGCTTGCAACGACTTGAGCCGGTGGATGCCGGGACGCAGCAGTTTGTTGATCTTCATCCAGTTGACCGCCGAGGGACTGGACTCCATCAGCATGAAGGGGCGTCCCCCCTTCAGCGAGCGGTTCAGGTCATGCGCGAACGAGATCGCGCATCCGAGTGCGGGCATGTCCGGCCGGTCGTGGTAGGCGGGATAGTTGTCCCAGGAGACGACGTCGAGTTCCTTTGCCAGTCGTCGGTAGTCAAGCGGGAAAAAGGTGCCCATGAGGTTGGTCGTGATGGGCACCCCAGGCGTCAGTTCGCGCAGCGGAACCGCCTCACAATGAATGAAGTCGGCGGTCTGATCCGAGACAAACCGCTTCCAGTCGAGGACGAGTCCATGCACGCCGCTGTCGATGTGGTCAATCTGCTCCCAGTCGGTGTAGCTGTGCGACCAGAACGTCGTCCACCATTTTCTGTTGAGATTGTCAAGCGTGCCATACTTCTGTTTAAGCCAGTCGCGGAAGGCCCGTTTGCACAAATCGCAGTGGCACTCGCCGCTGTACTCGTTGGAAAGGTGCCAGACGCCGAGGGCGGGATGCTCCTTGTAGCGCTCGGCGAGCTTTCTGTTGATGATCTGAACCTTCTCGCGGTAGACGGGCGAGGTGAAGCAGTGGTTGTGGCGCCCTTTCTGCTTCTCGCGGACGCCCGCCGCGTCGACGCGCCGTATCTCGGGATATTTCTCCGCCATCCAGTTCGGCTTCGCTCCGCTCGGCGTCGCGAGCACCGCCTTGTATCCGTTCTCGGCGAGGCGGTTCATGATCGTGTCCAGCCAGTCGAACGTGAACTTCCCCTCCTCGGGCTCGTAGCTCACCCACGAGAAGATCCCGATCGACATCGCGTTGCAGCCTGACAGCCCCATCAGCCGGAAATCCTCGTCCCATATCTCGGGCGTGTCGATCCACTGCTCCGGGTTGTAGTCGCCGCCATGCAGGAAATGCGGATAGTCCTTGATGATTGGTGGATAGCGCATGATGGTCTCCTTTGTTGCTCGTCACTGTTCTGAATGCATACAATATGCCAAACCCGGCCGCATTTTCCAGAGCATTGCCTTCATCCCGGAGTGGCGGTACGGTATTGAAGGCGGCTCCGCCGCAGTTTTCAAAAGTTGGAATCGCCAGCAGGAGCTGGCTCCCACATTAAAGCCGACTCTTGAAATTCAGGGTAACCCAAATGTGGGAGCCACCTCCCGGTGGCGATTAAGCCTCCTGAGCACTTCCATGAGATTGGCCTCCTTCATCGCAATGCTCCTCCTCCTCGGCGCGGCCACCGCTTCCGCCGGCACAGACCAGCGTAAAGTGTTGATTGATTATTTCCAGCAGCCCGGCTGTCCGGCGTGCGAGAAGATCTCGAAGCTTGTCCTGCCGCAGATCGAGGAGCGGTTTCAAGGTCACTATGAGATGCTCATCCACGACATCGGCGTCAAGGAGAATTTCATCAAGCTCATGACCTACCAGGAGAGCCTCGGCGTATCCGGCAACGAGCCGGTCTGCATGATCGTGGACGGACGGCGCGCCTTGGACGGGTACACGAAAATCGAGGCGGAGTTGGCGGAGGCCATCGACGAGCGGATCTCCGAGATGGCGTCAAACACCGCCGTTGCGTTGGAAGCGAAACCGCTTGACGAACAGGCCGCTTTGGAACTGCGCAAGCAACGCATGACGCTCGCCGCCCTTGTGGCCGCCGCGTTCGTGGACGGTTTCAATCCCTGCGTGTTCGCGGGACTTGTCTTTCTCGTCAGCCTTCTGACGACGCTGCGGGTTGGCGGTGGACGTCTTCTCGCCGTCGGCGCCAGCTATTGCCTCGCCTGCTTCCTCTGCTATCTCGCCATCGGTTTTGGCCTTCTGCGGGCGATCCATATGTGCGCGGCGTATCCATCGTTGCGCGTCGGCATCAACGTCGCGATGACCGCCCTCCTGCTTTTCTTTTCCGTCTTGTCGTTCCGAGACGCCTGGCGCTATCGACGCGGCGGGAAACCCGGCGACATTCTGCTGCGCCTGCCCGAGTCGCTGTCGGCGATGGTCCGGAAGATCATGCGTCATGCGGTGTCGTCGGCGTTTCTGTTCCCCGGCGCCTTCGCCGCAGGGTTCGCGGTGACCGCCATCGAAAGCGTCTGCACGGGGCAGGTCTACGCCCCGGCGCTGGTCTTGCTGGCGCAGGAGGAGGGGCTTCGGAGCCGATGGCTGTATTGCCTTTTGCTGTACAATGCTGTCTTCATCATCCCGCTTGTGCTCGTGTTCGCCGCCGTTTATGCGGGTGCGACGCTACCGACGCTGCTCAAATGGAGCCGGTTCGACGCCTTCGCAGGCAAGATCGCGCTGGGCGTCTTCTTCCTTGCGCTCGCCATCCTGCTTGCGTGGCTGACGCTTCCTGCGATGCAACTTGACATCCAACGGGGAAAGAGTATGAATAGTCATTCAAGCGTGCAACAGAGAAGGTAGGTTGAATGAGTGATAGCACTTCGGCGACTGTGCGGCAAGGCTTCTGCGGCGTATGCTGCACAAGGATTGAGAAGCTTTCTGTCACTCTCGGCGGGTCGACGATTCTTGAGGACGTGAACCTCCACATCCACTGCGGCGAGCTATTGGCCTTGATCGGCCCTAACGGCGCGGGGAAGACGACCCTTCTGAAAACCATGTTGGGGGAGGTGCCACACCGTGGACGCATCGTCTTCATCCCGGTCGGCGCGGAGAAGGGCGGCACGCGCGCTCCGCGGGTTGGCTATGTGCCGCAGAAGCTTGACGTCGACCAGATGTCGCCGACCACCGTGCTCGACCTGTTCGCCGCCGCGACGTCGTTGCGGCCGGTCTTTCTCGGCACGGGCCGCGGAACCTGCGAACGGGCGGCGGCGGCTCTTGAGCTTGTCGGCGCCCAGTCGGCGCTGCTGCACAGGAAGGTCGGCAATCTTTCGGGCGGCGAGCTGCAGCGGGTTCTTTTGGCGCTGGCCCTCACCCCTTTGCCGGACATCCTGCTGCTTGACGAGCCGGTGGCGAGCGTGGACCGATCCGGCGTCGAATTGTTCCACCGCGTCGTTTCCCGACTGCGGACGGACTTCGACTTGGCGGTCGTTCTTGTGTCACATGATTTTCCGATGGCCTCCCGCTTCGCCGACAGAGTGGTGTTCCTGAACAAGACCGTCCTGCTCGACGGTCCGCCCGGCGAGGTGCTCGCCTCCACCGCGGTCAAGGAGGCGTTCGGCTACGAGCCCGCCATCTCTCCGAAGCCCGAGGTGGTCTATGTGCACCATCACCACAACCACAGATGGGAAGGTACTGAGCCGCCGTGCGAGACGCCCCATTCGGCCAATTGCGGATGCGGTAAGGATAATTGCTCGGGGAAGGCGGCGGCGCCATGAGTGAACTTTTCTCTCTTCTACCTTTTTCCTGGGCGCACTACGAGTTCATGCGGAACGCGCTGGTCGGCATCATCCTCGTCAGTCCGCTCTTCGCCGTGCTTGGATGCATGGTCGTCAACAACCAGATGGCCTTCTTCTCCGACGCCATCGGGCACTCGGCCCTGACCGGCATCGCCATCGGGGTGCTCGTCGGATTGGCCGATCCGATTTGGGCGATGCTCGTCTTCGCCGTCGTCCTCGCCTTCGGCGTCACCTATCTGCGCCACAGCAGCTCGTCATCCACCGACACGATCATCGGCCTTGTCATGGCGTTCGCCGTCGCACTCGGTCTCGCCATCCTTTCCCGTGAAGGCGGCTTCGGGCGCAAATACGTGAAATACCTCATCGGCGACATCCTGACTATCACCCCAGGAGAACTGTGGGGGGCGTTGGCGCTGGTGGCGGCCGTGGGGGGGCTGTGGCTCCTGTACTTCAACCGCTTCCTGCTGGCGTTCACCAACAGATCCTTGGCGAAAAGCCGCGGCGTGAACGTCTGGCTCGCCGACGCCATTTTCGCGACGGCCGTCGCCGTGGTGGTCACCGTGAGCCTCCGCTGGGTCGGGCTTCTCGTCGTGAATTCGCTTCTCATCCTGCCCGCCGCCACCGCCCGCAATATCGCGCGGGGCACGAAACAGTACATGATCGCCGCCTTGGTCGTCAGCGTCGCCTCCGGCGTCTTCGGCCTGATCTCCTCCTACTATCTTCGGACCGCCGCCGGCGCCACCATCGTCCTTTTCTGCATGGCATTCTTCCTCGCCTCCCTCATCCTGCGGAGGCGGTAGGAGGGTCCATCAAATTCGTCTACATTTGATGGGTGCCTCTCTTGGATGGTTGAAAACAGGCCTCCGAGGCTTAAATTCTACTTTTTGGACATTAAAATTTTCGCATCTAAAATTTTGGAGCGTCAGCGACGATGAAGCCATTTCCAGTACTCGGATTCGATATCGGCGGCACCAAAATCGCCGTATGCCTGTGCATGAGCGACGGGAAAATCCTCGCTTCCACAAGAGTGCCAACCACCACTCCCGAGGTGACTCTTCCGGCGATGGTGGAGGCGGGCCGCGCCCTCCTCAAGGAGGCGGGAATGACGCCGAAGTCGCTGCGCGCCATCGGCATCGGTTCGCCGGCGCCCCACGACATCCCCACGGGACGCATCCTCGCCCCGACCAACATGAAATCGTGGGTTGACGTGCCGGTGCGCGAGCACATACGGAAAGCCTTCGGCGTGGAGACCTACTTCGACAACGACGCCAACGGCGGCGCGCTGGCCGAGTGGATCTTCGGCGCGGCGAAGGGCTGCTCCGATTTCATCTATTTCACCCTGAGCACCGGCATCGGCGGCGGGATCGTGACCGGCGGACGTCTGCTCCGCGGCACGACCTTCCTCGCCGGCGAGGTCGGCCATGTCATCCTCGACCGTGACGGTCCCCCGTGCGCCTGCGGCCTCAACGGCTGCTACGAGGCGTACTGCGGCGGCGTGGCGGTCGCCAAGCGGCTCAAAAAGGAGCTGAAAGGAAAGAAGAACAGTCGCATCGTCAAAGAGGCCGGCGGAAAGCTTGAGAACGTCGACATGGTCGCCCTCCTCAAGGCGGTCCGGGCGAAGGACCCCTACGCATTGAAGGTGTGGGACGAGATGGCGTGGCGTCACGCCCAGGCCATCGGCATGCTCTGCAACATCTTCAATCCGCAGAAAGTGGTGCTTGGCACCATCGCGGTCGCCGCGGGCGGCCTCTTCCTCACCCCGGTCAGGAAGTATCTTCCGAAGTACGTGTGGCCTCAGATCAACGCGGCGGTCACCCTCGAACTGGCGGGCCTGGGCCGCCACGTCGGCGAGTACTCCGGCGTCAGCGTCGCCCTCAACTACCTCCACGAGGCGGGCAAGTGGCCGCTGCCGTGGCAGAGGTGAGAATCAAATAGCTTATGCCCGGGGCTTGACCCCGTCCCCCACCAGAGGGTGGCGTCACCCTCTGAACACCCATATAAGTTCGAGCGCCGATGCGGATGTCATCCGCATCGGAGCTCGAAATAGATGTGGGATTCCAAAGGGACGAGTCCCTTTGGCGGGAGTTCGAGGGTGCGGAGCCCTCGGAAAAATGTTGCTAAAGGGTGTTTTATAATGATATACCGCAATGTCGCTATCGACGCGTTTGGCTGCGAGCTTGCCTCCGAGGCGCTGACGTCGGAGGAGATCGAGGCGCGATTGGCTCCCGTCTATCAGCGACTTAAGCTTCCCACCGGGCGTCTGGAGTTGATGACGGGCATCAAGGAACGGCGGCTCTGGGCGGCGGGCACGCGCCCCAGCGAGTGCGCGACGATGGCCGGCCGCGCCGCCCTTGCGGCGTCATCGGTTCCGAAGGATAAAATCGGCTGCCTGATGCTCTGCTCCGTCTGTCGGGACTTTCTCGAGCCCGCCACAGCAACTGTTGTCCACAAGGCGCTTGGTCTTTCGGAGAACTGCCTCGTCTTCGACCTTTCGAACGCCTGCCTTGGCATTCTCACCGGCATGACCGTCCTCGGTGATCTGATCGATGCGGGGCGCATGGAGGCGGGGATGCTCGTCTCCGGCGAGAACAGCCGATCGTTGATCGAGAGCACGATCAAGAAGCTCAACGAGGATCAATCCCTTACCCGGCAGACGGTGAAGCCATATTTCGCCTCGTTCACGATCGGTTCTGGCGCCGTCGCCGTGATTCTATCTCGCACATCATTGAGTGCCAGCGATCTTAGCCTTATTGGCGGTTCATACCTCGCCGTCACCAGTTATAACGATCTTTGTCAGGGTGGCGACAACGCCTCGGGGGTCGCCGACGGCTCGCAGACGATCATGCTGACCGACGCCGAAAACCTCATGAACGCCGGTGTCGAGGTGGCCCGCCGCGTGTGGGAGCTTTTCAAAACAGAGACCGGCTGGACCGCTGATGGCGTCGATCTGTTCTGCACGCACCAGGTTGGCTCGGCGCACCGGCGTCTGCTTTACGAGCGGCTGGGGCTCGACCTCGCCAAGGACTTTCCCACCTTCGAGACACTCGGCAACATGGGCTCGGCATCGTGCCCGGTCACCGCCGCCAAGGCCATCGAAAGCGGCGCGCTCAAACCCGGCGGCAGACTCGCCATGCTCGGCATCGGCAGCGGCATCAACTGCGCCATGCTCGGGATTGAAAGAGGCAAAGGGAACTGACTTCGTTCGCTCGCCAATGTCAGGGAACAAAGCCGAAATGGCGCAATTTGGCGGCGAGTAGGGTGTCTAAAACGGGCAAGTCCTGAGGATACACCGAAATCAGCCGCTTCCCCTCTTGCTGGTAGAGTGTTTGCTTCTTGTACATGCTCATTTTGTATTGTGGTGTGTCGAGTCCCCAATACTCGATGTACACGTCAAGTTCGGGGAGATAGAAGTCGGGGCGGATCTGGAATTCCGCGATAATCCGGAATTTCGCGTCGTAGCGATAGGCGATACCGTGGGCGGTGAGCCAATCGGCGATGCGCCGCTCTCCTACGGACTGCACCACCGTGCCATCATGCGCCTCGATGGTCTTGTTGATCTCAACTTGTGTCTCGAAATTGCGCCTTTCCAAAAACACCTCATCAAAGCAGCGGTCGCAGAAGACTCGCTGGAAAACCTGATGAGATCGAGCAAACTCGTCCGCTGAAGCCAATGTGCCGCATCTTTGGCAATGATGCTCCGAGCATTTCCAGCAACTCGCCAAAAGCCGCCGTATCACCCTCTTTCCCAATCTCCACCGCCCGTTGCGAGAGCCGCTTCTCAAGCTGCCTGTCCATGGGGTTTTTCATCGTTGAACACACGGATGATCGTTAACGAGCGTCAGCGAAGTTAGCCTTCGAATACTGTATTACTTTCGCCCGATCACGCAACACTGGCCTGGCTACTCTTGCCCGCTTTCTTGGCGCATGCGCCTTGATGTTTGCCCATCAGATTGCCATATTGAAGATTTTGCGGGAGATTTCCATGACGGATCCGAGATTACGAAAGCTTCATACGGTCATCACGGCGTACGGGAAGGCGCTCGTCGCCTTTTCGGGCGGGGCGGACTCGTCGCTCCTGCTGAAGGTCTGTGTCGATGTCCTCGGCGCCGGCAAGGTGCTGGCGGTCACGGCGGCGTCGGAGACCTACACCTCCGAGGAACTGGTGCATGCCGAGAAGTTTGCCAAAAAGCTTGGCGTCGAACACGTGGTGTCCAGGACGGACGAGCTGTCGAATCCCGAGTTCTCCTCTAACACCCCGCGGCGCTGCTACCATTGCAAAAGCGAGTTCTACGGCAAGGTCGTCGAATTGGCGCGCATGCGGCGTTTCGCGCATATCCTCGACGGGTCGAACGTCGACGACCAGGGCGACTACCGGCCTGGGCGCGAGGCGGCCATCGAGCATGGTGTGCGCAGCCCTCTCATCGAGGCCGGGCTCGGGAAGAATGATGTGAGGGAATTATCTAAATCGCTGGGGTTGAAGACATGGGACAAACCTGCGAACCCCTGCCTCGCGAGCCGCTTCCCCTACGGCGAGACGATCACCGCGGAGAAACTCGCCATGGTCGAGAAGGCCGAAGCCGTCCTCCAAAAGCATGGATTCCGCGGCGCCCGTGTCCGCCATCATGGCCGCATCGCCCGGATCGAGGTCGCCCCGGAGGAGCTTGAACGGCTCGTCCGCGGCGATGTCAGAGTTGACATCTCCGCCCGGTTGAAAAAAATCGGATTCACTTGGGTGTCCGCCGATCTCGACGGCTACCGCATGGGAAGCTTGAACGAAGCGTTAGACGACAAGTCGAAAATAAAGAAGAAGCATACCAAAGGAGGCGCATGATGAGAATGGCCAAAGTGTCAATGATCATGGTGGTGGTCTGCGCGATGTCGTGGACGATTTCGGCGGCGGTTAAGTTGCCAAAGGTCTTCGGTGACAACATGGTGCTGCAGCGCGAGATGCCCGTGCCAGTGTGGGGCTGGGCCGACAAGGGAGAAAAGGTCACCGTCTCCTTCGCGGGACAGGACAAGACCGCCGAGGCGGGCGAGGATGGCGCATGGCGCGTCACGCTGGACCCGCTCAAGGCCAGCAAGGAGCCTGCGGAGCTGAAAGTCGCAGGGACGAACGTCATCACCGTCAAGAATATTCTCGTTGGCGAAGTGTGGATCTGCTCGGGGCAGTCCAACATGCAAATGGTCGTGGGCTCAGTGTTGAACGCGAAGGATGAGATCGCCGCCGCCACCAATCCGCTCATCCGACACATCACTGTTCCGACTATTCAAAATCACCTACCTCAGAACGACTTCGGCGGTAATGGGTGGGTGCTCTGCTCGCCGCAGACGGCTGGCAACTTCACTGCGGCTGGCTATTTCTTCGCGCGGGATCTCGTCAAGGAGCTTGATGTCCCCGTCGGCTTGATCAACAGCAGTTGGGGTGGCACCTGCATCGAGACGTGGGTACCGCCGGAAGGCTTCAAGCTCGTCCCTGAACTTTCGAAAATACTCACCCAGGTCGAGGAGTGGAATTCCGAGTCTGCCGCAGGCAACGCCAAATTCACCGAGTACGTCGCCAAGCTCAAGGAGTGGCTGCCGAAAGCCGAGGCGGCCCTCGCCGCGAAAAAAGCGGTACCCGCTATCCCCGTCTCACCGCACGCCGACATGAACCACCAACTTCCCACCAAGCTGTTCAATGCGATGATCAATCCTTTGATTCCCTTTGCCTTCCGCGGGGCGATCTGGTACCAGGGTGAAAGCAATGGCGGTGAGGGCGTGACCTATTTGCAGAAGAAGAAAGCCCTGATCGGCGGTTGGCGTGCTCTCTGGAAACAGGGTGATTTCCCGTTCTATCACGTGCAGCTGGCGAACTATCAGACCTCAAACCCAGACAATGCGGCTGGCGGCGACGGTTGGTCAAAACTCCGCGAGGCGCAACTGCAGTCCATCAGCGCCATTCCCAATACCGGCATGGCGGTCATCATCGACATCGGCGACGCGGTCGACATCCACCCGAAGGACAAGCAGGACGTCGGCTCGCGGCTCGCCCGCTGGGCACTGGCGAAGGACTACAAAAAGAAGTGTGTGTTCAGCGGACCGCTGTATAAAAGCCTTAAAGTCGAGGGGAACAAGATCCGCGTCTCGTTCGACAGCGTGGGCGGCGGCCTGATGGTTGGCGAGAAGAAAGGTCTCGAGCCGACGAAGGAAGTGAAGGACGGCAAGCTCGTGTGGTTCTCTATTGCCGGCGAGGACAAGGTCTGGCAGAAGGCGGAAGCCGTCATCGACGGCGACACGGTTGTCGTCTCCAGCGAAAAGGTGGCGAACCCCGTGGCGGTCCGCTACGCCTTCACGATGAATCCCGCTGGGGCGAATCTCTACAACAAGGACGGCCTGCCCGCCTCGCCGTTCCGCACCGACAACTGGTAGGAAAGTTTTTAACGAGCATGAAGATTGTTGTTGGCATGAGCGGCGGCGTCGACTCATCAGTCGCCGCCGCCGTGTTGAAAGGGCAAGGTCACGAGGTCGTCGGCGTGACGATGTCGATCTGGCGAGGGGCGGAGCCAGCGCCTGATGACCCGCCCGCTCGTCGCCATGCCTGCTACGGCCCGGGAGAGGCCGAGGACATCGCCTTGGCACGGGCGGTCTGCGACAGGCTTGGCGTTCCGTTCAGCGTCTTCGACTGCGCCGAGCAGTACGAGCGGCTCGTTCTGGGTTACTTCAAAAGCGAGTATGCGGCCGGCCGGACGCCCAATCCCTGCGTGCGCTGCAACCAACTTGTCAAGCTTGGTCTCCTGCCCGAACTCGCGCGGCAGGCGGGCCTCGAGTTCGAATATTTCGCGACAGGGCATTACGCGAGGATCTCGGAGGATTCTGTCACGGGACGCAAGCTGCTGCTGCGGGCGACGGATCACGGCAAGGATCAGTCCTATTTTCTTTACCGCCTCACCCAAAAGCAGTTGCGTACTCTGGTCTTTCCTCTTGGCGCGATGAC
>CAYTFM010000024.1:11783-12245 GCA_964436735.1 uncultured Victivallales bacterium | reverse complement strand
TCTCGTTCACGTAGATGTCGACGCTCACCATGAACTCGAGGGCGCCGAGCGCGGGGAGAGTCAAGACTTCTACTGCGGCGACTACAACGATTTGCTGGGATTCGAGGAGAAGGAGGGGCCGATCGTTGATGGCGCAGGCAAGGTTCTCGGCACGCACAAGGGTGTCTGGCGTTACACGCCGGGGCAGCGCAAGGGACTCGGCATACCCGGCAAGGAGCCGTACTATGTGGTCAGAACCGATGCCGCCACGAATACCGTCGTCGTGGGACTTCGCGACGAGGCGAAACGCAAGGCGTTCATCGTGAATGATGTCACCTGGTCGGCCATAGAAACCCTTGACTCGGCACGAATCTTCGGCGTCAAGATCCGTTCTACCGGTAGAGAAATGCCCGCCCTGGGCGAGCCGCTCGGTCCGGCGTCGGCGAAAGTGACCCTCGACGGCGACGGCGAGGCGCTCCCTCC
>CAYTFM010000024.1:0-11773 GCA_964436735.1 uncultured Victivallales bacterium | reverse complement strand
ACGGAGAGGTCGTGGCCGGCGGCGGGATCATAGAGGGACTTGCATAGCACGTAGCTCCTGCTGGGCGCTAATCGTCCATGGGGGGGGTGACACCCACGGCCGCCGCGAGGTCGCTGAGCATTTCCTTGAGATGCGCGAAGTCGCCGTCGAAGACGGGAGCGCAGTGGTGTGGTTCCGCCTCGCCGTTCCAGAGGCGCATGGCGAAGGCCATGCAGGTCTTCTCACCGCACTTTCCACAGTTGATGCCGGGCAGCCGCTTGTAGATCTCAAGCACCGGCGGCTTCTTCCTCATCTGAGTCGATGGAGTGATCGAGGAGCGGCGCGCCCAGGCGTCGTTGACCATCCGGCGCGCCTTCTCCAACACCCGCCAGGCGTCGACGATCTCGTCCGACTTCGCCACCGTCAGACGCTGCGAGTACAGCGTGATAAGACGGTAGCCCTCCATGAAGGTGAAGGATGGTATGGTGTTATTGTACAAGCCATTGCCCATGATGGCATTGAGATACGGGAAGACAGGGGCGAGATCGCCCGACACGTGCGCCACGAGACGGATTTTCTTGGCGTCCGCCACGCAGGGGGCGAGCACCATCACGGCGCAGGAACCGAAGACGTCCTCGGCGAACCGCGGCGGCGCCTCGGCCGCATGAGCGTGCGTTGTCGGATGGAACTCGACCCAGCCGGAGCAGACCGCCGATGCGACGCCGCCTCCCGCAAGCAGTGTTCTACCCTCCTGCTCGACCACGATGCCCGGAACTCCCACGGCAGTGTGCCCCGCGCCCGGCTCGACGACCTCGAATGCGGTTTGTGCGGCGGCGAGGAGGGCTTTCGCCTTCTCGAACTCGTCATGCCGCGGGAAGGTGGTGAGCTGCCTCATGATGACCTCATGCGCCGGCGGCGCAGATGGCGGCGAGGTTGCGGGTGTCCTCTTCGAGGAAGGTCTTCTCCTCTTTCGGCGTTTCGATGATGCCGGGAATGCCGCGTATCCTTTTGTCGGCGAAGAAGTTTTTGAATCCTTCTATGCCGATGAATCCCTCCCCGATGTTCTCATGACGGTCGACGTTCGATCCGCACTCCTTCTTGCTGTCGTTGAGGTGCAGCATCATGAGTCGGTCGAGTCCGAGGAGCGATTCGATCTCGTCGACGAGTCGTTTGACGCCACTTTTCTCCCGCAGGTCGTAGCCGGCGGCGAAGGCGTGGCAGGTGTCGAGGCACATGCGGACTCGTGGGTCGAAGTCGGTGCCATCCATAAGGCGGCGGATCTCGTCGATCGAGACGCCGACCGTGGCGCCTTGCCCGGCGGTGTTCTCCAAGGCGATGGCGACGGCGCAGCCGCTGGTCGCCTTCAGCGCCTGGCGCAGTCCGTCGGCGATGCGTTTGATTCCCGTATCGAGTCCATCGTCTTTCGGCGAGCCGGGGTGCATGACGAGACAGGCGCAGCCGAGTGCCTCTGACCGCTCAAGCTCGTGGATGAGCGAGGCGAGCGACTTGTCACGGTTTTCGGGGGTCGGCGACGCCAGATTGATCAAATAGCTGTTGTGGGCGCAGACGAATTTGATTTTCGCCTCCTTGACCGCAGCTTTGAAATCGGAGGCGTCGGCGTCTTTCAGGGGTGGCGCCTGCCAGCGCAGCTGGCTTTTCGTGAAAATCTGCACGGCGTTCGCCTTGACGGCGAGCGTCTGCTCGACGGCGGTCGTGTACGCCCCGGACGTGGACATGTGCGCGCCAAGGGGGCGGCTGGCTTTCGCGATGAGGTCGGTTGACATGGAGCCTCCATGGTTGAGGATGATACTATATAGTTTTTCTGGATATGATTTCACGGCTGCCCGTGAAATTATATGGGGGAAAAACAATAGGAGAAGGAGCCGCCAAGACCTTTGCGTAAGAGTTCGTTTTTCGACGCGGGGATCCCCTTGATGAGACGTCTGACGCGTTCGGCGGTGATATGGTCGGCGAAGGGTTCGCGCTCGACCGCGATGAAGCGGCGGGCGGCGCCGTCGGAGGCGTTCAGCTCCATCACGGCCTGGCAGGTGGTGCCGGAGCCTGCGAAGCAGTCAAGCACAACGTCCCCGTCTCCCGCGTTCGCCAGCATGATGGCGTTTTTGACAAGGTCGACGGGTTTCGGGTAGTCGAAAACTGACTCGCCGAAGATCTCGCGGATCTGGTCGCGGCCCCGTTCGTTGTTGAACTGCGGTCCCTCCCAGATCGACGAGAAGAGTCGACCCGAGGAGACGCCGTCGGGACGGGCGAGATGATCGATCTGGAAGATGTCCCACTCCTTGGCTCCCGAGCGTCTTGTGACCATCCGGGCCATCAGAAGGTGCGCCTCCCGTTCGACTTTCGCCGCGCTCCAGCGCCAGACACCATCCGTGCCGTCTGACTTCCGTGGCAGGACCGCCACCTTGCCCGGCCCCTTTTTCAGCGAGACGGTCTGATCCAGTGGGTTGACGTGTAGCGGGTAGTGCAGATTGGGGCGTTCGGCGCGGCTGGAGATCGCGCCGCGCTTGCGCAGGCCAAGCAGGCGGTGGCGTGTGCCATCGGGGCCCGTCAGAGGATATTCACCGAGCCGTTTAGCATCGACGGCGAGCCGTCCCGGAGTGAACTGCGCCGCATCCTTCGCATACGCAAGAAGGTATTCGTGCTCCACTGCGAGTTTGGTCCCAAAGCGTCGGCCGCGGGGATTGTTCTTGACGACGATGACGCCGACGCGGTTCGCCTCCCCGAAAATCTCGTCGCATAACGCGGTGAGATGGAACGCCTCGTTGGCGTCGATGCTGATCAAGGCAAGCCCGTCGGCACGGAGGAGATCATGGAGCATGCGCAGGGTGGGCGTCAAGGAGCAGAGCCAGAGGTCGCGGCGTGACATCTTCTTGTCTTGCAGCATGGTGCGGAGCCATGCGCCTGACTCGCCACGGACGATGTCGTCGCTATACACCCACTTGCCCCATCCCGTGTTGTAGGGAGGATCGATGTAGACGCACTTGACCGCGGCGGCGAGCGCGGGGCGCAGAGAGGCGAGGACGGCGAGGTTGTCGCCGTGGATGACGAGGTTGTCGTCCAGTCCGCGCATTGTTCCTCCGCCTTTCCGCGGCGCATGGATAAGCCGTTGTGGGGCGATGGACTGATGAAGGTTCCAGACGGTATCCTTACCAGAGAAAACGATGGTGGCCATGTCCCTTACTCGCTCGGATGGCGCAGTTTTCTGCAGACGGGACACATGAAGCTGTCGAGACCCAGGACTATCGCGGTGCATTCCGCGATGCGGATGATCACATCATCGCCCTCGCCGACTGGGATCATCTCAGGGTTGTTGTCAGCGGTGAGGACGGCTGGGCCGCGCGTGATTCTGGCCCGAATCACGGTGGTGTCTGGCAGGACCAGGTGATTGACCGGTTCGGTGGAGTTGTTGAAAGCCAGCCCGATGCCGACGCGGAAGATGCTGCTGGTGATGCTCCGGTAGTAGGCGGTGCTGCCGTGCGGGGTGGCCACGCCGAAGCCGTCTCCCACCACATCGTGGATGTACGGCTCGTCATCGATCCATACCCTATAACGTAAGGCACTGACCGGGTTTGAGTTATGGACGAACACGTCGTTCATGCCGACAACTTGGCGACCGGAGGCCTCTCCGACGAGTTTGATCAATTGCGTCCGTTCAAGCGTGTCGCCGACGAGGGCCTCCACCAGCTTCTCGTACGAATGCTCGGCGCAGAGCGGCGAGGAGCGGCGGTCGCGGATGGCGAACTTCGGAATGCCGGGGAATTCGCGTTCGGCGCCGAGTAACGCGCCGTCACCGCCATGCGCCACCACCACATCCGGGGCGGTGTCGACGATGCGTGCGCCGAAGGTTTCAAGCACCGGTCGCACATCTTCAAGATTTCTCCCGCTCAGCGCGATCCTCATCGAGGTCCCCACATTTATTTCTTGCTCTTACTCTTAATCTTAATCTTAATTGTATAAGATCAAGAGTACGAGCACGATTAAGATTGCGATTGAGTCGCATTGGCAGAATCCAGAACAGGGCGGCTATTTCATCGGCGCATATGTTTGACCAGCACTCCTGCCGTTCCGATGGCGAGGCAGGCGCTGGGCAGCGCGAAGGCCACCGGACCCCAGAGAGCGAGTCCGGCTCCGACCGCCGAACTGCCAGCCAGCGCGGCGGCCGCGCCCAGCAGCGCCATGGCGCCGAAGGCGAGGGCGCGTTCCGACTGGGGCGTCAGTTCGGCGAGCCAGGTCTTCTCGGCTCCTTCGGTAAGTCCCGCAAGCACGCCCCATGCCGCGCCGGCGGCGACCAGCCACGGCCCCTGCGCCACGATGAGCGCGGCGAACAGCCCGGTGCCGACCGCCCAACCCGCCGCGAGGAACGCTGTGGCTCCAAAACGCTCGGTGAGGGCTCCCGCCACGGACGCCGCACCGGCCTGGATCAGGGCCAAGGCGCCCCATGCCAGGCATACCCCCCACACCGGCCATGCCGCGCCGGCTTTGGCCTGCTCGGGCGTCAACGGAATTCCGGCGACCTGCACCAGCACCAGCAGAGGGGCGAGTTTCGCCCCAATCGACGCCACGGCGATGATCGCCAGCGGCATGCGCAAACTATGCGATCGCGGCCACCAGCCTGGTGGCGGGCCAGCCTTGGGCGCCGCCGCGGGGTTGTCCTCAAGCCCTCGACACAAGCGCAGCATCCACACCATCGGCAGAACGAGCGCCAAG
Source organism: uncultured Victivallales bacterium (assembly GCA_964436735.1). Taxonomy (GTDB): domain Bacteria; phylum Verrucomicrobiota; class Lentisphaeria; order Victivallales; family GWF2-38-69; genus CAYTFM01. The sequence continues at coordinate 7,069 of CAYTFM010000024.1, read as the reverse complement.
ATAACCCATACCAGACGCTGCGGGTGGTCGTAATCCAGCGCCAGCCACCACGCCACCGCCGCGGCGCACACGGCTCCGCCCGTCGCGCCGAGATGGTCCTGGGTGCGCATCAGGGCGTAGGCGCGGGCCCGCTCCCCGCCGGAAGTCCAATCCGCGATCAGCGCGTCGGTGGCGCTGCCGCGCAACCCCTTGCCGACGCGGTCGGCGACGCGGCACGCCACGATCCACGCCGGCCATGCGAACAGCATGCCAAATCCCGCCAGCGGCCGCGCCACCGCATTGGCGGTGTAGCCGGCGGCAACCCACCACACGCGGCGGCCGGTGGCGTCGCTGCGCCGCCCCGAAAAGAGCTTCAGCACCTGTCCGACGGCGTCCGCAGCACCTTCCATCACTCCCAGCCAGGCGGTCGGCACGCCGACCGGCAGCAGTGGCGTTATGAAATCCAGCGTGAAATCGTTGGCGAAGTGCAGCCAGCCAAGGCGGCGTACCGTCTTGGGCAGCGGTGACCGCATGGCGGGCACATCCAGTTCATTCGAACCGTTTTCTTGTGACGGCATGGCGTGTATTCCGGACGGAGGTGGTTAGTTACGGACATGTGTTCCGTCTACCATATAGTCCGCCATGCGCGTTCGCCACGTGGAGCGTTCTTGATGAGCCCTTCTCAGCGTTCGATGAAGGGAAAAATCCTGCCGGCGTTGTCGACGCCGCCATCGGCGTACAGGGCGTTGTAGGCGAGCGGCAGTCCGCGCTTCCCGTGATACGGGCCGGCGTCTATCAGCAGGGCGAATCCCTCGGGCGGCACCAGGCCGCCGTACGGGATCGTGTCATACTGTCCACGTCCCGCCCGCTCGTTGCCGGGGAGTTCGATCTGTGTCCAATTCCACACGTAGCTGCTTCCCTGCGACTCGCCCATCCCCTCGTCGTCGTCAGGGCACTTGAACACCTCCCGACGGGACTCAAGCTCAAGCGCGTTCCAGAGCGGAATCCTGTCGGAGTCGCTGCCCGTCAGTGTCGTGCAGTTGTAGGGATAGAATCCCATGTTCCCCTGCTCGTACGACTGCACCGCGAGTCCGACCTGCCTCAGATTCGAGACGCAGTTCGCCCGCGTCGATGACTTTTTCGCGCGCTTCAGGCTGGGCAGCGTCAGCATCATCAGGATGCTGATAATCGCCATCACCACCAGCAGTTCGACGAGAGTGAAGCCGAGTCGTCGCGCGGGAGACAGGATCCATGTCGATATATGAGGTCTTGTCGTCATCAATTCCTCCTCCGCGACTGGTCGCGCACGATCTCGTACATCGCCTTGGTCAGCGGCGCGGCTTCCGCCTTTTCCTTCCCGCTCAGCTCGAAGAGGAAGAACTTCGACGCGCCGCGCAGTGCCCCTTTGCCCGCGGGGCTGTTGAATAGATCAGTCACCTTCTCCGGGTTGTTCTGGGCTTTCCGGCGGATGTCCTCGGCGGACTGCGCGATCACCGCTCGGCGGTTTGACTCGGGAAGGATGAAGACGAGTCTGAACGACTTTTGCAGCTCTTTGACCGTCGCCTCGGCGATGTAGTTCTCCGTCGCCACCGTGTCGCTCAGCAGGTTTTCCTTCGCCGCGTCGGACATCCCTCGGAAATCGACGTCGATGCGCTCCAGCAGCTCCTCGGGTTTGATGTGCTGGGGATCGGCGATCGCCTGCTGAATCGCCTTGGCGCACGTGAGCCTCTCCCGCAGCCACAGACCCGCAGCCACCGTCGCCACCGCGACCAGCAGCGCCATTGACAGCGCCACCACTTTTGTTCTCACGTTCATCGTCCGGTCCGCTCCGCCAGTCCGCTAAAAAAAGGTGCCGCCCGCTCGTCTCCCACGGGTTTGAGACGGCGTCCGGCGTCTTTGACGATCGAGTCGAGCACGCTCAGGTAGGCCAGAAGGCGCTCGCGGCCGACTGCCGTCGGCGCGATCGTGGTGCGGGGCTTGACGCCGACGAACTCCTTGCGGATGCTGACGGCCTCCGCCTCATTCAGGGCTTTGAGGTGCGCGCTCAGGTTGCCTTCGGTCAGGTCGCACGCGCTCCGCAGTTCGTTGAAGGTGAACTCCTCCGGCCGCGAGCAGAGCGTGGCCATGATGGCCAGCCGCCGCGGCTCGTGCAGCAGTTTGTCGACGCGCTCGTGCAGATGGGCGAGATCTCCTCCGGGTTTGCTTTGTCGCATGGTCAGTCTCCTTTGGTTGAAATCAAGATCAAGCCGCCGACGGTCTCGCCGACGAGAAACACAAGGGCCATCGGCCACGGATTCTCCACGCGCACGCCGGGCAGCAGCAGGCACGCCACTCCGGCACAGAGGTAGAACAACCCCACGCACGCCATCAGGCGGGGAAGCGCGCGCCGCGGCGCGAGATTGACTATTCCGTACAGAGACATCAACACGCCGAAAAGCAGGTTGTGCGCGGAATGGGCCATCAGCGCGGCCGACAGCGCGCCGCCGACGAGGAGCGGAGGAACGATGTCCACCGCGGGGGCGAGTTTTCGGATATCGCGTCCGCATTCGGGAGAGAAAAGAAACCACCAGGCGAGCGCCCCGACGTTGAGCGCCACGGCGGCGGCGCATACCCCTCCCCAGCCCAGTGCCTGCCACGACGGGGAGGCGGGGAACGAGGGCGATTGGAACAGCAGCGCGGCGAACGGGCACAGCAGCCCACCGCTTATCCGCGCTCCTCCGGAGAACCCGGTGAAGCGGGTGTTCCCCAGAATCGTCCTTCTGAGCTCCTCGATCTGGGCCAAGGCCTGATGTATGTGGGTGGGCGGCATCGACTGACTCTCCTGCTCCATATACGATATTATACAGCAGAATACTTTGCAAAGCAAAGAACATTGTGATAAAGCATTGAGAAAAGGCGCACGAGGCTGGCGTCAGATCGCCTGGTCGAGATCGGCGACGAGGTCTTCGGGAGCCTCGAGTCCGATGGACAGTCGCAACAGACGGTTGTTGATGCCGAGACGCTCCCGGATGGTCGGATCCATGTCGGCGTGCGTCTGCGCGGCGGGGAAGGTGATCAGCGACTCCACGCCGCCGAGGCTTTCGGCGAACATGAACACTTTGACGCTTTGCAGGATGTCGGGAACCCGGGCGGGGTCGTCGATCTCAAAAGAGATCATCGCGCCGAATCCGCCGCCGGCCTGACGGAGCAGTGTGCCGCGTCCGTGATGATCCTTGAGGCCGGGATAGTAGACGCGGGATATGTGCGGGCGTGTGACCAGCCACTCCGCCAGTCGCATGGCGCTCTGCTCTTGCCGCGTCATTCTCAGCGGCAGGGTTTTGAGTCCGCGCAGGAGGAGCCATGCGTCCTGCGGGCCAAGGATGGCGCCCGCCGCGTTCTGGGCGAATGCGATGCGGTCGGCCAGTTCTGGGGTGGCGGCCGCCACGATGCCCGCGACCACGTCGTTGTGCCCACAAAGGTACTTGGTGCCGCTGTAGACGGTGATGTCGGCACCGAGTTTTAACGGCTGCTGTCGGACGAAGGTGAGGAAGGTGTTGTCCACGATGGTCAATGCCCCGGCCTTCCGCGCCAGTTGGGCGGCGGCCGCGATATCCGCGACCTTCAGCAAGGGATTGCTGGGGACTTCGAGAAATAGTCCTTTGACGCCATGCGCCAACGCTTTTTCCACCGCGGAGAGGTCGGAGCTGTCGACGTACCGCGTCTCGATGCCGAGTGGTCGGTAGAGTTTTTCGAATAAACGGAACGTCCCGCCGTAAAGGTCTTCTGTGGCGAGGATGACATCTCCCGGCCGGAACAGCCGCATCACGGCGTCGATCGCCGCCATGCCCGAGGCGAAGGCGAATCCGCGCGTCCCGTCGACGCCCTCGCATGCCGCCAGCGTCTTCTCGAGCGCGCTGCGGGTGGGATTGGCGGTGCGTGAATAGTCGAAGCCGGTGCTTTGTCCCAGGCCGGGATGCCGGAATGTGGCGCTGTGGTACACCGGCATGGAGACGGCGCCGGTCTTGTCATCCCAGTGCGATCCCGCCTGTGCGAGTAGTGTTTCGATTGATGCCATGATGATCTTCTCTCTATGACGTGTGATTATGATCAGACTTCCTGATTCGTGGGAAATGGACTTGTCGCCCACTGCGGCTCGGCAAGTCTCGCCCTCCAGAATGCGCATGGATTTCACACCTGAATCTTAATTCACCCTTGTGCGAACAAGGGCGTGGAGAGGTACCGCTCCCCGGCGTCCGGGAGAATCACGACGATGGTCTTCCCCTTGAATTCGGGCCTGGCGGCGAGGCGGACCGCCGCCGCCGTGGCCGCCCCGCAGGAGATGCCGGCGAGGATGCCCTCCTCGCGGGCGAGTCGCCGCGCGAAGTCGAACGCCTCATCGTCGGTGACGGTCTCGACGCGGTCCACGATGGAAAGATCCAGCGTGTCGGGGATGAACCCGGCTCCGATGCCTTGGATTTTGTGGGGCAATGGCTTCAGCGGCTGCCCTGCGAGCTGCTGGGTGATCACGGGGCTCGCCGCCGGCTCGACCGCCACGGAGAGAATTCGCTTGCCTTTGGTGTTCTTGATGAACCGTGAGATGCCGGTGATCGTGCCACCCGTGCCCACCCCCGCGACGAGCACGTCGATTCCCCCCTTGGTGTCCTCCCAGATTTCCGGTCCGGTCGTCTTCTCATGGATCGCCGGGTTGGCCGGGTTCTTGAACTGCTGCGGCAGGAAGTATCTCGTGGGGTCGGAGGCCGCCAACTCCTCAGCTCGCTTCACCGCCCCCTTCATGCCCTCGGTCCCTGGCGTGAGGATGATGCTCGCGCCGAAGGCCGCCAGGACACGTCGTCGCTCGAGACTCATCGTCTCAGGCATGGTCAGCGTCAGCTTGTAGCCACGCGCCGCGCTCACGTACGCCAGGGCGATCCCCGTGTTGCCGCTGGTGGGTTCGACGATCTCGACGCCAGGCTTCAGTATTCCACGCTTCTCGGCGTCCCAGATCATTGCCGCGCCGATGCGGCACTTGACCGAGTAGGCGGGATTCCGCCCCTCGATCTTCGCCAGCACTGTGCCGCAGAGCCCGCTGGTCAATTTGGTGAGCTGCACCAAAGGCGTGTTGCCGATGGATTGCGAGTTGTCCGCGTAGACTCCGCTCATGTGCGTTCCTCCTTCGTTTTCGGTTCCGTTTATTGATGAACAGCATAACGCATAAAGGCTATAACCATAGTAGGAAATGTGTCGTTAAAAAAAACGCCTTGAAAGGCGTCTTTTCCGTATCAGATCGAGTAGGTGAAACTGTTGATGGACGCCATATTCTTCTCCCTATCAATAAGATCCTGCAGCGTTGTGCCGTCAAACACTTTGTTCAAGGCGTCGAACGCCTCCCGCCACATGGGAAGGAAGGCGCATCCTCCCGCCGCCATGCACGCTCCCCTATCCTCGATCTTCTGACAGCATACCTGATCCAGAGGACCTTCGATGACCTTCACGATGTCGCCGACTGATATGTATTGGGGGGGACGGGCCAAGGCGTAGCCTCCCGTCTTGCCGCGACGTGAAATAAGGACGCCGCCCTGTGCCAACTGCGTCAAAATGCCGCCGAGAAACCGCCGCGGTATGTTCTGAGACTCGGAGATGTCGTCAATGGTCAGCACGTCCGCCCCGCCCCGCTTCGCAACTCCCAAGACGGCCCGCAAAGCGTACTGCGACTTTTTCGTGATGAGCATTCCCATATATAATCCATAAAGTATGTGTTTATTATAGATTATAGCGTGTCCGCTTCACATCTTCAAGAGTACTTCTGAAAAATATGTCCCAATCCAGGTTCCGGCCGACATGGAGGGTGTCGCGCCGCCTGTGTTCAGCGCGCCCACCTTTGTCGAAGCGATGTTCAACCATGAGAGAAACATGCGCCGTCCTGAAATGGGCGGGGAGCGCGCTCCCGTGGGCGCACTTAGGTCTTGTGGTGGTTTGTTTCATAGAAGCAGGGAATATGATCCCGTCAACTTGGACGACCAATACGAGACGGCAGTCTTATCGGTTGGCTCAACACCTCTGGCCGGGGTGCCAACGCCACATAGACTGAACATCTTCTGGTTCTCATAGGCGGGGGTGGTCTCCACTGTGTAGCCTTGCCCCAAAGTTGAGGCCTTTTCTGAAATAGTTTTCCGCTAACCCGTGGCACACGGGACGCTAACACTCTTCTAACGCATATATCCTTGATGTGGTTGAACTTATGGATGTAGCGTATGTCGTAGATTGTTTTCTGTTCGACTGAATGGACGCAATGAGAGTGATAGCAAAGACGAATCGAAAGGGGGAGCGAAAAGAATGAAGAAGGCATGGAAAAGTCTGACCTTGGTGGTGGCGTGCGCCTCGTGCCTGTCGGCGTGGTCGCAGGAGAAGCGCGAGTCGAAAGGGGGAGCGAAAAGAATGAAGAAGGCATGGAAAAGTCTGACCTTGGTGGTGGCGTGCGCCTCGTGCCTGTCGGCGTGGTCGCAGGAGAAGCGCGAGCTGCACATCATCAACGACAACAGCAGGAACTACCAGCTGAACAAGGTGTACGAGCTCAAGAACGTCAAGGCGGCGTCGCTGCTGCCGTACCTGAAGAACGCCATCCTGCAGAATGGCGACCAGGCCGGCATCCGGGAGCTGAACTACAAGGCGGGGAACAAGCAGTTCGTCGTGATGACGCTCTGCCCCTACATGGTTCCCTACATGGACGAGATGATCGCCAAACTCGACCGGCCCGTCCCTGAGGAGGCCAAGATCAACGGCGACATCGTGGGCGGCAACGGCATCTACGACTTCATGTACAAGCCCAAGCACCGCTCCTCGCAGGCGATCGCCCGCATCGTCAAGACGCTGATCGGCAGCGGCGACGACGGCAACTACGTGATCGACGGCACCACCAACTCGCTCCTTTGGAAGGACACCCTCTACAAGGGCAATTCGTCGTTCAAATATTTCAAGGCGCTGGACATCCCGCCGCCGCAGGTCGAGGTGGCGCTGAACGTCTATGAAATATCCGAAAGCGACCTGCGCGAGCTCGGGATCGACTGGATCGCCTGGAAGAACGGTCCCGGGGCGACGCTCTTCAACTTCGGCG
>CAYTFM010000023.1:39523-44073 GCA_964436735.1 uncultured Victivallales bacterium | reverse complement strand
AGGCGGACGGCGGCCGCCGCCACTTCCACGATCTCCTCGATGGAAAGAATCTCGGCATGCGGCAGTCGCTGCACGCCTTCGGGCGGCATGCAGTATTCACAGCGGAGGTTGCACAGATCCGTGACAGAAATGCGTAAATAGTTGATGCGGCGGTTATATGAGTCGAACATCGACGATGCTCCCGGCGGGGATTTCGCTTACGCCGATCGGTATGGTCAGCAGGGCGTGCGCCCGGCAGAGGGCGTTGATGTGTCCCGAGCCGTGGAACTCGACGGGGGCCACCTGACCGGGCTCCGTGAACGCGACCGGAACCGTCGCCTGGCGTCGCGTCTGCCGCCGCGAGACCGGTTTCGCGAGCGTGGCCTGTATGGTGAGAGGATGATGGTCGTGTCCCATTAGTTTGAGAATAAACGGTTTGAGCAGGATCTCAAAGATGATGAACGTCGACACTGGATTGCCCGGCAGGCCGCAACAGAATATTGCACGGCCAGGATGGCGTCCAAACACCGTCGGCCGTCCGGGTTGCATCGCTACGCTTTCAAACAGCAACTCGAAGCCGTTCGCCTTCAGGATGGCCGGGACGAGATCGAAGTCGCCCGCCGAGACGCCGCCCGACGCCAGCACCATGTCCTGCTCGGCCATCGCCCGCTTCAGCATGGCGTCGATGTCCTTCTCGGTGTCGCGGGCGATACCATAGAAGGTGGGGACGGCGCGGATGCCGCGGAGTTGGGCGCAGAGTTGCGGGCTGTTGCTGTCGCGGATGCGGGCGTCCGAGACGGTGGCGCCCGGATCGACCAGTTCGTCGCCGGTCGCCAGCACGCCGACGCGGAACTGTTGGTGGACCAGCGGCTTCTCGCAACCCACGGCGGCCAGCACGGCGATGTGGGCAGGGGTGACCCACTCGCCTTTGCGCAGCACGACCGCGCCCGCCTTCGTGTCCTCGCCCTGGGGACAGATGTTCGTGGCGGTTTTGTCTTTGACGAATTTGATGGTGCTGTCGTGAAGCGTCTCCGTGTCCTCGAGCATGATGACACAGTCGGCGCCATCGGGCACCGGCGCGCCGGTCATGATCCGCGCGCATTCGCCGGGGCCAACGGGGCCTTTGGGCATGCGCCCCGCCGGTATGTTGTCCGTCACGCGCAGTGGCGCGTCGAGGTCGGCGCGGCGGCAGGCGAAGCCGTCCATGGCGGATTTGTTGAACGGCGGCATGTCCCTGTCGGCGGTGACGTCTTGCGCCAGGGTTCGCCCCAGGCTCTCGTCGAGCGGCACCCGTTCGGTTCCCAAGGGGCCATGCGTCTCGGCCGCCCGCATGACACAGTCTAGGGCTTCCTGATAGGATATAGTCTGTGCTTCCGATTTCATGGTGCCACCTTCTGCCGTTCAGAATGATAGTCCTCAGGCGTGTTCAGATTCCGCAGCCAGGTCGAATCGGACAGCGGCATGCGGCGCAGTCGAATGTGCTCGAACATATCGGCGATGCGCCGTTTTCCGTTTGCCAAAGCCGTCTCCGCGGCAGGGAGCACCGCCGATTTGCGGTAGACGGCGAACAGCGGTTCGTTGCCCCCCTCGGTGAACGGCACGACCGCGTCGACGTCCGTCGCCGCCGCGAGCAGTTGCATAATCGTCTCCGCCGGAAGCTCGGGGATGTCGCAGGCCGTCAGGAAATGTAGCTCATGCGTGGAATGTTCCAAGCAGGAGAGCAGTCCCATGAGCGGTCCTTGATCCGGCATGCGGTCCGGGACCACGGGCAGGTTGAGGAATTGAAAGGCTTCCGCATTGTTCGCTCCGATGAGCACCTCGCGGAACAGCGGCCGGAGTTGGTCGGTGATGTGCTGGATCAACGGCGTGCCGCCGTGATACGGCAGAAGGCTTTTGTCGGTACCCATGCGGCTGCTTTTCCCGCCGGCGAGGACGATGGCGGCGGCATCCTGCCGGAGCCACCAGCGGTTGCTATGGAACACGAGATCCTCTGGAGGTAGATCCCAGCCTGTGCCGTCGAAAGCCACCACGCGGTCCGCCTGCGTGATGACTTCACGGCAGCTTTCCTTCATTTGCCCGTTTCGCGGATCGCGGATCACGAGAAAGACGGCGGGCTCCATGACCGCCCGCGCCGAGTTGCATTCGCACACCACGGGCATGCCTGCGGGGAGCGCGGCGAACAATGCGGCGACGCCTTCGGCGAGATTCGACTGCCGCACCCGTAGCCACAACACTTTCGCCGCTCTGGCCTCGCGCAGCCGAAACGTGTCCTTGCCCGGATTCCCGCCGGTCTCCTCGGTGATCTCGAACGGTTTGCCATGGAGCGAGCCGCAGACCCCGCAGCTTTTTGTCCCTCGGGGGCAGGGGCTGTCCTCGCGGATGGCGGTGATCTTCACGGCGGCGATGGGGCGCACCTGCGAGACGCGGCGGATCACGGCGCAGGCGAATTCCGTCTTACCGACGTTCCGCCCCGCCGCGCCGATCATCAAGACGTGTGGGAGGTAGGGGAGCATATGGGGTATTCTTTACTCTCACTCTTAATCTTACTCACGCATGAGTATGATCATGTTCGAGATGCGTTGCGTCACTTGCCGATCTCGAACACAGCCATGCCGACGCCGTTATCGATGATGAGGTAACCAGTGGCAGTGTAACCTTTGATGTCGGGATACAACGCCACGACGGCGCTGTGTCCGACCGGATCGCTCGGGTCGCCCGCCGGATCGTCGGCGTAGACCTTCATGCAGCTTGTGTTTGTTTTCCCCTTGGCGTTTTTGTAGACGAGCGTTTCGTTCTTGACCACGGAGCATCGGTAGTATTTGTAGCCCTTGGCGTTTGAGCATTCGACGAGCACGGTGGGCGGCGTCGAGCCGAACCACGAGCCCACGACGGTGAATTTGTCCTTGGCGGCGGACGGTGAACCGGTTACTTGGTAAATGGACGGAGTGGCGAGCGTCAGGAACCGGGGAAGCGGGAAGGGATCCTTGCCGATCTCCGCGCTTTTGATCTCAAGTGAATCAGTCAGGAGGCATGGGATTGGATTGCCGAGGAGCAGTTGGCTGAGGGGTGTCGTCTTGGACGAGTATGCGTTCTTGTCGTAGAGGACGGTTTTTTTGGTCCAGTTGGCGGTGATCTCGGCAGGGTGCAGCGACTTCGAGACTTTCGTCACAACTCCCAGCGTGGCCTTCAGGCCGCTTTTTTTCGAGACCGGATTCGCGTAGGTCGTCCACAGGGAAGGCGTTTTCGAGAATGACGCCAGCCTGCCGCTGTCAACCTCGGTCGCCAGAATCGATATGACCGAGCCGACGGCCACGGTGTCGACCGAGCCTTCAGTGAATGTGGCGGTGATGGTGGCGTTGCCCGAAAGCGAGGCGGTGGTGGTGGCTAGTGTCGGATCGAGGACGGTTGCTCCCGCCGAGCAGATCCAAAATGCGAAATCGTAGCCGCTGGCGGGGGAGGCGGAGATGCGCACCGGCGAGTTCGTGTAGACCAGGTTCGCTCCGATGCCGGGGCTGGTCGCCCCGCCCGTCGAGGGGGTGGCCGCCATCGTGAGCGTGACCGTGTCAGTCACTGGCGTGAAAATGGCTGTGGCCGTGCCGCTGTCGGACAGCGTGGCGTATGTCTGGGCGGACGACGCGTCGTCGATATCGACTGAGTCTTCAGCAGTCCATTTGGTGAAGACGTGGCCGGCTGCGGGAATCGCCTCGATCTGGATGGTCGCGCCGACATAGCTGGCGTACGGGCTAACGGAGGGGCTGGTGGAACCGCCGGCGTTCGTGGAAGTGGCCATTGTCAAGGTGGCGGGGATCTGGTTCGCCGCGAACGTGGCGGTGATGGTGGCGTCGCCGCCGAGCGTGACGGTGGTGGCGAGGACGTCCGCGTTGTCGATCACGGCGGCGCCGGTGGCGGCCCAGAGCGTGAAATGGTAACCATCGGCCGCGGCCGCGGTGACCGCGATGGCCTGTCCCTGGTTGACGGCGTGCTGTCCAACGCCCGGGCTGGTCGACCCCGTTCCAGCCGGTAAGACGGCCATGGTGAGCGTGGCGGTGGCGGTAACGGGCGTGAAGGTGGCGGTGACGGTGGCGTCGCCGTGGATGACGAGACTTGTCGCAGGCAGGTTGATGTCGGCGCTGGTTGCGGGGCCTGTGGCGGCCCAGTTTACGAACTGATCGCCGCTGTTCGGTGTGGCTTTGATCTGCATGGTCTCGCCGACATTGACCGTTCTCGGGCCTACGGCGGGATTGATCGAGCCGCAGGAGGCATTCGGCGTGAGGGCCAACGTCAGTGTGGCAGTGCTGGTGACGTGCTTGAAGTTCGCGGTGATGGTGGCGTCACCGGTCAGGATGGCGTTGGTGTCGCGGTGCGTGCTGTTCACGACGGAACCCGCGCCGGTGACACGCCACGAGACGAATTGGTAGCCGCTGTTGGGGCTGGCGATGATGTCGTCGTCGGTTCCCGGATTGGGCGCAAAGTCGCTGTCGACGTCGAAGTGGTAAGAATCGGCAGGGACGCCAAGGGTGGTACGGAGTTTCTTCGCCCATTGCGCTTTGTTTTGGATGTGAGGCGAAACG
>CAYTFM010000023.1:34646-39513 GCA_964436735.1 uncultured Victivallales bacterium | reverse complement strand
AGGGGGATCCGGCCGGCACCTGGCTCGCGCCTGAAGGAGTTGTCATTCCATAGCTCGTCGGGGTTGTCGTCATAGTGAGGCTGACCATGGTCGTGACAGGCGTGAAGATGGCGGTGATGGTGGCGTCGCCGGTCAGGGTGGCTAAAGTGGTCGGGTCAGTCATGCTGACCAGCGTGGCGCCTCCCGACACCGTCCACCCCGAGAAGGTGTAGCCGGTGGACGGCGTGGCCGCGATGCGCTGCGGCGCGGCCAATGGCACGACACTGATGGAGCCCGCGGCGGGCGATGTCGTCCCGCCCGCCGACGGCGAGGCGGCCATGGTGAGCTTCGCCGTGTTGCTGGCGGTCCACGGTCCCATGGTGAACGTCATGGTCTGCGTTCCCGCCGGCATGCCCGAGAACTCCGCGGGGACTTGGGGTCCGGGGACATTGTGGAGGGGATTTTCATCGTACGCGAAGCCGTACGACATCGCCATCAGATCCCCGCGGGCGGATTTCGCCGGATTCGGGGGCAGCGCGAAAATGTTCGAGCCGCCGATCTGCGCGGCGTGCATGAAGTAGGAGAAGAGGTTTTGCGCCTGTCCTTGTGGGTACCAGTTGGTTTCCCGCGCCCAATTGTCGGTCGTCATGGTGTCGGCGGCGGTTGAGTAGTCGATGAGGGCCACGCCGCGGTTGAAGGCGGTGCCGATTTGATTCTCCAGTCCCTTGAGGACGCTTTCCTGGTGGGAGTTCGTTGTGATGTCGGCCCGGGTCGCGCCGCTGTCCGCCATCAGGCCAAGGCAGCCGAAGACCATGCAGCCGGAGGAGAAGTAATAGAACTGCGGCGCTTTGGAGAACAGGTACTGGTAGGGGCCGCCGCTTTGGGCGTTGTTGTCGAGCGTGACCGACGCGATGCCGCCTCCTGAGGCGGGAGTGATGACGGTGATGTGGCGAGTGCCGTCCGAGGCGCCGTCGCCGCCGTTGACGTACATGCCGGTCTGGAGCGTGCCGGTGGGCAGGGGGGAGGTGAAGGTCAGCGTCGTGCCGGCTATCGTGCCGGTGATGGGATGGTAGGCGTTCAGGGCGTCTTTGTAGTTCACCACGGAGAAGCCGGCGGGGTTGAAGATGGTGTACTGCTGCTGTGAGGTTTGGCCGGTGAGCACGAGCGCCGGGTGATAGTTCCGCGGCGAGTCCGCCGTGGTGTTGAGGGCGGGGAAGGCCACCGAGTCCGCATAGGTGGCGGTGAAGACGTCCGCCCAGCCCGCGATGACGCCGCTGTTCTGCCACAGGTTGAGCTTCGGGGCGTTGCCCGCCGTGAAGAAGGCGTTCAACGCGTCGTCGAACGCGCCGTGCAAGGGGTTGCTCAGCGAGTTGACGATGCCGGTGTCCGTCTGGAGGTATATGCCGGGGTTCAGCAGAACCGTCGGGGTGTCGGTGGTGATCTTCAAGTCAAGATAGGCGTTGGCCACCGTCTCGCTGACGTCGGGCAATTTGTTCCAGAAGCCGGAGCCGTCTTTTTTGTACGAGTAGGCGTCGATGATGTCCGCGCCGGTGATGCCGCCGGGGACGGGTTGGCCGAGTTGTCCCAGGCTGCGGCCGGTGGCGTCATGGGCGGTGATGGTGGTGGGGAAGAAAAAACCGTCCACGGTCGAGACGTCGATGTACAGCTTGTCCTCTTTGTGAAACGTGCACTCGATGTAGTTGTAGACTGGATAGTCGGTCTGCGGCGGGTTCGCGGGCTGCGTCACGCCAATCGCGTTGGGGTATTGGGCGGCTGGCGCGGCGACGTACGGGAAGGACGGACCGTTGTTTTTCTGCGGGTTGTTGGCGGAGTTGTCCTTGTAGGTGGCCGTGTTGTTCTTGACGAAGAAGTACATCCGGACGCCGTCGATGGGATCCTTGCCGCTTAGTGTGATTTTGGTCATCTCGCTTCCGACCTTGAAGGAGGGTAGATAGCGGGTGGTGTCGGTGCCGGTCCACGGGGAAACTTCCGCGAACGATCCTGTGGTGTTCTGCCTCTCCGTGTCGGTGCCGAAGGACAGGATCTTGCCGTATGACGCGCTATAGCCGAGGACGTACACGGAATAGCTGTCGGTGTTTAGTCCGGTGTGGTTCACCAACTCCATGGTGTAGGTGGCGTTAAAGTTCGCCGCGAGCGCGGTGGTGCTGTTCAGGGTGATGGTCGTGCTGGCGCTGGTTGTGTCTCCGATCGTGGGATTCCCTGCCGTCGAGGACCAGCTTGAGAAATCGCAGTTGGGCCAGTTGCGGGTGGCGACGAGTGGCATCGACGTGTTCAATGGTACGGCTGCCACGATCCCATCCTGCATTGCCGCGCCGTTGACGGAGAACGTGCCCCAAGTGGTGTCGGGAGTGATGTTTGGCGTCAGGTTGGCCCCTTGCGCGAAAGTGGCGGTGACGGTGGCGTCTCCTGTCAAGGTCACGGTGGTTTGAGTGATGGTGGCGTTCGCGAACGCGGCGTTGGCTGCCGGGGCGGCGGTCCAGCCGGTGAAGTAGCAGGCGCTGTTGCCGACGGCGCTGATTGGTTGATTGGTGCCGTTGGGGACGCCGACGGTTGTGTTCGCTTGGGGCGTGGTGCTTCCGTTGACCACCGCCATGGTGAGTTTCCAGCCTGCCTGGAAGGTCGGCTGGACCTGGGCGTCACCATTGCCGGTTATCGTCACTGTCACGGGGTTTTGAGTGGTGCCTGAGAGCGTGACGTTGTCCGGCGTCAGATTGTTCCATCCGGTGAAAATGTAGCCGGAGGGAATGGTGGTGACCATGATGCCGAACGTGGAACCTTTGGGATACGGAGTCGCCTGATTCAACGACGGATTGGTCGCGACTCCGGGAATATCCGGCGATGGCGGCAGTATGGTCAGATTGTAATTCTGCGCCGAGGCGGTGAACGCCTCCACCATGACCGTGGCGAAAGAGAGAAGCAGTACCGCGGCGCGGGAAAGGAAGCGGGGTGGCGTGAGGGCGCCGCGATGGAACGAGTGGTGTGTGGACAGCGGTTTCAGTATCTTACGGGAACAACTGTCCCGTGATCCCTTCCCGATGGTCGTTTCCTGTGGCTCGGTCAATGTGTTAATCATGCGTTCTCCCTCTTGAAATTATCCACTCAAGTAGCACCGCCGTAGGCGTTTCACAAGTCGGGGGCGTATAATTCCTGTTCTTTGACTCGTCGCAGAGTATCCGATGCCCCAAGCGGATTCCCGCCTACACGAAGTGCTTCTTTCCGACTTTGGATGTAACGTTGCGTGTGACATGAACGTTCCAAACGATGCATACGTAACTGCTCAGGTAGGCTAACACGCCCGAAACCCGAAGGGAAACCGTTTGGAGTGCAGACTTCAGTCTGCGCATTTTACCCGACAGGCTAAAGCCTGCACTCCAAACTTAAGCCTAACCGAACAGTAACATGTATACTCTATTAAAGAATAGAAAGGAGATAGTCATGAGATGGCTGGTGCTTATGTGGGTGATGGTGGCCGCGTGTGTGGGAGTTCAGCCGCGCGTCTCTGCCGCCACGCTCATGATGGCGGCCGATCTGCCTGAGATGGGGTCCACCAAGCCTGAAGTCGGCGCGCACGAAGCCGCGGTGGGCGAGGTGGTGAATATCGAAGCCATTCCCGCCGAGGGCTATCAATTCGACTACTGGTCGGTGGACGGAGCGTGTGAGATCGGGGACGTGTATGATCCGACCACGACCGTCACCATTGTAGGCGACGCGGTCACGTTGACCGCCAATTTCTGGGATGGAAAGATCTGCGCGACTCTTTACATGGATGAATATCCGCGCGGCACCGGATCGACAGTTCCCGCGGAAGGGGAATTCGAGAGCTACGTCGGCGAGGTCATTCCGATCAAAGCCACTCCCGCCGAGGGGTATCACTTCAGGGGATGGACCGTATGGGGATTCGCGGTTGTCGGCGACAGCTATAATCCCGCAACGACCACCGTGCTCGATGGCGAGTACGCCATCGTCATCGCCAACTTCGGGAAGAACGAAACGCCGGCGAAACTCGCCATGTCCGCCTATCCCGCCGCCGCGGGAGCGACCATCCCTGTCGTCGGAAGCTATGACGCCTATGTCGGCGAGGTGCGGCAGATCGGGGCCACTCCCAACGCCGGCTACCACTTCGTCGGTTGGTCGGTGACGGGGACAGGCTCGGTCGTCGATCCGCGCGATCCGTCGACGGCCGCCACCATCACCGGCACGGCGGTCACCATCACCGCCACCTTCGGCAAAGACGAAGTTCCGGCGGTTCTAACGATGAGCGTCAACCCGTCCGGCTCCGGCTCGACCACTCCAGGTGCGGGTGAGCGTCCTTCGTTTGTGGGCGAGGTGGTTCAGATCGCCGCCACCGCGGCTTCCGGGTATCATTTCACCGGATGGTCCGTTTCGGGGACAGGCTCGATTGGCGACTCGCGCGATTCGACGACGACCGTTTCGCTCACTGGTGCGGCGGCGACAATCACGGCGAACTTCGGCAAGGATGAGACGCCGGCGGCGCTTACGATGGCCGTCAATCCCGCGGGGTCTGGTTCCACCATTCCGGGCGTTGGCAGTCATGCCTGCTTCGTCGGGCAGGTCGTCGAGATAGGAGCCATCTCTGAAGTCGGCTATCATTTCACCGGTTGGTCCGTGTTGGGAACGGGGTCGATCGCCGACCCAAGGGATCCGACGACGACGGTCGCGCTCACCGGTTCGGCGGTGACGGTTACGGCGAACTTCGGCAGAGACCAGACGTCGGCGGTGCTTACGATGGCGGTCTATCCCGTGGATGCGGGTTCCACCAGTCCCGGCGTCGGCGGGCACGCCTGCTTCGTCGGTCAGGTCGTCGAGGTGACGGCCCTTCCTGGCGTCGGCTACCATTTCACCGGTT
>CAYTFM010000023.1:20465-34546 GCA_964436735.1 uncultured Victivallales bacterium | reverse complement strand
GGTCAGGTCGTCGAGGTGACGGCCCTTCCTGGCGTCGGCTACCATTTCACCGGTTGGTCGGTGTCGGGAACGGGTTCGATCGGCGATCCGCGCGATCCGACGACAACCATTGCGCTCACCGGTTCGGCGGCGACGGCGACGGCGAACTTCGGCACGGACGAGATTTCGGCGGTTCTGACGATGAGCGTTAGTCCGTCCAGTTCCGGTTCGACCAATCCCGGGGCGGGTGAGCGTCCTTCGTTTGTGGGCGAGGTGGTTCAGATCGCCGCCACCGCGGCTTCAGGTTATCATTTCACCGGTTGGTCGGTTTCGGGGACGGGCTCGATCGGCGACCTGCGCGATCCGACGACGACCGTCGCGCTGACCGGCGCGGCGGCGACGGTCACGGCGTTTTTTGGCACGGACGAGACGTCTGCCGTGCTTTCGATGGCCGTCAATCCCGCCGGCTCCGGCTCCACCAGTCCCGGTGTCGGCGTGCACGCCTGCTTCGTTGGTCAGGTCGTCGAGGTGACGGCCCTTCCTGGCGTCGGCTACCATTTCACCGGTTGGTCGGTGTCGGGAACGGGCTCGATCGGCGATCCGAGCGATCCGACGACGACCGTCGCGCTGACCGGAGCGGCGGCGACGGCGACGGCGAACTTCGGCACGGACGAGACGCCGGCGGTGCTTACGATGGCGGTCAATCCTGTGGATGCGGGCTCCACCAGTCCCGGTGTCGGCGGGTATCCCTGCTTTGTCGGGCACGCCGTCGAGTTGGCGGCCCTTCCTGGCGCCGGCTACCATTTCACCGGCTGGTCGGTGTCGGGGACGGGCTCGATCGGCAACCTGCTCGATCCCACGACGACGATCGCGCTGACCGGAGCGGCGGCGACGGCGACGGCGAATTTCGTCAAGAATGAGACGTCGGCGGTGCTTTCGATGGTTGTCTTGCCCGCGGATTCGGGTTTCACCACCCCTGGAGTCGGCAGTCACGCCTGCGTCGTCGGTCAGATTGTGGAACTAGCGGCTCTTTCCGGTGTCGGTTATCATTTTGCGGGATGGTCGGTGTCGGGAACGGGTTCGATCGGGAATCAGAGTGATCCGACGACGACCGTCGCGCTGACCGGAGTGGCCGCCACGGTCACCGCCACCTTCGCCGTGAACAGCGACGAGGTGAAGCTTACGATGGCGGTGGAGCCCGCGGCGGCGGGGAGCACCTCTCCGGCGGCGGGCGACTATGGGGTTCACAAGGGCGAGCCGGTCGAGATCGCGGCGACACCGGCGGGCGGTTACGTTTTCCTGCGCTGGAGCTCTGGCGGTGGAGTGGTAGTCGGAAATCCCTATGAGCGAATGACCACCGCCATTCTCACCGAAGCGGCTACCGTCACCGCCGTGTTCGACGCGGAAGGAGGCACTCTCACTGCGTTCGGTTCAGTCACCTCCCTTGCGGCGTCCGAGGTCGGGCTCGCCACATTCTCCCGCGCGGTCAAGGCGTCGACGACCTATCCGATGCTGGCAGGAGGGATGAAGAGCGCCAAGCTGAACATCGTCGACAAACCAAGCAACACGCATATGTTCACGTCGGTGAACGCCGCCTGGAACGTCCGCACGCCGCTCTACGACAAGAAGTATTACGCTTACGGAACCGAGGCTCTCAGCGCGCTGCTCCTCCAGAAACCGATTCAGCCGTCCACCACCACCACCCTTGTCGTGTCCTCCAAGGAGCTTGCCGCGCCTGTCGAACTGAAACGGAGTCTGACGCTGGTGCCGCCGGTCATTGTCGGTATGGATTGGGGCGAGAATCTTCCCGGGGCCATCATCATGCTTCACGGCATATACTTCGGCTCATCGGCTCCCAAGGTCTACCTCGAACTGGAATCGCTCACCTCGACGGGGAAGAAATATTCCCTGAAGCAGTGCATGCTGGCGCGGTCGAACGCCGCGGGAAAGGCTCTGAACTTTCCATTCATGAACGCCGCCTATAAGAAACAGAGCAGCTGCATGAAGATCTACGCGGACGACAATCCTGATCCCCTTGCTCCGAAGCCCGTCGGCTACAGCGAGGTGTACGTGCTGTACCCCACGTACAACATGAGCAAGGTCAAGCCGACCGGCTATCTCATCATCATGAACAGCGCCGGCATGGCGGCGTACAAGTTTAAGGGATCCGGAACATTTTAAATGACTTTCTCGACGCGGACGGCGCAGACCTTGAACTCGGGGATCTTGGCGACGGGGTCGAGGGCGTAGATGGTCAGGACGTTCGCCGCGGCCTCCGCGAAGTGGAATGGAATGAAGACGCTGCCCTCGGCGACGCGGGTGGTCACCTTGACGGCGATCTCGATCGCGCCGCGGCGCGAGGAGACGCGCGTCTTGTCGCCGGATGCGAGAGCGAGCCGTTGGGCGTCGGCCGGCGAGATCTCCATGTAGGGGAGGTTGACGTACTTGGGCAGCGCATGGGTGCGGCGGGTCATCGAGCAGGTGTGGTAGTGGAGGAGGATGCGGCCCGTCGAGAGGACGAAGGGGTACGCGTCGCAAGGCTGCTCCTTCGAGGGCAGGTAGTCGACCGCCGCGAAGAGTCCCTTGCCGCGGATGATGCCGTTGGCGTGCAGGAACCGCGTGCCGGGGTGGTCGGCCGCGGGGCAGGGCCACTGCAGCCGCTCGCCATTCTCGATGCGCTCCCAGGTGATGCCGCCGTACTGCGGCGTGAGGCGGTTGATCTCGTTGAGAATCTCCTTGGTGGAATGGTAGTTCCATCCGGCTCCCATTTCGTTCGCCAAATCCTGCACGATGTGCCAGTCGGCCCGCGCCTCGCCGGGGGCGTCGAGGATCTGACGGATGGGCATGACGCGGCGCTCGGTGTTGGTGAAGTGTCCGTCCTTCTCCAGGAACGAGGCGGCGGGGAGGATGACGTCGGCGAGGGCGGTGGTTTCCGTGGGGAAGATGTCCTGGACGACCAGCAGATCGAGATTCTCCAACGCGTCCCGGACGTGGTTGAGGTTCGGGTCGGAGACCATCGGATTCTCGCCCATGATGTAAAGGGCTTTCATGCGTCCGGCGTGGGCCTCGTTCATGATCTCGACGACGCTGAGGCCGGGCTTGCTGGAGAGTTTGCACTTCCATGCCTTCTCGAATTTCCGGCGCGCGGCGGCATCGTCGACGCGCTGGTAGCCGGGATAGACGTTCGGCAGGGAGCCCATGTCGCAGGCGCCCTGCACGTTGTTCTGTCCGCGGAGCGGGTTGACGCCGGTGCTTTCGCGGCCGATCTGGCCGGTGAGCAGCGCGAGGTTCGAGAGCGACTTCACATTGTCCGTGCCGTGGCTGTGCTGCGTGATTCCCATGGAATAGACGATCGAGGATTTCGGGGCGGTGGCGTACAGTTTGGCGGCCGCGGTGATGTCCGCGGCGGGCACGCCGGAGAGCGCCTCGACGGTCTGCGGATCATATTTGGCTACCGCTGTCTGGAGCGCCTCGAAGTTTTCCGTGTGCTCCGCGATGAAGGCGTCGTTCAGCCAATTGTTGGCGATGATGGCGTGGAGCATGCCGTTGATCCAGGCGACGTCGGTGCCGTTGCGGGGGCGCAGCCAGAGCGTGGCGTAGCGGACCAGATCGATCTTGCGCGGATCGACCACAATAAGCTTGGCCTTGTGCTGGAGCACGGCGCGGGCGATCAGCGTGGCGATGACCGGATGCGCCTCGGTGGTGTTGGAGCCGGTGACGAGGATGACGTCGGCGAATTCCAACTCGGCGATGGAGTTGGTCATGGCCCCCGACCCGAGGGTGGCGGCCAGTCCGGCGACGGTCGAGGCGTGGCAGAGGCGGGCGCAGTGGTCGACGTTGTTGGTGCCGACGACGGCGCGCATGAACTTCTGGAAGAGGAAATTCTCCTCGTTGGTGCAGCGGGCGGAGGACAACCCGGCGATGGCGTCGGCGCCGTGCGCCTTCTTTATCTCCGCGAGGCGGCCGCAGATGTAGCGCTGTGCTTCGTTCCAGGTGACTGCGACCATTGCGCCGTCTCTGCGGACGAGTGGCGTGGTGAGGCGGTCATGGCGCGAGGCGAAGTCCAAACCGAAGCGTCCTTTGACGCAGGTCTTGCCGAAGTTCGGAACAGACTCCGCGCCAGTCACTTGAATGATGCTATGCCGAGGGCCGATGTGGTCGCCGCAGAAGCGCCGCGTGGCGACGATGAGTTGGCAGCCGACGCCGCAGTAGGGGCAGGTGGTCTGCGTTTTCCTCTCCACGTCTTTGCCGCGGATCCGGGTCATGCGGCTATAGATCTGCTTTGGCGTGATGGCGCCGACAGGGCAGAACTGGGCGCACTCGCCGCAGCCGTCGCACTTTGACTGAACCCATTTGCCGTAGCCGGTGCCGACGGTGGTGCGGATGCCGCGGTTGACGAAGGTCAGGATGCCTTTGCCCTGGATCTCGTGGCACGCCTTGATGCAGCGTTTGCACTGGATGCACTTGGAGGCGTCGTAGTCGAGCACCTGGGAACTGTAGTCGGAGGTTTTGCTCAGCGCTTCCCATATCGGGGGGAACACTCGGTCCTGCCGACCGAGGTTGTAGCGGAAGGCGAGGTCCTGCAGTTCGCACTCGCCGTCCTTGACGCAGCTGATGCAGTCGTCGTTGTGGTTGGAGAGGATGAGGTCGAGCGTGACGCGGCGGACCTTCTCCAGGGTTTCGTTGAAGGCGGTGATCCGCATGCCTTCCTCCACCCGCGTGGTGCAGGAGGGAATGCCGCCGGGGCGGCCTTCGATCGAGACGATGCAAAGACGGCAGGAGGCGGTGTGCGAGACTTTCCTATTGTAGCAGAGGTTGGGGATCTCGATGCGATGGGTGAGGGCGGCCTCGAGGATCGTCTGCCCCTTCCAGGCCTTGATGGGAACGCCGTCGATTGTGAGGTTGACGATGTCGCTCATGCTTTCGCTCCTTTGTCCTTGGATGCCGAAAGGTGCCGCTTGTCGCCCTTGATGATGGCGCGGAACTTGCAGGCGTCGAAGCAGGCGCCGCAGTGGACGCAGGCGTCCTGGTTGATGACGTGCGGTCCCTTGGGCTTGCCGGTGATGCACATGACGGGGCACTTGCGGGCGCAGAGGGTGCAGCCGACGCAGATCTCGGGGTCGATCAGATAGACGATAAGCTTGGCGCACTTGCCGGCCGGACAGCGTTTGTCGATGACATGGGCGAGATACTCGTCCTCGAAGTTGTTCATGGTGGCGAGCACGGGGTTCGGGGCGGTCATGCCCAGACCGCAGAGCGACGCCATCTTGAGCGTCTCGCCGAGGTCGCGGAGTGTGGCGAGGTCGGCGGTGGTGGCGTTGCCATGGGCGATCTTCTCGAGCAGGCCGAACATCTGGCGGCCGCCGATGCGGCAGGGCGCGCATTTGCCGCAGGACTCGTCCATGGTGAACTCGATGAAGAACTTGGCGACGTCTACCATGCAGTCGTCCTGGTCCATCACGATCATGCCGCCCGAGCCCATCATGGAGCCGAGCGCCTTGAGCGTGTCGTAGTCGATGGGGGTGTCGAGGTGCTTCGCGGTGATGCAGCCGCCGGAGGGACCGCCTGTCTGCACGGCCTTGAACTCTTTGCCGTCCCTGATGCCGCCACCAAGCCCGAAGATGATATCCATGAGGGAGATGCCCATGGGGACTTCGATGAGTCCGACCCGGTTGATCTTGCCGGTGAGCGAGAAGACCTTGGTGCCGGGCGAGCCGGCGGTGCCGATCTTCTTGAACCAGGCCGGCCCCTGGCGGATGATGGCGGGGATGTTGGCGAAGGTCTCGACGTTGTTGACGACCGTCGGCTTCTCCCAGAGTCCTTTGACCGCCGGGAAGGGGGGTTTGAAGATGGGCATGCCGCGGCGTCCCTCGACGGAGCGGATCAGGGCGGTCTCCTCGCCGCAGACGAACGCCCCGGCGCCGTACTTGATCTCGAGGTCGAAGTCGAAACCGCTGCCGAGGATGTTCTTTCCAAGGAGCCCAAGGTCCTTGGCTTGCGCGATGGCGATCTCCAGCCGTTTGATGGCCAACGGGTACTCGGCGCGGATGTAGATGACCCCCTGCCGGGCGCCGATCGCGAAGCCCGCGATCACCATGGCCTCGAGCACGGCGTGCGGATCGCCCTCGAGCACGGCGCGGTCCATGAAGGCGCCCGGATCGCCCTCGTCGGCGTTGCAGATGATGTACTTCTCGTCGGACTGCTGCGCGGCGGCGAAGGCCCATTTCCTGCCGGTGGGGAATCCCGCTCCGCCGCGGCCCCGCAGTCCCGAGTCGGTGATCAGTTCGATGACCCCCGCGGGAGTCATCGAGGCGAGGACGTTCGCCAAAGCTTGGTAGCCATCGTTGATGAGATAGTCCTCGATGCGTTCAGGATTGATGCGGCCACTGTTGCGCAGCACGATCCGCGCCTGGAGTTTCCCCGGCTGCTTCTCCTCCGACTCGGGATAATACCATGAGCTTTCGACGACGCGCGGCCCTTCCGCCGTCGCGGCTCCTGCGGCGACGATGGCGGCGGCGTCCTCAGGTGTGACGTCGCCATAGATGACGCTGGTGTTCGTTGTGGCGTCGACGACCTCGACCGACGGCTCGGAGTGGCACACTCCCATGCAGCCGGTTTCGACGATGGCGAGGTCGTTGCGTCCAGTCGCGGCTTTCCGCAAGGCGTCCAGGACCGGCGCGGCGCCCGCGGCGATGCCGCATGTCCCCATCGAGACGAGGATGCGCAACCCCGCCGGCGCGCCGGCCCCGGCGCGCAAGGACGCCGCATGCGCGGTAAGTTGTTGAGGGGTGTCAATTTTCATGGTGTGTGTTCACGGACAGATGTTCCTCGATGACACAACCCCGTTGGGGTTGATGAATGGTTTGATCCGCACCCAGGGTAGGACCTCGTTCCTCGTTCCAACCCTGGGCTTTGATACATAGCCCCTTCGGGGCAAAAAAAATGAATCTGTGAACAGCAATTATGATGAAATCTCATAATGTCCATCGGATGTTATGCTATTTGTCGCTTTCTTGAATAGAAAGATGCCTGCCAGGATAAGCATTATACCAATTATGGCAACACCGCCTATCCACATCATCATGGCATAAGGGTTTGTAAAACAATATCCCCCATCATCTAAATACCGGACATTATGCTTCCCAACAATTGTTTCAATGCCAAGAAGGTATTCTAATCCGGGGAAAACGATTTTATTGCTAAACAAAACAACAGCAGAGCCACAAATAATTAACAAATATCCTATCAATTTCATTATAAAAAATCTGCGTTTCTGCCCCAACGGGGCTGCGAATCAGAGCCCAGGGTTGGCGCATCGCGCCTACCCTGGGTAAGATGCGCGAAGTTTCCCAACCCCACCGGGGTTGTGTCTAATCCCACACATACCGCTCATCCCAATCAAGGCCATGTTTCCTCATGAGCGAGCGGAACTCATCCTGGAAGTCTGACTTTCCGTGATGTTCCTCTTGCCGTGAAATATACTCTCGTACCGCATCTATATTCGACACGCTGACGGAAAATGCTCCGTATCCCGATTGCCAGGCGAATTCGCTCCATGTTGGCGCGCGTTCCTTGAACCATGCGCTTGATATGCGTTTGAGTTCCTTGATCCAATCGGCCTGCGTGATGGTACGTCCCATCCTGCCGAGGAGATGCACATGGTCTTCAACGCCACCCACAATAAGAGGTGGGCAATCGAGTTGTTTTGAAATGCCTCCAAGGTAGGCGTGCATTTCGCCGCGCAGAGTGGCGTCACGGAAACATGGAAGGCGTTCTTTGGTTGAGAAGACGAGGTGCAGGTAAACGGCGGATAATGATTGTGGCATGGTCGTCTCACTCGGTGACACAACCCCGGTGGGGTTGATGTGTTTTTGAACCTTACCCAGGGTAGGCCCTCGTGCCTCGGTCCAACCCTGGGCTTTGTTACGTAGCCCCTTCGGGTCATCAGAAATATTGACAACATTACGATGTCATCCGTCATTTTCACTACATCAGATTACGAGGTGGTTGTCTTCGTTTTCATGACTTCAACGCAATGAAAAAAAACCTGACCGCCATCCATTGATTGTTCTCTGCCCCAACGGGGCTGTGTATCAAAGCCCAGGGTTGGCGCATCGCGCCTACCCTGGGTATGGGTGCCAATATCGCCCAACCCCACCGGGGTTGTGTCACGATCCTTGTCTTTATTCTCACCCGCACGCCTTGATGATCTTCGGCACCATGTCCGGGGTGACTTTGCCGTAGACCTTGTCGTTGACCATCACGACGGGGGCGAGGCTGCAGGCGCCGACGCAGCGGAGACAACTGAGAGTGAATTTCATGTCGGGAGTAGTTTCCCCCTCGGCGAGGTTGAGCCGGCTCTTGAACTCATCGAGGATCTTGCCGGCCCCGCGCACGAAGCAGGCGGTTCCGGTGCAGACGTTGATCTTGTACTTCCCGACCGGTTTGACGGTGAAGAAGGAGTAGAAGCTGATGACGCCGAAGACGTCCGACATCTGCAGCCCGAGGCGCTCGGCGATCAGTTCCTGCAGCTCCAGCGGCAGATGGCCGAAAATGCCCTGCGCCTTGTGCAGGCACTGGATGAGGAACCCGCGGCGGCGGTCGATGTCCGCTCCGAGAGGAAGTCCGTCGATGAAGGTCTCGAGCGTCTCGCGCTTCTCGGGGAACTGCTCAAGAAGATCGCAGGCGCGGGCGGATGTCTCAGAATAGTGTGTAGTCATGAAACCATCGTGGTAGTTGAACCTAATACTCAGTGATCTCGGCGTCGGATTCGCCGAACGGTCGTACATCTCCGCAAAAAGTCGGACGGTTCAATGGCGGGGATCGGCGATTTGCGGAAGTCGGCTATATCCCGTGTGATTATGAAGTCGGCGTTACAGGCGATGGCGGTGGCGGCTTGCAGGGAGTCCTCGAAGTCTTCAATTGGCATACGCAGGGCGAGAAGTGCGTCATCGTGTCCAACAGAGGGGACGTTCACGAATTCGAGGAGATCCTGTATGAACTTCCGTGGGGAAGGTTTGAGAAGATAGGCGATCGTCGAGAGCGAATGCCATGCGACGGTTGCGAGTTTCGGATGCGCCTCGGCCCATTCGAGCGTCTCCGCGCTGGAGGTGAAGAACGCCTCACGCCGTAGTGCGACATCGAGGAGGACGTTGGTGTCAAGCAAGATCTTCATGTAATGCCGCGCCTGCTCAGAGCCCGTGCTTTTTTTTCAATTCCCGCAGGCGGACGTCCTGCGGGTCCGACTTCACGGTGAACCGCCCTCCCCATGTGTCCGCGAAGGAATTCCGCCGCGTCGGCGTGGAAGGGAATGCCGCGCTTCGGAGAAGATCCGATACAAGCCCCGACACGGAGGTTTTGCGAGCGTGCGCCAGTTGCTTCGCCCGTTTGACCAATGTGGGCTCCACCGTCAATGTCATTCGTTCTTTCATGATTCATACTTTATGCGAAAGTATGAATAAATCAAGTGATGACATTTCGGGTTGAGCCATGAAGTTTCAGTTGAAGTCCCTGAGACTTTCGGCGATGCCTTTGAGGATCTCGAACCAGAAGCCGAGGGCGGCCTCGCGCTTGTCGGCCTCGAACTTGGCGATCCACTCCGCCAGCGCTGGTGAGGCGTCCTTATCGACGTCCCGCTTGCGCGTAAGAAAGGTTTGTACGAAATCGATGTTGCGCTCGCTTTCCCAGAGGACGGAGGCGTTGCGGCTGTTGATGCGGCTGGCGCAGATGGTGGTGGACTGGAGGAAGGCGTCTTTGAGCCCGTACAGCGACTCGAAGATCTCCGGCAGCATCTCCTCGGCCCAGCCGCGGTGGAAGCGGCAGACGCCCATATTGTCCAGGACCAGCTCTTTCTTGAGCCGTTCGGCGCATTTCCGTCCCAGCTCGCGCGGCGGGATGAATTCGTTGCCGTAATGCATGTAGTATTTGCCCATGATCGCCATGGGGGCCAGGGCGCCGGGCGTCCAGTACTGGTTGGGGACCATCCAGCCCTTGCGGCCGTGGGCGTTGTAAATAAGATAGTCCAAAATCTTGATGCCGCGTTCCTTGCGGATGCGCCGACCCCATTTGCGGACACCTGCCGAGAGGTCGAGGATGCCGCGCTTGTGGAGGATGGACTCGATGAGCTCAAGACCCAGCTCGGCGTTGTGCATGGAATCCGCCACCACGTCGAAGCCCTCAAGGATCGAATGGAGATCCTTGCCGCTCTTGACGTCGGAGTCGGGGCCGTGGTCGACAACCATTTCGGAGCGGTCAAAGTTCCAGCGGGGCAGGCGGGTCACGCCCAGATCCTCGGGGGTGAGGAAGCCGCGGTCGAGACATTCCATGAGCCAGGCGAGGACGCCGCCCATGCTGATGGCGTCAAATCCCGCCGCGTCGCAGGCGTGGTTGAGCTTCTCGGCGGCGCGCTGGTCGAAGATGCCGCACAGGGGGCCCATCGTTTGATAGGGCTCGTAGTCCTTCTTGAAGTGACCGTTCATCTTCTTGCAGACGGCGGAGCAGGGTTCGCCGCAGGTCGCCTGCTGCTTCTTCTCGATGGTCTCCTCGTTGAACTGTTTGAGGTAGTGGTCGACGATGAGCTTCTGGTGGAGGTTCTTCCGTCCCTCCTCGGTCCAGTAGATGGTGCGGTAGTTGAAGGCCATGATCTTGCCGCCCATGGTGGCGTAGTTGACGCCGAGGGTTCCCCCTGTCTGGACTTTGGGGTCGTAGCGGTATTTCGTGGTGGATTCGAAGTCCTTCATGGCGAGCTTCTGCTGGTACTTCTGCTCGAACCACTTGTCGGCGACGGTGCGGTCACGGAAGTCCTCGTCGGCGACCGTGCCGCCGTAGATGATGGCTGCCACGCCGTGATGCTGCAGCATGGCGCTGCCCAGTCCGCCGCGTCCGGCCCAGGTGTCGACGAAGCTGATCTTCTGCTTGGCGATGGGGACGCTGACGATGGCGCCGATGTCGCCGGCCTCCGCGGCGGGGCCGACCGCCAGAATCCGGGGGTCGTTCTCGTAGCGAGATCCGTGCTGCCCGTAGACCCAGTCGATCATGCCGTACACGCCGCCGCGCCCCTGGTGCCATACCTCATGCAGATCCACCGGGTGCACCTCCACCTCGACTTCCTCGCCGTGGTTTCGGTTCACGTACAGCACCACGGGAACGGGGGAATGGCCCGTCAGGCTGATCATGTTGATGCCAAGGTTGTCGAAAACAAGGCCGGCGCCGCCCATGGACGAGACGTAGAAGCCGCGCCAGCAGGGGGAGAAGCCAGTCACGAAGAGCCGGTTGGAACCGGGCAGGATGGAGCCGGCGAAGAGTCCGACCCCGATGTTGAGGCTACGGTAGTTGCTAGTCAGGTGGACGCCCAAGTCTACGGGACCGAAATAGTCGCCGATCGGGTAGCGCTTAAGGCGGTAGTAGCCCGAGGCGGGGTCGATGAAGAGGACTTTTTGTGGAATGGGTTTATCCATGATTTTATTTCCTAAAAATTCAATAGTTTGGCGTGATGCAGAATTTGTGCCGTTGGTGGCGACGGAAATAAAAAAGAAAACAATTTTGGCGACAAAATTGTTTTCGGCACTGTTTGATCCACTATAAGCAAAATAAGCGGCGGGACTTCAACTTTCAACAGCAAGGTGTGGCGCGCTGGAAAATTCGCCAGACAGGAAGTAGCATGATGAGGTGTTGTCCGTTCTTCCTCCCAGGTAACTGGTGTCAGGTTTCAGAAGGAGATTCTTCCTGACACCTTGTTTCTTTCGAGTTTGAACGCGCGGCCCCGAACACCGAACACCGTGGACGCCCTTTCATTATGGACAAGTACAAGAAAATCGTGTGGATACTGGCCGAGTTCACGCTGGTGATCTTCATTGCCGGAATATGCCGCAAAGCTCCGCCGGAATTCATGAAGGCCAACCTGCTCGGCGTCATGAGCGTCGCCATATCGTTCAACATGCTGATTCTCGCTCCGTGGGGGACACTGTGCGCATGGCGCATCTTCAAACTCTACGAAGGTCCTTCGGACGGTTTGGCGTCGACTCTTTTCATCGTCGGGGTGTTTATGCTCGGCGCGGGGTTTGGCATGCACGAGCCGTTCAACGCCATGCACGCCACGCTGCGCCTTCCGCCGGAGCTCCGCGGGCTTGTCGCCTATTACGACGACGACCTGGGGCACTGGCTGTTTTTCATCGGCTTCGGAATCCTCTCGCTCGCTATGGCGGCGGCGGAGATGGCACGTCCGTCCGATGCGCCGGTCCCTCTGCCAGCGTACGTCACTATCGTCGTCCTGGGAATCATCGTGGCGGTCGTCATCTGGTTTCAGATGCGCAACGAGAAGACGGTGCTTGACATCGCGGTGTTGTTCGCGACGGTGGCGGGAGCCGAGGCACTGCGCCTGGCGCACGGAGCGGTCACGCCGCGTCGATTGCCGTCGATCACGTCTATCCACGTCGGCTACGGTGGCGGCGCCGTGGCGACGGTGTTGTGTTGGGTGCTGTTCTGAGCGGCCAGGGGGGCAGGTGGGATAATCTTCTTCACCCACGACACAAGGTCGTGGGGGCCGGGATGGGCACGAGGCGATTGTAGCCTATGGTCATCTTCACCCATGGGACAAGCCCATGGGGGCCGCATGAAAGATCCCCACGGGCTTGTCCCGTGGGTGAATGAAATCAGTCAGCTACATGTGGGACACAAAATATTCCTACGACCCCCGGCCTTGCGGCGTGGGTGAGCGAGTGATTGGAGATGCGGCCATGCTATTGTCGAATTCAAGTCACAACTAATGCGGGTGTGAAAATGCAGAATGTCCAGAAGCGGATCCAGCGGCTGTTGAACGAGCTTGTCGACAGGGGGGCCGAGCATGGCGTGCAGGCGGCGGCGTACTATCAGGGCGAGCTCGTGGTGGATGCCTGGGCAGGCGACGTTGACACAGACACAAAGAAGCCGAGAGCCGTCGACGGCGACACGCTGTTCCCGGTCTTTTCGACCACGAAAGGGCTCGCGGCGACGATGGCCCACCAACTTGTCGAATCCGGTAAAATCGACTACGACACAAGGATCGCGGAGGTCTGGCCGGAGTTCGCCGCCAACGGCAAATCCGAGGCGACGTTCCGTCATGCGCTGAATCACACCGTCGGCATTCCGCAGATGCCGATGGGCATCACCTACAAGACGCTTGGCGACTGGGACGCGATGTGCGCGGCGGTCGCGAAGCTACAACCGCGGTGGAAGCCGGGAACGCACATGGAGTACCACGCCATCACCTACAGTTGGACGATTGGCGAGGTGCTTCGGCGGGTGGATGGCCGTTCTTTCGCGGAAATGCTGAAGGAGGACGTGTGCGATCCATTGGGGATTAAGGACTTGTATGTCGGCATTCCGGACAAAGTGGAGTCACGCGTCGCCTTGTTGGAGATGCTGACCGAGATGCCGGCGGGCACACCTCCGCCCCCGCCGCCGCCCGAGTTCCAGTCCATACCGACATGGCTGGGGCCGCTGCACGGGTGGATGAACCGCCCCGACGCCCGCCGCGCCTGCATCCCCGCCAGCAACGGCATCATGTCCGCGCGGGCGATCGCCCGGCACTACGCCGCGCTTGTTCCCGGGGGCGTGGACGGCGTCGAACTGCTGCCGCCGTCACGGATACGGTTGGCGACCAAACGGCAGTTCCCTTCGGTCGACCAGAAGGACGCGCCGCCGATGTGCGTGGGGCTTGGCTACCATCTCGGCTGCAAAAACTCGTCGATGGGATCACGCGTCAGCGCCTTTGGGCACGGCGGCTACGGCGGTTCGCTGGGCTTCGCCGATCCGCGGCACCGGCTCGCCGTCGGCGTCACGAAGAACTACTACTCAAGCAAAGGCGCGTCGCACCAGATCGCCTGCGAGATCCGCGCCGCCCTCGGCGTGCCGATCTGAGGAAAGACCAGAGGGGGGGCGGATCCTCTACTTCTTGCCTTCAAGCAGCGGTGCCAGGCGCTTCACGAACACGGGGGCCTGCCGCGACATTCCCAAATCGTTGGGGTGGCATCCGTCCACGGTGCCCTCGCCATCGTCGCCCAGCATATTCTCGTTGGGAAGGAAATAGATGTTTTTGTCGCCCTCGGTGGTCAGCTTGTCGCACA
>CAYTFM010000023.1:0-20455 GCA_964436735.1 uncultured Victivallales bacterium | reverse complement strand
CCTTGTGTGCGATGCTGCCCGGGAGGCCGGCTGGCACACCGCCGCCCGCGCCGCCTTCCCTTTGGCGGTCGGCGAATTCATGAAGTTAGAATCCTCGGCCAGGACGATGGGCGTGGCGGGATGCTTCGCGCGGAGCTTTCTCACAAAGGGCTCAAGACGCTCGTTCACCATTTCCAGGCTCATATTCCATAGGCAATCCAGGACGTAGACGGTCGGATCCAGCTCGCACAGAAGATCTGCCATCTCGCTTTCCATCTTACCGCTTCCGGAGAATCCCAGATTAATGACCTGCGCGTCAAGTTGGCGTCCGATCATTGCCGTGCATGCCATTCCTGGACGGGATGCGCACGCGCCTTGAGTTATCGAGGTACCATAGATGACGACCATGCGGTTCTTCAGCCTGGCGGAGCAATCCTGGGAGATGGTCTTGTCCTTGGGGATTCCGATTTCCACCGCGGTGACGCCATTGTACAAAGGCAGATACAGCAGATGCTCCTGTCCGGCGATTGTGGATAGCGTGGCGGTGTTTGTGGCTCCAGACGGCCGTCCGTTACCCTTGTACACCCATTTCCCTTCCTTGGTTTTGGCGTACAGATCCACGCCGCTGACTCCGGTGGCTGGCATGTGGGGCATGGCATACGGTGTGTTGCCACCCTTCAACTGGGCCCAGCGAACCTGGACTGCGCCGGCGTCGGTTGTGAACCTGACGCACATCCCCGCCGAATCATGGCTGAGCCCCCATACGCTCTGCGGCACAACCTCTTTCGCCTTTGACGGCAGGCGGTCGTAGAAGGACTCGGTGTCCGTCCACCCCTTGCCTTCAACGATCAGCTCCTTGCAGTCATACCACATCGTCTTGCCGTCGGCGTCAAGCTTTCCCTTCTGCGGATCCACATTTCCGGCGCATGCGACGGACACCGTCGCTAACAGCGCCAGACCAACTCCCGCAAAAACAGCAGCCTTCATTCCATTGACCATGGACATCACCTCCGTGAATTTGTAATGATGGAATCGTAATGTAGCACTTCATCTGTGATGGACAGCTGTCACGCCTCCGGCATCCATCGAAATCGTCATTTATGAGGGGGCTTTCGCATGCTCGGGAAACCTGCCGGCGCTGGCTGAGGGACTACGGGCCGGATCCGAATGTCGAGGAGTGGTCGCGGATTCTTGAACGTCCATGGCTCCAGATCAAAAGCATTCTGCTCGACGATTCTGAAGAGGGGAAGCGCCTGCGGCAAAACAGTCCGTTCGCCGGCGTGTTGCCTCCGCGCCAGCGCTGGGACACTATCGGAGGTTCCGCGATGAACCGCACGCAGCTTGAGCAGCGCATGCTGCTCAAGGAGCGTTTTTCCGCCTGTCAATAAAAAATCCGGTTCCTCCGGATTTTTCAGATCCAACTTTGCCAGAGCTCTTTGTTCTCGAGCTTCTGCTTGACGGCGTTGACGAACTTCGCGCCGTCGGCGCCGTCGACCACGCGGTGGTCGGCGCTGAGCGTGATCTTCATCATGTCCCGGGCCACGACCGCGCCGTCTTTGACGACCGGCGTGGGCATGGTCGACGACACCGCGAGGATAGCGGATTCGCCGGGGTTGATGATGGCGGCGAAGTTCTCGACGCCGAGCATGCCCATGTTGGAGATGGTGAAGGTGCCGCCCTTCATCTCGTCGGGCGTCAGCTTGCCGTCGCGGGCCTTCCCCGCCAACTCGGCGGTCTCCGCCTGGATTTCGTCGAGCGCCTTGCGGTCGGCGTTGCGGATGACCGGCACGACCAACCCCTTCTCGAGACTTACGGCGACGCCGATGTTCACCGCCGACCGGAAGCTGACGCTCAGGCCGTCGGTGGTGGCGTTGCACATCGGGAGTTCCTTGAGCGAGAGGGCGACGGCCTTGACGATGAAGGCGTTGACGCTGAACTCGAGTCCGTCGGCCTTGAGTTTTTTGCGGTAGGCGAGCAGGTCGCCCATGTCGATCGAGATAGTGACGTAGAAGTGCGGGATCGTGCGTTTCGACTCGGCGAGCCGCGCGGCGATGATCTTGCGCATCGTCGACAGCTCTTTAGGCTTCTCGGAGGCGGCCGAACGCACGTCGGCGAGCGTCACGCGTCCTTGCTCGCCTGTGCCCGTGAGCGCCACGAGTTCGAGCCCCTCCTTCTTTGCCAGATTGAAGGCGGTCGGCGTGATCTTCTTGGCGAAGTAGCCGGTGCGCTCCAGATATTCCTTGACGTCCTTCTCCGTGACGCGTCCGCTTTCCCCGCCCGTGCCCGGGACATTGTCGAGCTTGATGAGAAAATCCTTGGCGTAGCTTTTCGCCCGGGGGGAGGGGTTTGGTTTCCAGGCGGGAGCCGTGGGGGCCATGGCGACCGGGGCTGACGCCGCCGCCACGGGAGCCGCGGATTTCGCGGCGGGTTGCGCCTTCGCCGCGGCTGGCGCGGCCGCCGGCTTTTTGGCGGCCTCCGGCTTCTTCTCGGCCGGGGCGGGTGGTTTGACGTCGGGGATCGCCTCGCCTGGCGCGCCGATCACGGCGCAGATGCTCATCACCGGCACCTGCTGTCCGGCGGGGATCACGATCTTCAGCAGCGTGCCCTCGAACTGCGACTCGACCTCCAGCACCGCCTTGTCGGTCTCCACCTCGAAGAGCACGTCGCCCTTCTTGACCGCGTCGCCTTCCTTGACGCGCCATTTCTCTATCTTCACTACCTCCTCGGACTGACCGAGTTTAGGTATTGGAACCAGTGTAGCCATGATGAAACTCCATTTTATTTAAAGTGTCAAAGAGTCAAAGTATCATAGTGTCAAAGTCTGTTGGCAACGGAAGTAACGAACGCCTTGAGAAGTGCTCCGACCTGGCATTTGATGCTTTCAAGTTGATTAAAATGTTCTTCTGTCAAATAGCCGAGTTCATGGGTAATCTCAAGAAGATATTCCGTCTCGACCAAAGATCTGTTCGAGATGTTCAGAAAATGGAGGAACTCTTTTTTGCTGTTACTTGCATGTCCTTCGACAATATTGAGAGGAACTGAAAGAACAGCTCTTCGTAGCTGAGAGGTAACTCCGTACAGTTCTTCTTTTGGAAACAATTTTGTTGCTTTGTATGTCTCCATGGCGAGAAGATGACTTTTCTGCCATATCTTCAATTTCTTATATCCCTTGATCTCTCCCATACGCCGCTCCTTTACTTTGACACAGCCCCTCGATTCATAGAGGGGCGTGACACTTTGATACTTTGACACAAAAAGTCTTACATGAGCAGCTTCGCCGCCTTGACCATGTCCGCCGGCGTGGGCAGGAAGGCCTGTTCGAGCGAGTAGGCCTGCGGGGCGATGCCGTTCTTGGCGCCGACCTTGAGTACGGGGGCGTCGAGGTGGTCGAAGCAGCGTTCGACGACGCCGGAGACGATCTCCCCGGTGAAGCTGCCGATGTCGACGCACTGGCTGATCGCCACGCAGCGGCCGGTCTTCTTGACGGACTCGGCGACCGTCTCCCAGTCGAACGGGACGAGCGTCCGCGGGTCGATGATCTCGACGCTGACGCCCTCGGCGGCGAGTTGGTCGGCCGCCTTCACGGCGTCCTGCACCGCCGGTCCCCAGACCACGAAGGTGACGTCCGTGCCCTCGCGGACGACGTTCGCCTTGCCGAACGGGATCAGGTAGTCCTCCTGCGGGACGACGCCCTTGATGTTGTAGAGAAGCTGTCCTTCGACGAAGACGACGGGGTTGTCGTCGCGGATCGCCGTTTTGATAAGTCCCTTGGCGTCATACGGATTCGAGGGATAGGCGACATAGGTGCCCGGGATGTGGGCGAACATCGACTCGAGCGACTGCGAGTGCTGGCCGCCGTACCCCTTGCCACCGCCGACGCTGCAGCGGATGACGAGCGGAACCTTGACGTTGCCGCCGGTCATGTAGTGCCACTTGGCCGCCTGGTTCGAGATCTGGTCGGAGTCCATCAGGGCGAAGTCCATGTACATGTGCTCGGCGACGGGACGGTAGCCGGTCATCGCCATGCCGACCGCCGAGCCGCAGATGCAGGCCTCGGAGATCGGGGTGTTGATGACGCGGCCGCGGCCGAAGTACTCGAGCAGCCCCTTGGACAGTTTGAAGGCGCCGCCGTAGTCGGCCACGTCCTCGCCGAAGACCACGACGCGGGCGTCGCGCTCCATCTCCTCGAGGATGCCTTCTTTGATGGCGTCGCGGTAGTTGACCCTGCCTTCGGCGTCGCGCTTGACGGACGGGCGGGCGCCGCGGGTCTCGCTCTTCTTGTAGACTTCGGGAACCTTCTCGCAGGAGCTGTCGGCATACATGTACTTGATGACGTCGGCGGGATCGGGGTCGGCGGAGTCGGCGGCCTTGCGGGCGGCGCGGGCGTTGCGCTCGGCGACTTTCCTCTCGACGGCCTCGACTTCCTTCTCGCTGGCGGCCTTGGCCTCGAGGATCTGGTGGCGGAAGGCGGCGACGGGATCGACCTTCTTCCAGCGCTCCTCCTCGTCCTTGGTGCGGTATTCAGTGCGCGGGTCGGAGAGCGAGTGCCCATAGTAGCGGTAGGTGTCGAGCTCGAGCAGCACGGGACCTTTGCCGGCCTTGCAGAGCTCCTTGGCGCGGGTGACGGCGTCGCGGACGGCCAGGACGTCCATGCCGTTGACCACCTCGGCGTGCATGCCTTCCGTGTCGAAGCCGGCGGCGCGGCGGGCGAGGAAGTCCACGCCGTTGACCTCGCCGTCGGCGCGGCCGGTCATGCCGAAGTGGTTGTTGACGATGCAGAAGATGATGGGCATGCCGAAGACGATGCTGGTCATTTTCTTATTGGTGAACTGATCCTGCGCCGCCCAGTTGAGGGCCTCGAGGACGACGCCGTTGGAGTAGGCGCCGTCGCCGGCGAAACAGCAGACGACGCGCCCCTTCTTGGCGGCGTCGATGTCGATGCGGCAGGTCATGGCGGCGCCGGTGGCGATCGGCACGCCGCCGCCGACGATGGCGTTGGCGCCGAGATGCCCGACGCGGAAGTCGAAGATGTGCATGCCGCCGCCGCGTCCTTTACCATACCCCGCCTCCTTGCCGAAGAGCTCGGCGATGGTGCGGTAGACGTGGTCCTCCATGACGGCGTCGCGGAGGGCCTCGCCGGAGAGGTCGGAGAGCTCGGGGCAGCGGACTTTAAGCTCAGCCTCGCTCATCTGGAAGATCCCTTCGACGCCCTTGGCGATGGAGTCGCCGTGGCCGCGATGGGTGGAGGTGATGTAGTCGGTCAGGCCGAGCACGCCGCAGGCACCGGCGGCGGTGGCCTCCTGTCCGATGGACAGATGAGTGGGGCCGCGGTACTCGTAGTCCTTGATGCACTCGTAGGCGCCGGTGCGGCACTTGAGGATCATCTCCTCGAACTCGCGGATCGTGAGCATGTTCTCGTACAGCTCCATGATCTCGCTCTTGGTGATCCGCTTCTTCTTCAGCTCGTCGCCCAGCGTGAGGTCGTACTGGTAGGCGGGGATCGACGTAAACTCGATCGTCTTTTTCTTGAAGTCAGGGCCCAGATCGCTCCAATAGTTCGGCATACGTGCGCTCCTTGGATTTCGCGGATTACCGCGGAATCCGTTGTTTAGAATTGTCGACTCATATCTTTCATAGTGGAAAAATCATGCCGCAGTCCGTGGCGTCACTTTATGACTTTGACTTTCAGTTTCGTGAGTTGCCGCATCACATCCGACGAGACGTCGTCGTCCGTCAGCAGGGCGTCGATGTCGGTGACGGCGCCACTGACGGCGAACGAGGCGGAGCCGATTTTCGAGCTGTCGGCGAGGAGGAAGACCTTTTTGGCCTTTTTCATCACCAGCTCCTTGGTGAAGGCCTCGTTCGGGTCGGTGGTCGTGATGCCGTCCTCCACGGTGAACCCCATGGTGCCGATGAAGGCCTTGTCGAAGCGCAGGGCATTGATGACATGGGCGGTCAAGGGGCCGACGAGCGTGCGGCTCAGGGGACGGCACTCGCCGCCCACGAGGATGAGGCGGTGCCCGCTCTCCATCAGTTCGGCGGCGGCGGTGAGGGAGTTGGTGACGATGGTGAGGTTGCGCTTCTGGCGCAGGAGGCGGGCGAGCGCGAGGACGGTGCTGCCGCCGTCGAGGTAGATGGTGTCGCCATTGTCGACGAGCGCGAGGGCCGCCTCCGCGATGTCCTTCTTCTGGGTGGAGCGCAGGTGCTCCTTCTCCTCGAAGACGGGCTCCGTGAGCGGGAAGTCGGCGCCGACCGCCCCGCCGTGGACTCTGCGGATTCTGCCGGCGCGCTCGAGCGAGCCGAGGTCGCGGCGTATGGTCGCCTCGGAGACGCCGATCTCGGCGCTCAGTTCGGCTATT
The DNA here is from genome assembly GCA_964436735.1 of uncultured Victivallales bacterium. Classification (GTDB taxonomy): domain Bacteria; phylum Verrucomicrobiota; class Lentisphaeria; order Victivallales; family GWF2-38-69; genus CAYTFM01. Next base: position 14,117 of record CAYTFM010000023.1, on the reverse strand, counting down.
CCTCTCGCCCCGGCGGCCAGACGCGCCATAATCATCCGCTCGCGCTCCGCCTGCAGCAGCCGTCTCGATAGTTCCGCCATAGCATCCTCCACGTGGCTGTGTGATCTGCCCCGTCCTCGTGTAATGATTAATTATGGCATATTGTGACAACTTTTGCAAATATATGAAACATTATTTTCAGAGAAATCCGCAGAAGTACCTTATCGACCGGCAAGCCCGGAAGGAGAAATCCGAAATCCGAATCTCGAAATCCGAAGTAAATCCGAAATCAGAAATTCGAATGAATGAAACAAAACAGTTCAGCCGCATGTTCTGTGGTTTCGGATTTCGTGCTTCGATTTTCGGATTTATGTAGCCTTCCGCAGGTGGGCGAGGACGGCGTAGAGGACGACGGCGGCGCAGTTGCCGACGTTGATCGAGGTTTTCGTGCCGAGCATTGGCAGGGAGAGCATGCCGTCGCACGCGGCGAGCGTCTCGGGCATGACGCCGAGGGCTTCGTTGCCGAAGACGAGGGCGAGCGGGTACTCGAACGGCATCTCCCACGGACAGACGCCCTGTTCGCCGGGTTCGACGGCGAGGATCATTCTGACGCCTTCGCTTCGTTTCGCCCTCACGGCGTCGAGCGAGGTGGGGAAGATGCGACAGGGGACGAGCTCCTCGGCGCCCATGGCCGTCTTGGCCAGCTTTGGATGCGGCGGCGCGGGGGTGTAGCCGCAGGCCAGGATCTCGGCGGCCGCGACGGCGTCGGCGAGGCGGAAGATGTTGCCCGTGTTGTGGGCGCTGCGCAGGCGGTCGAGGATGATCGTGACAGTTTGACGGTGATTCATCGGTTCTTTCATGTTTTCCCCGGAGCCGCTGCGTTGATTTTAGAGTGGGGGGATAATATAGTAATTTTCCGCATATGATACAAAACCATCCCGCCGTGGAGTGATCGTGAAGCCCCAGCCCGTGAAAAGCGTCGACATCGTCGTGCCCGTCTACAACGAGTCGGCCAACATCGACGCCTTGATCGAGCGGCTGCTGAAAGCCATGTCGCCGCTGCCGCACGCGTTTCGGATCCTGCTGGTGGACGACGGCAGCGCGGACGACTCAGTCGACCTGATCAGGAAGTGGGTGGCGAAGCGTCCGGAGAACGTGGCGCTGCTCTGCCTGAATCGCAACTACGGGCAACACGCCGCCATCATCGCCGGCTTCGAGGCCTGCCAGGCGGAGGCGATCGTGACGATCGACGCCGACCTCCAGAACCCGCCCGAGGAGATCCCGCACTTGCTCGCCAAGATGGAGGAGGGCTACGATATCGTCGGCAGCATACGCAAATCGCGGTGCGACAATATTTTCAGAAAAACCGCCTCGAAGATGATGAACTATCTGGTGCGGCACCTCACCCGGGTGAACATGCGAGACTACGGCTGTATGCTTCGCGCCTACCGCAAGGGGATCATCCAGGCCCTTCTGCAATGCGAGGAGCGTTTCGTCTACATCCCCGTCCTGGCCAACTCGTTCGCCCGGACCGCCACCGAGATCGAGGTGGAGCACGCCGAACGCGCCGCCGGGGCGTCGAAGTACAACTTCTGGAAGCTTTTGACGCTGTTCTTCGACATCCTCACGGGGACGACCTTCATGCCGCTGCGGTTGCTGGTGTTTCTTGGGGGGTTGATGTGCGCGGCCAGCACGCTGTTCGGCGCGCTGCTCATTGCGCTGCGCCTCTACTACGGATCGATCTGGGCGGCGCACGGCGTCTTCACCCTGTTCGCCATCCTCTTCTTCTTTGTCGGCCTCCAGTTCCTCGCCTTCGGCATCCTCGGCGAGTACATCTGCCGCATCAGCATGGACGTCCGTCAGCGCCCGAAATACCTTGTCGCCTCGAAGGAGGGGGCGGGGGTGAAGTGAGAATCTGTTATGGCGACATAACAGATTTTGTGAATTCAGGAGCAGGCTTTATTTCCCTACCTTCGGCAGCGTGTTCAACAGTTTGTCGACCATCACCTGTCCCATATCGTTCGCCTTCTTCATGACCGACAGGCTGACGATCACCGCGGCGTTGTTGTCTTTTCCCTCAGAGGCTTTCTGCACCGTTTCGTCGATGGAGGGCCGGGTGCCACCGGCCTGCGACAGGTTCTGGGTGTACGCCGTGCTTGAGACGCCTTCGATTCTCATGGTGTCCTCCGGATTGGCAAGTGGATTATTCCCTACAGGACGATATCGGACAGATTGGCGAAAACTTTAGCCGTCAAAGCAATTTTCTTTGCCGGTTAATTCTATGGGGTTTACACCCTATGCATATTGCCGTGGCGCGCCATTGATCTTCCCCGTTTATAATACTATAAGAAGAAAGGGGGCTATCGACGTGTGAAGGTGGGTAAGGGATGAGACAAAGCCTTGAAGGCGGTCAGGGGGCGCAATGAATCCGAGTCAATCCTTTGTGCGACGGATGGTGAGGAGTTTCCGTCCTGAGGGCATTCCATGGCCTGCGTCTTCCTTTTATAACAAGCTCAGCTCATCATCGATCTACCGGCATCACTATGAGTTGGTGGTGAAGGACGTTTTGGCTCTCTGTCCGACGGGAAAACTTTTGGATGTGGGCACAGGGCCGGGAAGGCTGTTGATCGCCCTTCAAACTCGTGAGTGCACACTTCAGCTCTGTGGCATTGACCTTTCCCCTTCGATGGTCGAGACGGCCAAGGCGAATCTGGCCACGGCGGGAGCCGCCGCCGATGTCGATGTCAGGGTGGGGAATGTCTGCCATATCCCGTATGAGGACAACCTTTTCGACATTGTCGTCAGCACCGCGTCGCTCCACCGGTGGAGCAGGCCGATCGAGGGCTTGAACGAGCTTCATCGGGTGCTGAAACCGGGTGGGCACGCCCTGATCTACGACATTGTCAGCGATACGCCTTACGCGCAGTTGCGTGACATGGGCAGGGCGTTTGGGAGGATGCGTTTGGGGTTGTTCTGGTTCCGTGGGTTCGCGGAGTCTTTCTATAGCCAGGAGGGACTTGGCGATTTGGCGCGTAGGACCTCCTTCGGCGACTGTAAACTGGATTTCGTCGGAATCTTGTGCCGGATGACTCTGTTCAAGATGGGTGGTCATGCCACTATACTAGTAAATTGTTGCCCGGATATGTGATGGTCAGTTGTTTGTTGTCTTGAGGCGTAAGAACCGTTGAAAATCCGGCCGCAACGGCCGGTTATATTCACGCTGAGGAAATTCAACGCGGGTAAACCCCTCCCTAACAGTCGGGGCTTGGTTCACGGCGTCTGAACAGAGCCACAAGCGTGAGCGAGTGGTTGCAGCAGCGGCCGCACGGCCGCCTAATTTGCGACGCGTGCCGCAGGCTCGGCGTGGTTTACGAGGAGCAGAACCTCGTTTCCCCCCACCTTCACGACTCCTTCGGTCACGTCATAGCAGGTTGTTTTTCCGCTGGAAGTCATGCGCACGGTTCCCGCCCTGACGCCGGCGACCAGAGGCGTGTGGTGCGCCATGACGCCAAACGCCCCGTCGTGCCCGGGAAACAGGGCGAATTCGACCGCGCCTTTCTCGAGGACCGTTGTGGATGGTGTCATGATGGTCATGGTGAAGGTGGCCATTGCCGCCTCCTGTGCTAATAAATTCGAAATTCGAATCTCGAAATTCGAAGTAAATTCAAAATCTAAAAGTCGAATGAAATGAAACAAAACAGCTCAACAGCGTGTTCAGCTGTTTCGAATTTCGTGCTTCGACATTCGCTTTTCACTTCATTGCTGCCGCTTTGGCGAGGACCTCGTCGATGCCCCCCACCATGTAGAACGCCTGTTCGGGGATGTTATCATGCTTTCCTTCGAGAATCTCCTTGAACGAGCGGATGGTGTCGGGGAGTTTCACATGGACGCCCGGCATGCCGTTGAAATGCTCCGCCACGTGGAATGGCTGGGACAGCAGTTTCTGGATTTTACGGGCGCGCTCGACGGTGAGGCGATCCTCCGCGGAGAGTTCGTCCATGCCAAGTATGGCGATGATGTCCAGCAGTTCCTTGTAGCGTTGGAGGATCTCCTGGACGCCTCGGGCGGTCTCGTAGTGCTCGCGGCCGATGATATCCGGCGTGAGGATCGACGATGACGAGACCAGTGGATCCACGGCGGGATAAATGCCCTGCTCGACGAGCTTGCGCGACAACTCGGTGGTGGCGTCGAGGTGCGCGAAGGTGGTCGCCGGCGCGGGGTCGGTGTAGTCGTCCGCCGGCACGTAGATCGCCTGCATTGAGGTGATCGAGCCGTTTTTCGTGGAGGTGATGCGCTCCTGGAGCGCGCCCATGTCCGTGCCGAGCGTGGGCTGGTAGCCGACGGCCGAGGGTATGCGCCCCAGCAGCGCCGAGACCTCCGCCCCCGCCTGGGTGAAACGGAAGATGTTGTCGATCAGCAGAAGCACGTCCCGGTGCAATTCGTCGCGGAAGAATTCGGCGACGGTCAGAGCGGAGAGCGCGACGCGCGCGCGCACACCGGGTGGCTCGTTCATTTGACCGAAGATCAGCGCGGTCTTGTCGATGACTCCCGATTGACGCATCTCGTTGTAGAGTTGCGTTCCCTCGCGGGTGCGCTCGCCGACTCCTCCGAAGACCGCATACCCCTCGTATTCCGTGGCGATGTTGTGGATAAGCTCCTGAAGCAGGACGGTCTTGCCGACGCCGGCGCCGCCGAACAGGCCGATTTTCCCTCCCTTCTTATAGGGGGCGAGCAGGTCGACGACCTTGATGCCGGTGACGAGCATCTCCTCGGTTCCCTCCTGCTCCTCGAGGCTGGGGGCCAGACGATGGATCGGCTGACGCCGCTCGCAGGTGATCGCCCCCTTCCCATCGATTGGCTCCCCTAAGAGATTCATGATGCGGCCGAGCGTGCCCAGTCCGACAGGCACGGTGATCATGCTGCCCGTGTTCCTGACCGGCATGCCTCGGACGAGTCCGTCGGTGCTGTCCATGGCGACCGTCCGCACGATGTTGTCGCCGAGGTGTTGGGCTGTCTCGAGGGTGAGGTTGTCCGCCTGAGCGCTGATCATCGAGTTGCTCACGGTCAGCGCGGTGGAGATCGGCGGCAGAACTCCTGCGGGAAACTCGACGTCCACCACCACGCCAAGGACTTGCGCGATCCGTCCGGTCTTGTCATGTGCGTCGCTCATATTCCACCTGCTGTCATCAAATTCGAAATCCGAATATCGAAATCCGAAATAATTACGGAATTCAAATAGAGAATGAATGAGATAAAACAGTTCAACAGCGTGTTCCGCTGTTTCGAATTTCGTGTTTCGGATTTCGAATTTTTATCATGCCGTCAGCGCCTCCGCTCCCGCGACGATTTCGATGAGTTCGCTGGTGATGGCGGCCTGACGCGCCTGATTCCGGAGAATCGTGCAGCTTTCGATGAGCTCGTCCACGTTGGTGGTGGCGCGCTCCATGCACATCATGCGGGCCGCTTGCTCGCCAACCACGCTGGCGGTCTGGATGAGATGCATGCGATAGGTGACGAACTGCCGGAGAAGGATGTCGAGAACATCCATTGGCGACGGCTCGAGCAGGAAGTCTCCGCTCGGGGCTGGTTCCGCCGTCGCGTCCACTTCGATCGGCAGAAGCCGCTCGATCGTCGGGGCATGGGAGCCTGCGCCGAGGGACTTGTTGTAGGCGAGGTAGATCTCGTCCGCCTTGCCGTCAAGGAACATCCGTATCAGAATCTCCCCAAGCCGCTGAGCGGCCTCGTCCGATGGCGCTCCGGCGTCCTCTTCGCAGCCACGCAGGATGGGGATGCGGTTCTTGAAATGCAGCTGCCCCCGCCGCCCCCGGTGGAGGATCCCTGCGCATTTACGACCTGACGCGTCCTCGCGCAGCCAGTGATCGAGCAGCTTGCACAGGTTGTGGTTGAAGCCGCCACACAGTCCGCGGTCGGCGGTGGCGAGCAGAACCGCGGAGGCGGAGACCGCGGGACGAGGAGTTAGCAGCGGATGCTCACGGCTTGTGTTCGCTGCGAGAACGTTGGCGAGCAGCGGGGTGAACTCCCGGCCAAATGCCTCGGCGCGGCGATACGCCTCCTGCGCCTTCCGCAGACGCGTCACCGCCACCATCTTCATGGTGTGCGTCATCTTGCGCGTGTTCCGCAGATTCGCCAGCTTCGTGTTGTATTCTTTGAGCGTCAGCATGAGGTGATTCCCAAATTCAATGCTGCCGGTGTTCGGCACTCGGTCTACCAGGTTTCAGGTGTCAGGTGTCAGGAAGAGGCAAAGACAATCGCCTGAAACCTGAACACTGAAACCACGCTGCGGCGTAGCCGCTTAATTTATGGTGAATCCCTCCCGCGTGTTGGCTATCAGCGCGTCCAATGCGCTTTTGACCTCATCGGTCAACTCCTTTTTCTCTTTGAAAAGTCTGACGAAGGCTTCGCCTGACGGAGAGTCGATGCGCTCGCCGAGCCGCGCCTCGAACGTTCTCGCCTCGGCGACGGGGAGGGCGTCGAGATGCCCCCGCGTTCCCGCATAGATGATGGCGACCTGCTTGTGCGTCGGCAACGGCTCGTGGATGTTTTGCCGCATGAGGCGCATGAGCCGGTTGCCGCGGTCGAGTTGCCGTTTGGTCGCCGGATCGAGGTCGGCGGTGAACTGCGCGAACGCGGCGAGCTCGCGGTGTTGGGCGAGATCGAGCCGAAGCGAGCCGGAGGCCTGCTTCATCGCTTTGGTCTGGGCGTCGCCGCCGACGCGCGAGACGGAGATGCCGGGGTTGATGGCGGGGCGCTGTCCGGCGTTGAAAAGATCCGACTCCAGGAAGATCTGCCCGTCGGTGATCGAGATGACGTTGGTCGGGATGTAGGCGGAGATGTTGTTGGCTTGCGTCTCGACGATTGGCAGGGCGGTCAAGCTGCCGCCGCCGCGCGCCGCGCTCAGTTTCGCGGCGCGCTCGAGCAGGCGGCTGTGCAGATAGAAGATGTCCCCCGGAAAGGCCTCGCGGCCTGGCGGGCGGCGCAGAAGCAGCGAAAGCTGGCGGTATGACTGCGCATGCTTGGTGAGGTCGTCGTAGATGACCAGCGCGTGCCGTCCGGCGTCGCGGTGGAACTCGGCCATGGCGCAGGCCGCGTAGGGCGCGATGAACTGCATCGGGGCGGGATCGGAGGCGGTCGCCGAGATGATGGTCGTGTACGCCATCGCGTCGTGTCTTCTGAGCGTCTCGCGCACATAGGCGACGCTGGAGCGCTTCTGTCCGATCGCCACGTAGAAACACATGACGTCGCCGCCCTTCTGGTTGATGATGGTGTCGATGGCGAGCGTGGTTTTGCCGGTCTTGCGGTCGCCGATGATCAGCTCGCGCTGGCCGCGGCCGATGGGCGTGAGCGCGTCGATCACCTTGACGCCGGTCTGCAGCGGCTCTTTGACATCCTCGCGTTCGATGATGCCGGGCGCCCGGCATTCGACGCCGCGCCACTCCGTGGCGGTGATCGAGGGGCCATCGTCAAGGGGACGGCCGAGGGCGTCGACCACGCGGCCTGTCAGTTGGCCGCCGACGGGGACCGAGGCGATCTTCCCGGTCCTGCGCACGATGCCGCCTTCGCCGACGGACTCCCCGGATCCGAAAATCGCGACTCCCACATGGCCGGTCTCGAGGTTCAACACGATACCCGTTGGGCCGTTCTCGAATTCGACAAGCTCCGCCGCCATCACCTGTGAAAGTCCGCCGACCAAGGCGATGCCATCGCCGACGCTGAGGACGGTTCCGACCTCCGACACCTCCCCGCCGCCGTCGAACTCGGCGAGCCGCTTCTTCAGCAGCGCGGTGATCTCTTCGGGTCTCAAATCAAGTGCCATGCAGCATCCTCCTTAATCTCCGCAAGGCTCCGGCGGCGCTCTGATCGTAGATCGTGTCACCAATCCGAAGACGGAAGCCCGCAAGCAGCGAAGGGATGACGCGGAATTCCGGCGCGACAGGAGTTCGGGCCAGACGCGCCGCCTGTGAGGTGATAATCGCCGCCGTCTCCTCGTCGATGGAGTCGGACGATTCGACCACGACCCGCGCCACCCCCCGTATGGTGTCTCGCAGTTCGAGGAGTTCGTCCAGGATGTCCGACAGGATGGGCAGCCTTTTTTTTGCTTCGAGAAAGGCGATGATCCGCCACGACCACTCGCTCAGTCGTGGTTTGAAAAGCTCCTCAAGGATGGCAAGCCGTTTCCGCTCCCGTATGCCGCCCCCAGCCTTTAGGAGCGTCGCTAACGCAGGCGTGGCGATGGCGAGTCGGACGACGTCTCGCAACTCGTCAACGACGACCGTGAGAGCTCCCCGTTCGTCGGCGAACTCTCCGATCGCTTTCGCATAGCGTATGGCGGCTTTTGATCGTAGCATGTTGTATATCCTAAACCGGCAGAGCCGGAACTGTCATCATTTCCCCATTGTACGTTCTTCGGTCCGCATTTCCTCGGCGAGACGCGCCGCGAGAGATCGATGCGCCGCGCTGTCCATGGTCTCCCGCAGAAGCTTGCCGGCGACCAGCAACGCCAGATCGGCGGTTTCCGCCTGCAGTGATTCCCGCGCCCGGCGTGTCGCGTTGTCGATCTCCCGGGCCGCGGCGTCCATGCTGTTCCGTGCCTGCTCCCGCGCCTTCTCCTGGATCGAGGCGGCGCTCCGCTCGGCCTCCTCGCGGGCGGCGGTGACAATGGTGTCGCTCTTTGCCCGGGCCTCGGCGATCATGGTTCGGATTTTCGCCCCGATGTCCACCAGTTCCTCTCTGGCGCAGGCCGCGTCTTCCAGCGAGGTGCGGATCGACTCCTCCCGCTCGTCCAACGCCTTCAGAATCGGCTTCCAGGCCACCTTGTATAAAATGAAGGAAATCACGCCAAACACCAACCAGGTGAGCTCCATGATCGTCGCCGACGGGTCATACAACGGAGGCGGACCGCTTCCTTGGCCATGAGCAGGCACGGCGGCCGTGCCGTAGGTTATTGAGGTGTCTGCGGTCGCTTCCATAGCTCAACCCTTTTCAAAAGTTGAAACCGCCCACTTCGGGAGAGGTGCCGTCTTGCCGAATAATACGGGGCGGTTTCTGGTTTCAGGTGTCAGGAGAACCCTGAAACCCGAACCATCCCTTGGTTTCATCTTATGCTGAGGAAGCAGATCACCGCGCAGAACAGCCCCATTCCCTCGACAAGCGCCGCGGCGATCAGCATGTTCACCTGAATCCGGTGCTCCGCCTCCGGCTGCCGCGCGATTCCTTGCAGGGCCGCATATCCGATAATGCCAATGCCAATGCAGGAGCCTATCGCCACCACCCCCGCTCCCAACGCCGCGACTGAACCGATCATAGCGCACCTCCTTCGTGGCAAGGCGGTGTTGCCCGCAATCTATTTGGCGGACATACCCCGAGGTATCAGACAGCCGAACAGTGGGCGAACGGACCGCCTTGCATTGATGTTGAGTTACAGATTCTTTTGTTTTTCCCTGGGTTGTCAATGACTGGGTTGAAAGCGCTCCGCAATGAAGACCGCGGACAGCAGCGTGAAAATGAACGCCTGTAAAAATGCGATACCCAGCTCCATCGCGTAGATCACGACGCAGATCACGATGACGAATGGCGTGGTCCATAGCCCGAGGATGAACGCCATGCCCATGATGAGCAGCAGCACCATGTGCCCTGCGAAGAGGTTGGCGAACAGACGGAACATGAGGGTGAAGACCTTGATGAACGTGCTGAACAGTTCGATCGGCATTAGCATCAGCAGCACCGGCCAGGGAACCCCCACCGGCACGAACCCCTTGCAAAATCCAGTCACCCCCGTTTTCACAAGTCCGCCTACGAGAATGAACCCCAGCGTGATTCCGGCGAGCGCGCCAGTCACGTTGAGATTGGCGGTGGCGGCGGGAAGGCCAGGCAGCAAGCTCAGCAGGTTCAACGCGAGAATGAAGAAAAAAAGGCTACAGAAAAAAGGGGTAAGCCGTCTGCCGTCCTTCTCGCCGAGGAAACGCACGGCGACCTCGTCGCGGATGAACTGCACAAAGAGTTCGAGGAGGTTGGAAAAACCGCGGGGGACCAAAGCCCCGTGACGGTAGCCGATGCCGCACACAAGCGTAAGCAGCAGCCCCGCGGCGATGAGCATCACCTGGTGGGCGGTGAGGGAGAAGGGCAGGTCGATACGGATCCCGAACAGGACCATCTCATGGGAATCGCAGACGTGGGCCACGACATAGCGCTGTACGGCCTCGCATTTCTGCAGGAACAACGCCTCGCTCTCAGTTCCCCCGCCGCTCATATGCACGCTCCAATAGTCGAACCAAGAGATGTGTTAGTCGTGTTTTGAGTGCTCTTTCCGCTCAATAAGTCTAATGGTGTGCCACACATACCCGGCGGCCGCTCCTAGGCCAAGGAACATACCCAGCAAGATGAGCCTGCCCTGCGCCTCCCAGCGCACATCAAGCCACCAGCCTACGGCGGTGGACGAAATGAACAAAAAGGCAATGGCGACCCCCATCGAAAGCAACGGCGCAAGAACACCCACGGTGCGTTTAGGCTCACCCTTCCTGTGCCGTCTCATCTGCTGTTTGCTCATGGACGTATGGATGATTGTTTAGTGGGAACCCATTTTACCTTTAGCTTCGTGACAGCTTGAAAGCAATAGTGATGGCATGGGGCATTCACCCACCAAAGGAAAAAGGGGCACCCTTTTTCCTAATTGAACCACAAGGCGAAGCCGGCGAACTGGCCGCCAAACGAGCTGTTGAGCCTGCGCCAGAATTCTGGTTTTGTCAGCTCACCTTCCTCAAGGTAGGGAGCGGCGGCCGTTCCCTGCACCCAGAGCACCACATCGAGATTGGTCGGCTCCGTGAATACCCGTTTGAGGTTCACGCCGAGAGGTTTGTCGCCCCGCCAGAACGGAATGAGCTTTTTGCCGGTAAGCAGTGCGTCGAACTCGTCGAGAAAGACGAGCCACTGCTGGACCATCTCGTCGGTGACCTTGACACCGGGAACCACGCCGGTCTGCTTGGGATTTGGGATCCACTCGTGGTCGTCGTCGGTCTCGGCCATGTACAATTTCCAGGCCTCGCGGCTCAGCATGATGACCTGCGTGAGATGCTCCAGAGCCTTTCCCGTACGGGCGGGTTCTTTCACCGGAAGATTAAGCAGATGGATGAAGGCGATGACATCCGGGATATCCGCAAACCACTCTTGGGCATTTTTGTGGACAAGCAGGAAATCGTAGGGGATGTCTGGTTTCGCGAAGACAAGTTGGGCGGTGTGGTTGAAAAGGCGGGAGTCGTCGTGGGCCAGCCAGAATTCGAGAAACGCCGAAAGAAGATGGCAGTAGCCACGCAGCCACCGGACATCGCCGGCGTCAAGCTTCACGTGGAACTCCTTCGCCTGTTCCTCGGTGATCTGCTGCCGTGGATTCAACCGCATGTAGATGCGCCACAGGGCTTCCTGATTGGACGCCTTGCCGTCGTTGACGAAGTCAAGACGCGCTTGACCTATATATAAAGGAAGCTTCACGGTATCGCTTTTTATGTCGGCAAGCGTCGCCTCGGCCGCGCCGATGTCCTTGAGGAACTGCTCCAAAACGTCTCTTGCTTGTGCGCTTGAAACCTTTTCCGGATTCGGATTGGGCGGGACGGGTAGCCGCACAAACGGAAGGTTTCTCATCGCGCCGCGATCCGTGCTGAGGCCGAAGCGGTGCCATGACTGTCCCATTCGCTCGACAGCGGCGATGAATTGCGCGGTGCCCGCGGCGAAGCGTAGCGTGTCGTCTCCCGGACTCGACTGCAATTCTTTTGACAAAGTCGTCGCCCCTACGGCTATCTTTCCGTCCTCGAGATAGGCGTTGAACCGCTTCGCGACATCGGCGCTGTCGGCGGCTCGGCACGAAACGGTCGTTCCTCCCGCCACGACAAGCGCGGCGGCCAGCATTGACATCAGGTGTTTTGGCATCTTTCTTCTCCTTTGGTTATTGGCGAGGTGTGATCATAGACTTCCATCTATATAAATTCCTTTATTCAAGTATCTTATGTCAGGCATAGCCTGACTGTGGAGTGCGCAGACCTGGCTACGCTGTGTCTCGTGGGCGGAGTCCGCCAAGCCGACTCCGCCGGCGTTAACAGCGGCGCCGGGTCGCCGCACTCCACAGCCTCATCCCGACTTCCCTTCGGAGGTCGGGACTCGGCAAGAAACAAGATCATTCATGCATAAGACTTGTCACTTCGCCTTTGACAACTCGGCCACGACGGCCTCGAGTCCTTTCACGACGCGGGCCATCTTGTCGTAGTCGAGTTTGTCGGAGTCGTCATGGTCGGTGTGGTAGAAAGGATATCTGAACGGTGCGGTGTCGGTGACCAGCACCGCCGGGTATCCCATCCGCCAGAAGGACCAGTGGTCGGACCAGCCGACGCCCGGGATCCAGCCCGGCAGAACGGCGCCCTCGGAGGGGAACGCGGTGGTGGCGCGGAAGGTGTGGACGCATTCGAGGACGAGTTTGCGCGAGGCGAAATTACCGACGAATCCAATGAAGTTGCCGGTTGGGGGATAGAGGTAGTTGGTAGGGAAGGGATAGTCCTGGCTGCCTTTGACGTCGGAGTAGTAGCCGATCGTCTCAAGGCTGAGCATGCCGACGACCTTCTCCTTGCTCTTCTTGCAGGCAGCGGCATACTGATGACTGCCCATGCCATTCGTCCAGAAATATGGTGGCTCCTCGTTCGGAAAGGCGACGAACCGGATCGTGCGCTCAGGATTCGCCGCAAGGAGCATGCGGCTGAGAGCGAGCGTGGCGGCGACGCCGGAGCCGTTGTCGTTCGCCGCCCGGCAGCGGTCGACAGGAACGGAGTCGTAGTGGGCGCCGATGACGATGATCTCGTCGGGGCGTTTCGTCCCTTTCACCTCCGCCACGATATTGTGGTAGAGGATTGTGTCGTTGGATGGCGCGCCGCGGAAACTGGCGAGGATGCTGTGGTCGGCGTGGTACGAGCACCGTGTGGGCGCATAGCCGATCCGTCTGAATTCGTTCTCGATGTAGTCGGCTGCCTCATCAAGCTTGTCCGGACAGGTGAGATTTCTCGGGCCGATATCGTCGGCGAGTTTCACCACATGCGCTTTCAACTCGGCGGAGAGTGCTTTCTCTTCCGCCGACATCTCCGGCAACGGTCCCACATGGCTTTTCCCAGGCATCGCGAGCATGGCACCCACTCCTATGATGTCGGCGAGGCCGAACGTGACCCCCAGCAGCGCCAGTTTGATCGGCGAGTTCTTGTCGGCGAGTCTCATATCACCCTCCATTTTATTTCCTAAAGTGTTACAAGTCACGAGTGTGTGGTGAGAAATTATCGCGCATGCGACGACGGAAATAAAAGAGAAAACAATTTTGGCGACAAAACCGTTTTCGGCATTGTTTGACTTTCATAGCTGTGGTTGCGGCCGTGCCCTCCTTTTGTTTCGTGTGCCGCTCTATCCCACTCGCATGCCCTGCCGCGGTCGACCGTCGATTAGTGGGTTTGGTTTATATTGTGAACGTCATTCATTTAAAGTTGCGTAACTCGTCCGTCGCTCCGGCGTAGGGGACTAGTGGTTATGTCGGTGATATATCCAGATATGAGGCGATGATTTTCTTCGCCGCGTCGGTAACCGAACGGAACTCGCAGGTTTGCTCGCTACGCCAGAAGAAGACGACGCCGGCGAGCATGCTCCAGACCGCCTCGACGTCCAGCCGCAGCGCCGCGGCATCCTTGTCTTGAACGGATGGCAGGGTCGCAAGAGCCTCCAAGACAATCTTTTTGCATTCATTCTCTTTGTGTGCGAGGCGGTCAATCTGCTCTTTCTCAAGACCCGCCTTTCTCACCGCGCCGAACTCTTTCTGGAGGACGAAGAAGATAATGTCGAAGTATTCAGGTGTTTCCCGGGCGAAGTCAAGGAAAGCGCACAAGAGCATTTCGACGCGCTGGGCGGGAAGCTTGGCGGCCGAGGCGGCCGCGCGGAAACGGGTGAGCAACACGTCGTAGCCTTCAAGGAGCAATTCGAGGTAGAGGGCCTCTTTCGACGGGAAGTACAGGTAGAGCGTACCGGGGGCGAGTTCGAGCTCCTTGGCGATACCGGGCATCGTGGTACTGTCAAAGCCGTTGGCCCAAAACGATTTTCGCGCGACA
>CAYTFM010000022.1:35747-45546 GCA_964436735.1 uncultured Victivallales bacterium | reverse complement strand
AGACGTTCGCAGATCGGGGTAGACCTCTCAGTGGTGCCGGCCGTGCCGCGATTGTTGAACACGTCGAGATGGCCGATGACCAAGGCAATCGGCGTGTCGCTGGTGATCGTGGAGAAGTCTCCGGGAATGGTCGTCGAAAAGCTGAACCCTTCGCGGATGGCTGTTCCTCTTGCCTTGATCGCGGTGCGGATATAACTCTGACTATACTTCGCCGCCTGTTTTGTGACGGGGATGAAATTGGCCGTCAGCGTGGCCTCCCCGGTCACGGTGGCGTAGCAGCTGTCGGACGTGGCGTCGGTGAGCACGGCGGCGCTGGTGGCGTCCCAGTTGGTGAAAAGGTAGCCGCTCTCGGCAACCGCGACGATGTTCCGCGGCTGGAGCGTGTCGATCAAAACGACACCCGGAGGAGGAGTGGTCGTTCCGCCTCCGACAGGCGAGGCGACCATCGTCACACTCCCTTGGACATGCGCGAAGACCGCGGTGACCGTGGCCGTGTCCGCGGTCACGATCGCCGTCGTGGTCGCCCAAGTGGCGTTGGCGACTGAAGCTCCCTCCGAGGCGATCCAATTCACGAACACATAGTTGGTCGCGGGTGTCGCCACAATCGCCTGCGCGACGGTCTGCGTCACCATCGTGACAACACCCGCCGCAGGGGTGGTGCCGCCCCATGCGGCATCGGGAGAGACGGCCAAGGTAAGCTGGCCGGGTTTGGCGAATGTCGCCGTCACTGTGGCGTCGCCGGTAAATTGAATGGTCGTGGACGCCGACGTGGCGCCGGCGACCACCGCGCCTCCCCACACAAGCCATGAGGCGAACGAATACCCCGAGGCCGGGGTGGCGGTAATAGAAATAGTCTGCCCCGTGTTGTAGACATAGGAACCGACCGCCGGCCCCGTCGTCCCCGCGCCGGCCGGCGATGCCGCCATCGTAAGCGTGGCGGTTGCCTGCTGGGCTGACGCCGTAGCCTCGCCGAGGGCAAACAAGAAGGCAACTAATGCCGATGTGAGGAGAAGTCTCATTGTTGAAAACGTGAGAAAATGTTGCGAATTCACCATTCTCATAGTACTATAGCATGGATTTGACGTTTGGAACAGGGGCTACGTCCCGTTTTCCAAGCCCGTCCGTCCACTGGCGATCAGAAGATTGGGCATTGTTATTTCTACGGATATTTGCTATAATAATTTTGTAGGGTGAGGCGTCAATTTATGCAGCATACGATCTCTGTGCTTGTCGAGAACAAATTCGGAGTTCTGGCGCGGGTCGCCGGCCTTTTCAGCGGCCGGGGCTACAACATCGAATCACTCACGGTCAGCCCGACCAACGACGCGAAGGTCTCGAAAATGACCATCGTCACCTCAGGCGACGACGCGGTGCTGGAGCAGATCGAGAAGCAGCTGAACAAACTGATTGATGTGATCAAGGTCACCGACCTGACCGGACACAGCTTCATCGAGCGCGAGCTGGCCATGGTCAAAGTGCGGACAACCTCGAAATCGAGGGCCGAACTGATGCAGATCACCGAGATTTTCCAAGGAAAAATCGTCAACGTCCTCCCGGACGAGTTGACGATCGAGATCTCAGGCCGAGCGGGCAAGATCGACGCCTTCGCCAAACTCATGGCCGATTTCGGCATTATCGAGCTGGTAAGATCGGGACGCGTGGCGGTCACCAGAAGCCGCGGCCCCACTGACGAGGCATCATGCGAGATTGATCAATAAGCGCCGCGCATCACCAACAACCAATAGGAGGGACGAGTATGAAAACCATGTTTCTCCGGCAGTCCAGCCACTCCCTGCGGAAAATCACCTTCCCCAGGCCTTTTGTCCGTCGACATTCCACCTTCATCGAGATCCTCATTGCGATGGTCATCGTCACGATCCTCGCCTCCATCCTCCTGCCTGGTCTGAATGAATCACGCCAGAGAGCGAAGTTCGTCCGCTGGCTGGCCTACAACAAAACCTGGAGCAACGACCCCGACTGCGTCATCAATTACAACTTTCAAGAAGGAAGCGGCAACACGCTGAACAACACCGCCCTCGCCTGCAGTGACATACGCTTTGACAGCACCAAGTACAACGGCACGCTGATGAGCAACGCCACCGGCACCAACCACAATTTCAAATGGATTCCCGGCGGGCGTTTCGGCAAATGGAAAAGGGCTCTCCAATTCAACGGCACTGACACCTATGTCAGCATTCCAACCACCGAGTCGGTCAATTTCACCCCGTGGACTGATTTCACCGTCTGCTGCTGGCTGAAGTTCGACACCTTCGGCTTTGGCGACTGCCCCTTCTCCAAAAGCCTGTGGGGAACGGCCGCCGACGCGTCCGCGCAGTTCGATATGTACGCACATCCCTTCGCCGGCTCGAAAGGTCAGGGCTCGTTCGACGTCGACGCCTTCACGCAATGCATCACCTGGCTGTCCACCGATGTCGACTTCAATCAGACGGGCTGGACGCATCTCGCCCTGCGCTACACCTACGTCCGCGACATCGTCAAAGGGAAAGAGGTCGAATGCCAAATCATGGGCTTCGTCAACGGCAAGCCGCTTGGCACCTTCGTCAACTACACCACCGAGGATCCCGCGACCGCTAGTGCCACCGACTGGACAAACTCCCTCAACATCCCCTGTGTCCTTGGTGGAGCCGGGTGCTACCGCAAATACTGGTCGCCCTCGACCTACGTGGCGGGAAACAGCTCGGTCGACAACATTTTGTACGTCAATCCCGCCTTCATCTTCAAAGGCCGCATGGACGAGTTCATGCTTTTTAAAAGAGGATTGACGAGTGCCGAAATCGCAGGAATGTACGAAATGGGAAGGGAATGAGCGTATGATAATCCCGCAGGAATGGGAGAATTTCCTTAGGAAGCACCAAACCATGCTGGAACTCGGCGTTTTTGTCGTTCTCACACTTGTGCTGGTGGTGGTGCTTCTTGTGAAATTCTTTTGGGTGGCGCCAGAGGTGCCCCCAGGAGCCGTCCACGTGCTCTACTGCGACAAATGCCAGGATAAAAAACTTTACCAGATTGTGGATATCGTGGAACAGAAGCCCTGTTGCCAAAAATGCGGGGAGAAGGTGCAACAGCTCCAAAAATGCCGGAGGTGCGGTTTTGAGTTCCCCGAACCTCCGAGCAACAGGGATAAAGATCCCAAGAAATATCGCAACCTTAAAGACCTTGTTGAATCAAAAATGTGCGTGTGCCCAAACTGTAAGAGCAAGGACTCATTCCCTGTTCCCCCCAGCCTTGCCCCCAACCTCGATTCCAACAAAGTCATCATGCCATGAGCCTGATGGCTCCATAGCAATTACGCCGACGTCTCAGGAAACAACCCAACACAAGGAGGGATGAGCATGAACACCAGCCGTTCACAACCATCCGAAGGTTTCTTAAACAGTAACAAACCGCACATCCGCTTGCGGATCCGTTTCTCCCTCATCGAGATTCTGATCGTCACCGTCATCTTCGCCATCCTTGCCACTATTCTACTCCCTGCGCTGCGCGACGCCAGAATACGGGCGAAATTCACCAGATGGCTGGCGTTCAACAAAATGCTGAGCAACGATCCCGCCTGCGTGGTCAACTTCAATTTCCAGGAAGGCACCGGCACCACCCTCACCAACACCTGCTTCGGCAGCGATGCCACCGTGCGATACGATTCGGCGATGTACAACGGCATTCTTAAAACCACCGACAACAATCCACACTTCCAGTGGGTCACCAGTGGAGGAAGGTTCGGCAGATTCAAGAAAGCTCTGCAATTCAACGGAAGCCACTGCTATGTGGAGATCCCCGGGACAGAAGCCCTCGATTTCACCCCAAAAGATAGTTTCACCGTTGTCGTGTGGGTCAAATTCGATAGAGTTGACGCCTATAACTGCATCTTCGCCAAATGCGAATGGTACAATATCGCACAATACGATGTGTATTCACAGAAGAGTACCATCCTTTCAGACGGCTCGCAGGGAAGCGCGATCCAGTACGACCTCTTCACGATCTGTCGGGGATGGGAGGATGATGTCGGCACCAAAGATGTGTCGCTTGCGTCACGGTGGAGGTGTATCGCCCTGGTGTATGATGGCATGGCGGGCGGGTACACATGCGTGTACGTCGATGGAGAAGGAAAGAAAATTAGCTCCAGCATATACAGCGGCAACCAAAACGCGACGGGAACCCATACTACAACAACGTTCATTCTTGGAGGGGCGCGGATGGAAAGCGGCGGCATCTCCTACATGTTTAATGGACGCATCGATGAATTTCAGATTTTCAAACGAGCTATGTCACAGGCGGAAATCCGCGGGATATATGCGATGGGAAGGGAGGGAAACTAGGTCATGGATATCGACAAATTCCTTGAACGGATGAAAAAAGACAGGAATTTCAGAGGCATCATATTATTTGTCCTATCGTTGGTGGTTTTTGCGGGAGTGCTTTCCCACCAAATGCTGAAATATTTCCGTGATCGTCCAATCGAAGGCTCCGTCCAATTAGTGGCATGCGACAAATGCCCCACCCAAGAGGTCCGAAACATTGTCGACATCAGCGATCCGTCCTGTAAGTGCAGCAAATGCGGTGAACGGGTAGGAATCACCTGGAAATGCGGCAAATGTCAATTTGAGTTCCCGTACCACGAGCCCGAGATCCCGATTAAAAGCGAAAACAACAACAGGGCGGAACGCATGGACTGGTTGACCGCCAATCGAAAATGTCCAAACTGCGGCTCAAACAAAATAAGCCCGAAAGCGTTCAAAGACCCCAATCCCAATGCCTTCTAAGGCGTCGCGGCAAGACACGGCGGAACGGCGAAGAATCCGGAAGCCCCCAGGTAAAAGACTGAGATAGTGGCATGAACGTGAAAGGCTGGAGTATTCGCATCTACCCATCTGCGGCGACAGCCGCTGCTGTAGGGATTTCTCTTCTGCTCACCGGCTGCTCCGCCTCCTTCAATGTGTTCAGCGACAAGCCTGAGCCGCTTCGGGAACATGTGATCGACGGCGACGGATCGGAAAAAGTCCTGGTGATCTCCATCGACGGCATCATCTCCGACGCCCCGGGCGGTGGTCTGCTCCACAGCGCCCCCAGCATGGTCGAGAGCGTGGTGGCCCAGTTGCGTATGGCCGAGAAGGATGACCGCATCAAGGCTCTTCTGCTGAAAGTCGACTCGCCGGGGGGCTCCACAACCGCAAGTGACATCCTCTACCAGGAGATTCTCAACTTCAAACAAAAGAATAACGTGAAAATCGTCGCCGTCTTCATGGATGTGGCGACGTCCGGCGGCTACTACGTGGCTCTGTCGGCTGATCGGATCTTCGCCCACCCCACGACCGTCACCGGCTCGGTCGGCGTCCTTCTCGTCAGGCCGAAAATACATGGCCTCATGGACAAGATCGGCGTGGGCGTCGACGTCGTCAAGTCTGGCTTGAACAAGGATATGGGGTCGCCTTTCCGTCAACCGTCGCAAGAAGAGGAGGCGATGTTCCAGAAATTGATCGACGAGCTTGGCACCCGTTTCGTGACACTGGCCGCCACTCATCGCAAGCTTGACGAGCAGGCGAAAGCCGAGGTCGCCTCCGCCCGCGTCTTCCTGGCCAACGACGCCCTCCGCCTCGGACTGGTGGACGAGATAGGCTATCTCGCCGACGCCACCGCCTCGGCAAAGAAGCTTGCCGGACTCGACGACGACGCCAAAGTCGTGGCGTATCGGCGCAAGGAGTTCCCCAATGACACCCTCTACAACAACGCCGCGGAGAGCCGCCAAGGCAGCTTCTCCTTGGTGAGCCTGGGACCATTTGAAAGCCTTGCCCAACTGCGCCCCGGCTTCTACTATCTGTGGCTCCCCGGCTTCTCCCAGTAATTTTTGCTTCGCAAAAATTATCGTATCAAAGTCAAACAATACCGAAAACAATTTTGTCGCCAAAATTGTTTTCTCTTTTATTTCCGTCGTCGTTCCCGCGACTACTTTATTACCAAACGCCACAGGCATGGAAGATTTTAGGAAATAAAATATGCAAGTCAAAGTGTTCGTCAACAACAATGGAGCCTGTCCCTATCTCGACAACCGGGAGTGGGTGAATCATTCCTTTGTCGTCCTCGGCATCGATCCCCGACTGTATGAAGGGCTTCAAAGTTTCGGCTGGCGTCGGAGCGGCAGCTCATTCTACCAAAACCACTGCCCGAACTGCAAGGAATGCGTCCCTCTCAGAGTGGATGTCAACAAATTCACCCCCGACAGATCCCAACGACGCAATTTGAAGCGCAACCACGATGTGACCTGGACACTCACCCCGCCAAGCTTCGAGGAGGAGGATTTCCAGCTATACCGGGACTATGTGATCCGCCGACATGGCTCTGAACACGACGTCGACACCAACATCTACTCCTACCTCCATGTCGACTCCCCCATGACCACCCAGCTGATCCGCTACAGGAAGGGGGGGCGTCTTATGGGCGTCGGCTGGATCGATGTCATGCCCGACTCGCTCAGCAGCGTCTATTTCTCCTACAACCTCGAGTTCGCTCCATCTGGTCCCGGCGTCTTCTCGATTCTCAAGCAGATCGAGATCGCCCGGGAAATGGGCAAGTCATGGCTCTATCTGGGCTTCCACGTGGCGGACTCGAGGAAGATGGCTTACAAATCCCGCTTCAAACCCCATCAAATCCTTGTCGACGGCCAGTGGCGTGAATCGAATGACGTGAAACGTGAAACGTAAAGGATAAAGCGCCGCCTCACATTTTACGTTTTATTTTCCCTCGTTTTACGTCATCAAAAAGGCCTGGCCGCCATTAATGACGTACCAGGCCGATGCGATTCCCGTCTCCGGGATGGCTATTTGACGCCCAGCTCCTTTTTCAGCTCTCCCATCAGGACTTTCTCCTTGTCCTTGTCTCCAGCCGCGCCGACGCGCAGGAAGACTTTGGTCTTGTTGTCCTCGAGCTTCTTGTAGGTGATGACCATGAAACGGCTGTCCGGCCCATCGGCCTCATACTTGCCGTCGATGGCGGTGTTCTGGGTGTCGGTCACCGTGAACCCGCTCTTCGTTATAAACTTGTTCACGGCCTCGGGCATCTTGTCGATGGAAACCGCAAGCTCTTCGACCGACGCGTGATTCTCGTGGTATTGCCTCCTATTGTCACGAATGAGCGAGCAGCCGACGAGAAATCCGAGCGCGAGCGTCAACGCCAGAGCGACCTTGATGTTTTTTACCATGTGCGCCTCCTTGCATGAGAGTTGTTTGACCACATGCCCTTCCTGCCTCAACGTGTACTATACACCACGGATCCCGGTTTTTCATACCTGCTCCGCGACGCTTGCTTCATCCCGCCATGCGTTTATGGTAAAGGATGGGAAACGAGGATAAGGCAGTCGACGTCATGACGCACGATATGCTGCGAGAGCGGAAAGTTCTGGTGACGGGCGGTGGAACGCGCATCGGCGCGGCGATCTGCCGGGCGTTCGCCGCCGCCGGCTCACGAGTGGCGATGCACTATCATCGGTCTGAGCCGGCGGCTCTCGCATTGCTCGAGGAGCTTGGCGGCCGACAGGCTGGGCATGCGGCGCTCAAAGGAGATCTCACCGACCCCTCGCTGGTCGAAAACCTTCTTCATATGGCGGGCGGCGCTGAAATATTGGTCAACAACGCTTCCATCTTCGGCTCGACTCCTCTCGCCGAAGAGTCTCCCGCCCATGCGCAGGAGCAATTCGCCGTCAACTTCTGGGCTCCACTCCGCCTGATGACCTTATTCCACCTTCAACACATTGCCAACGGCTGCGTGGTGAATCTACTCGACCAGCGCATCGCCGGAACGGATCCACAAGGCGGCGGCTACACATTGTCGAAAAAGGCTTTGGCGGAGGCGACGGTGATGGCGGCCGTCCAGTGGGCTCCGCGCACACGGGTCAACGCCGTCGCCCCCGGCCCCATCCTCCCACCAAAAGGCATGGAGGGATCGGCGATGCGCGTCGAACTCTCCAAAACTGCTCTCGGACGCCGGATCGCCCCTGCCGAGGTCGCCGACGCCTGCGTCTATCTGGCTGCCACCCCGAACGTCACCGGGCAGATCCTCTACATAGACGGCGGCCGCCGCTTCAGCCCATAATTCCAGAACTTCCGCTTGTGGAGCTCCACGAGCGGAAGTTTTGGGATTTGGGCTAAACTTCCTCCCGGTCCAGCCGATCTATATCCTGTGGTCAGCAACGATCACCACGGCCTGGATCCGGAAATGGGGGACGACAATGGGAGCGAGAGTCGAGAGCTACGGGAGCGCCGGCCAGACGGTTCCAATCTGGAACCCGATCGACGGTGACAAACCCGCCGCCCGCGCCGAAAAAGAAGTAGGTGGAGGCTCATGGACGTTCCCACCAGTCGCCAACCATGTCTCACAAGACACCATGAAAGTGTTCAGCGCCGTGGATTCGTTTATGAACCTCGGAAACTCCGACAGATTATCCGGCTTCGCCAGCCTCTCGCCAGAGGAGAAGGACAAATTCCTGCAAGTTCTGGCGAAGCTGGTCAAGTCTGGATTTGTCGGATACGAGGTCCTGGAAATCGACGGACAGCCGACAAAGTGCGACATCGACATGCAGATCGGCGATCGCCGCACCTACGGTGCCAAACGCTACACCGACTATCAGCCGTAATAGTTTTTCCGGTTGCCGGAAAAACTTAATCGTTCGTGATCTCGCGAGACACCCGCTCGTCCTCCTTCATCATCTTTCCCAGAGCCTTTCGGTACTCCACGGGGAAGACTTTGAGGAATTTGGGAAGCATGCCGTCCCAGTAGTCGAGGATGCGCTTCGCCTTGCCGCTGCCCGTATAACGCAGGTGGCTTTCAAGCAACGACCTGAGCTCTTCGATGTCGGCGCGCTCCTCGACGGGATCGAGATCCACCATCTCAAGATTGCAGAATTCATTGAAGTCGCCAGTCTCGTCGAGGACATAGGCGATTCCCCCGCTCATTCCGGCGGCGAAATTGACCCCAGTGCTCCCAAGGACGACCACGCGGCCACCCGTCATATACTCGCAGCCGTGATCGCTCACCCCTTCGACAACCGCGGTCGCTCCGCTGTTGCGGATGGCGAAACGCTCGCCAGCCCGTCCATTGATGTAGATCTCGCCCCCGGTCGCGCCGTAGAGCAGCACGTTGCCCACAAGAATGTTCTCGGAGGGGTCGAACGTCGCCTCCTCGGGCGGACGGACAATGATTTTTCCACCGGAAAGTCCTTTGCCGACATAGTCGTTCGCCTCGCCGATCAGGGTGAACGTGACACCATGGGCGAGAAACGCCCCAAAGCTCTGTCCGGCACAGCCGCGGAACGTCGCTTTGATGGTGTCATCGGGCAGCCCCTTGAGACCGTACTGCTTGGCGATCGCGCTGGAAAGCATCGTCCCGGCGGTGCGGTCGACGTTGCGGATCGGCAGGTCGATCTCGACGGTCTTGCCCTTCTCAAGGGCGATCTTCGCATGCTTTATCAGCTTGACGTCGAACGCTTTGTCGATCCCGTGATCCTGCGGCTTGAGGCAGCGCCGAGGCAGCGACTGATCCTCAGGCACCGTGAAGATTTTTGAGAAGTCAAGGTTCTTCGTCTTCCAGAAGTTGAGGGCCTCGTTGACCTCAAGAAGATCCGCGCGGCCAACCATCTCCTCGAACGTTTTGAAACCAAGGGCGGCGAGATGACTCCCGAAGATTTGGTAAACTTAGGTCCAAGGCGCGGAGCGGCGCCGTCGTCCGGCTCAGTTGACGCGGTTGATCCGAACAGAGACTCGGCCTCGTTCTTTTGACGAATTTCCTTGTCTAT
>CAYTFM010000022.1:27482-35737 GCA_964436735.1 uncultured Victivallales bacterium | reverse complement strand
GTTTTGAAACCAAGGGCGGCGAGATATTCGCGGATCTCGCGGGCGATGAACGTGAAGAAGTTGATCACATGCTCGGGTTTGCCGGCGAAGCGCTTGCGCAACTCGGGATCCTGCGTGGCGACGCCCACGGGACAGGTGTTCGAGTGGCACTTGCGCATCATCACGCATCCGCAGACGACCAGCGGGGCGGTGCCGAAGCCAAACTCCTCCGCACCGAGCAGTCCGCCTATCACCACGTCTCGTCCCGTTTTCATCTGTCCGTCGGTCTGCACCCGGATGCGGTCGCGCAAGTGGTTGAGCACCAAAGTCTGTTGCGTCTCGGCGAGGCCAAGCTCCCACGGGATGCCGGCATGCTTGATGGAGGTCAACGGCGAGGCGCCCGTGCCGCCGTCGTGACCGCTGATCAACACCATGTCGGCGTGCCCCTTCGCCACACCCGCCGCGACGGTGCCAACACCCACCTCGGAAACGAGCTTCACGGAAATGCGGGCGGTGGGATTGGAATTCTTCAGATCATAGATGAGCTGGGCCAGATCCTCGATTGAGTAGATGTCGTGATGCGGCGGAGGCGAGATCAGCGTGACGCCCGGCGTCGAATGACGGACCTTGGCGATCGGCTTCTCGACTTTGTGCCCAGGCAACTGGCCGCCTTCGCCAGGCTTCGCTCCTTGGGCGATCTTGATCTGTAACTCCCGGCAGTTGTTGAGATATTCAATAGTGACGCCAAAACGCCCGCTGGCGACCTGCTTGATCGCGCTGCAGAGGCTGTCCCCGTTGGGTAGCGGCGTGTAGCGGGCGGGATCCTCCCCACCCTCGCCGCTGTTGCTCATGGCCCCGAGACGGTTCATGGCGATGGCGAGCGTCTCATGGACCTCCTTACTCAACGAACCGAAGGACATGGCACCGGTGACGAATCGCTTGATGATCGACTCGACCGGCTCGACCTCCTCGATCGGCACCGGCGTCCGCTTCTTGAACGTGAAAAGACCGCGCAGCGTGCACAGCCGCTTCTCCTGGTTGTTGATCAAGGCGGCGTATTCCCGATAGAGCTTCTCGTCGTTCTGACGGGTGGCCATCTGGAGCTTGGTGATCGTCTCGGGAGTCCAGAGATGGTTCTCCTCTCCCTTGCGATAATGATACTGGCCGCCGGACTCGAGGAGACGCGGCGCGCCGGGACGCATGGTGGCAGCTTTGTGATGACGCTCCTCCGCCTCAGTGGCGATGATGTCGATGCCGATGCCGCCGATGCGCGAGGCCGTGCCGGTGAAATACCGCGCCACCACGTCCGCCGCGATGCCCACCGCCTCGAAAATCTGCGCGCCGCGGTAGCTGCGGAGCGTCGATATGCCCATCTTTGACATAATCTTGAGCAGACCGTGGTCGACCGCACTGATGTAATTCTCGATCGCCTTCACGGCGTCGACCTTCGGGCCAAGCAGCCCCGCCTGCGCCATCTCCGCCGCGGTCTCAAGCGCGAGGTATGGATTGATGGCCGTCGCCCCGAAGCCAAGCAGAAGAGCGAAATGCATGATCTCCTTCGCCTCGCCCGTCTCGACAAGCAGCGCGGTCTTCGTGCGTATACCCTTGCGCACCAAGTGCTGGTGGACGGCGGACAGCGCGAGCAGCGACGGGATCGGAACGTGCCCGGACGGGAGATCGCGGTCGGAGAGCACAAGGACGCTCTTCCCCTGCCCGAGAATGGCCTTCTCGGCGGTGTCCGCAAGCTTGTCAAGCGCGGACTGCAATGCGGCTCCGCCGCCGCCCGCCGTGAAGCCTATCGGCAGGATGTCGGACTGGAACGTGGGTAACGGCGAGTTCGCGAGCCGCTCGAGCGCCTGGTTGGTGAGGATCGGCGACTTGAGCTTGACCAGATGGGCGTGCTCCGGCGTCTCGACGAGGATGTTGCGCACGTTGCCGATGAAGGTGGTCAAGCTCATGACCAGCTCCTCGCGGATCGGGTCGATGGGCGGGTTCGTCACCTGGGCGAAGAGCTGTTTGAAATAGGCGAAGAGCAGCTGCGGCTTGTCGGAAAGCACCGCCAACGCGGCATCATTTCCCATGGAACCAGTGGGCTCATGGCCCGTGGCGGCCATGGGCTCGATGATCATGCGCAACTCCTCGCGGGTGTAGCCGAAAAGCTTCTGGCGATCAAGCAACGTGTGGCGGTCGACGACCGGCGGCACCACCGTGTTGAGCATCTCGCCCATGGCGATCTTGTTCTCGCCAACCCACCGACGGTACGGATGACGGCGGGCGATGTGCGCCTTGATCTCCTTGTTGAACAGGACGCGTTTACGCTCAAGGTCGACATAGACCATCTGCCCGGCGGCGAGGCGGCCTTTCCGCTCGACGTTCTCGGACGGGATGTCAAGCACGCCAGTCTCCGAGGCGAGAACCATGAAGCCGTCCTTTGTGATCGTGTATCTCGCGGGACGCAGACCATTGCGGTCAAGTATCGCGCCAATCGACTTGCCGTTCGAGAAGGCTATGGCGGCGGGACCATCCCACGGCTCCATCAAGCCGGCGTGATATTCGAAGAAGCCGCGCAGGTCGGACGCCATGCGATACTTCTCGCCCCAGGCCTCCGGCACAAGCATCATCATGGCGTGCGGCAGCGAGCGGCCGGCCGCCACGAAGAACTCGAGGGCGTTGTCAAGGCAGGCGGAGTCGCTCATGCCCTCCTGGACGATCGGAAACAGCTTCTCGATCTCGTCGGCGAAAAGCTCCGAGCGGAGCGTCCGCTCGCGGGCCCGCATCTGGTTGATGTTGCCGCGAAGGGTGTTGATCTCACCGTTGTGCGCGAGGAAACGGAACGGCTGCGCGAGCCGCCATGTCGGGAAGGTGTTGGTGCTGTAGCGCTGATGCACCAGCGCAAGCGCGCTCTTGAGCCGCGCGTCGCGGAGATCCGGGTAAAAGAGAGGAATCTGATCCGCCAGCAGAAGCCCTTTGTAGACAATGGTTTGAGAAGACAAGCTGACGACATAGAACGACTCTCCGACGCCATCAAGCTCCGCGGCCGCCCGCTCGATCAGCCGTCGGGCGATGTACAGCCGCCGCTCAAAGGCGTCAGCACCCATGGATGCGGGTTTGCCCACGAAGACCTGGGCGACACGCGGACACGACTCCGCCGCCATTCTCCCCAGACAGCTGGCGTCCGTCGGAACATCTCGCCACCCAAGCACAGAAAGCCCCTCCGCTTTCACCTTCTCCTCCACCATCTTGCGGCACGACGAGTCGAGCTTCGCGCTGTCAGGGAGGAAGACCATCCCGGCACCGTATTCGCCGACGGCGGGAAGCGTGACGGACGTCGAGGCCGCCGCCGCGCGGAGAAATTCGTCGGGGATCTGCATGAGCAAGCCGGCACCGTCGCCGGTTTTGTTGTCGCCGCCAAGCGCGCCGCGGTGCAGCAAGTGCTCGAGCACCTCGATGCCCCGCTCGACGATCTGATGCGTCTGCGTGCCGTCGATGTTGACGACGAAACCGACGCCGCAGGCGTCGTGCTCGTTTGCGAAGTCGTACAGTCCGGTCTGCCCCGGATGGTAGTGTCGAGGGGTGTCTTTTCTCATAAACGTCAACGTCCTCACGATGATGGGAGGTCTGGAAACCTGCGCGTCAGCGACGACCGGGGCGATATAGGCGCAGCCCTCCCCTTGCCGTGCCATAATCCATAAACCCTGTTTTCCAGCGATGGGAAACATTTAATTTACGTTTTAGGGGATATTTTATCAAGGATGACAACGGGTTTTCGCGGATGCGTCGTAACGGTTTCTGTTTCGGCGTGGAACAAACGTCGCAAATCCGGTGTCTCTTATGGCATAGCCCCGCGGAATGTAATACCACAACCAAGTCGAGGTGATACATGGATAAGAGCGAGATTCAGGAACTGCAGAATGGCGTGCGCGAGGCGTCGGCGTTCATCCCGAAGCTCAGGACCGAGATCGGACGGGTCATTGTCGGACAGCAGAAACTCATCGACCGCATGATCCTCTCGTTGATCGCGAACGGCAACATCCTTCTGGAAGGGCTTCCCGGCCTCGCCAAGACGCTGGCGGTCAAAACCGTGGCCCAGGCCCTCAACGGCACCTTCTCGCGCATCCAGTTCACCCCGGACCTGCTCCCGGCCGACGTCGTCGGCACCAACATCTACAATCCGCGGGACAACACCTTCAGCGTGAAAAAAGGACCGGTCTTCGCCAACATCGCCCTCGCCGACGAGATCAACCGCGCGCCCGCCAAGGTGCAGAGCGCGCTGCTGGAGTGCATGCAGGAGGGACAGGTCACGATCGCCGGACAGACGTTCAAGATGCCGTACCCGTTCCTCGTGATGGCCACCCAGAATCCGATCGAGCACGAGGGAACGTACTCCCTTCCCGAGGCGCAGATCGACCGCTTCATGTTCAAACTCGACATCACCTATCCGCCACGCGACGAGGAGCGGCTGATCGTCGAGCGCATCGCCCATCCCGAACTCAAGCTCGAAGCCCTCTCGGTGGCGACCTTCGACGACATCATCAACGCCCGCAAGTGGGTCGACAAGATCATCATGGAGGACAAGATCACCGAGTACATACTGGACATCACGATCGCCTCGCGGCCGAAGGAGCGCGCCCAGCTCTCCCCGCGCCAGGGCAAGGCGAATCTGAAGGAGCTCGACTCGCTCATCCAGTACGGGGCGTCGCCCCGCGCCGCCATCATGATGGCGCTCTCCGCCAAGGCCGCGGCGTTCATGGATGGCCGGGCGTACGTCGTGCCGCAGGACGTCAAGAACGTCGCGCCCGACATCCTCCGCCACCGCATCATCATCAGCTACGAGGCCGAGGCCGAGAACCTCACCTCCAACGACATCATCAAGAAGATCCTCGACGAGTTGCTGGTCCCCTAAGATTTTGTGTCCCGTTGGGCACAAAATCTCAACTGACAACGGACAACTGACAACGGACATTACCAATGATCTCGAAAGACCTTTTAGCCAGAGTCAGAAAGATCGAGATCCGCACGCGGCGGATGGTCGACGAGCTCACCGCCGGCGCCTACCACAGCGTCTTCAAAGGCAGCGGCATCGAGTTCGACGAGGTCCGAGAGTACACGTCCGACGACGACGTCCGCGACATCGACTGGAACGTCACCGCACGCATGGGAACGCCCTATGTGAAGAAATACATGGAAGAGCGCGAGCTGACGGTTGTCCTGGCCGTCGACGCCTCGGCTTCCGAGCGGTTCGGCAGCGGCGCCAAGACGAAGAACGATGTCGTGGTCGAAACGGCGTCGCTCCTCGCCTTCAGCGCCATCAGAAACCACGACAAGGTCGGTCTTCTCCTTTTCACCGACCAGGTGGAACTGTACCTGCCGCCGAAGTCGGGGCGGTCGCACGGCCTGCGCCTGATCCGGGAACTGGTGGCGCGGAAGCCGCAGCGCAAGGGCACGGACATCGGCGCCGCGCTGCAGAACCTGATGCGAGTGCTGAGAAAGCGGGCGGTCGTGTTCCTCATCAGCGATTTCATCAACGAGAAGGACTATGCGAAGCTGCTGATGGTGGCGAACAAGCGGCATGACATCATCGCAGTGCGGGTGCTTGATCCGGTCGAACTCGCGCTCCCGAAGATGGCGGCGATCTCCTTTGAGGATGCCGAGACTGGCGCGCAAGGCTTCTTCAACGCGGGCAGTGGGCAACTCGTCTCGAATCTCAATGAACAAGCCGTCCGACTCCACCAGGCCAGCCGCCAGGTGTGCACGAGGGCTCAGGTGGATCTCGTCGACATCCGATGCGGAGACGATCTGGTCAAGCCGCTGATGTCATTCTTTAGGCAACGGGAACGGAAAACGCATTAGACTCATGGATTAGGTTGTGTTCGGGAAGTTGGTTTTGGTGCCGGTTTTTATCCCCATCGGGGATATCCATCGTAGCCCAGGGCAAGCGAAGCCCCGCCCTGGGTGGGATAGAAGAAATGGTGAAGGCTGAAGGCCTTCTCCAAACCGTTGGGGAACCGTTGGACAACCCCTTCAGGGTTGGTGTAAGTTGGATGCTTTTTACCTGGGGCGCTGCCCCAGGCTACGCTGTGAATGCCCCTTTGGGGCGTGAATAAAGTTGAAATGAAAATCTCCGCAGCAGCGGATGTATGTGCGGGAATCGTCGCTATATGAAGATTATTAAAAAAACATTGGTTTGCCTGCTGGCTGGTCTTCTCGTCGCCCTTGTGGCGGGTGCCGCGGCCTGCTATCTCAAATACCGCCACGTCGCGGCGGGCGACCTTCCTGTTGTCCATGCGACGACAACGCTCTCGCCCGCTGACGGCAAAACACGGATAGGCTCCGTACTCGGCGCCCGCTACGAGTTCGTCGCCCCCTGGAGCAAAGTGCCGACAACCATCGAGGCGAAACCCGGCGAGGGCTCACAACTGGTGAATCAACCATCTCCGCAGATACGCGCCATCCAGTGGGGGACGGCAACATGGGATATCGATTGCGCCATCCAGCCGTTCGTCCTTGGCGAAATCCCCGAGGGCAAGCTGCGCGTCTCCTTCGTGGATGGCTCTGGCAAGACGATGCCGTTCGAGCTCGACATCCCGAAACTCGTCTCGGAACCGCTTCCCGACATGGCGCGCGCCGATCTGACGATAGCGGGAAAACTCCCGCCACCCGCCACACCGCGGTGGGTGTATGTGGCCGGGGGCGTGACGGCGCTCGCCATCCTTGGACTCCTCCTCTACCTCATGATACGGCGGAAGGCGTCTGAGCCCGCGCCGCGACTGCCTCCGTGGATCGTGGCCTTGGCCGATCTGAAAAGTCTGCACAAAGGCTTCGACGCTGGCGAGATGCGTCCGCTTGAGTGCGTCTCGGCTCTGACCGACATCGTCCGCAACTACCTCGAGGAGCGGTTCCGCATCCATGCCCCGCGGCAGACGACCGACGAGTTCCTCCGCAATCTGGACAGCGCCGACAGTCCACTCAAAAACAGCGACCGGAATTTCCTCCGCGAGTTCATGACCTCGGCTGACATGGTGAAATTCGCCCGCTGGGACGCCCCCCACGAGATGATCGCAGAGACCATCGACCACGCCGCCGATCTCGTCACCGGCACCATCCCTGACAAGACCGAGCCAAAGGTGGCGGAGTCTGGACAACACGGCAGCACGGAGCACACAAACGCATGATCTGGGAATCATTTACAACCGTGAAGAACGCCCTCTTCCACCTGATTGATCTGACAGGAGGAGGGCTGGCGGGCGAGGGCCGTTTCGAGTCGCCCTGGTATCTCCTGTTGCTGATCCCGCTGGCGCTTTTGACCGTATGGGCGATCCGCAGAAAGCGGCCCACGGTTCTGCTGCCGTGGCTGAAACCGTTCGCCGCGTCGACGCCGACCAGGAGGTTCTCCCTCTTCTCCCTCCCACTCTGCCTGGCCGTCGCCGGCATCGCCGTGATGATCGTCGCCCTGGCCCGCCCCCAGAAGGGCATCGAGGAACTCACCCAACGGGCTGAAGGCATCGACATCGTCCTCTGCCTCGACCTGTCCGGCAGCATGAAATCAATCGACGTGCCGGCCGGCATCAGCCGCAACGAGATGAGCCGCGGCGCCGCCTCGGGCCGCTTCAAGCCACGCATCGACGTCGCCAAGCAGGAGATCAAGCAATTCATCGAGCGACGCCCCAATGACCGCATCGGCCTGGTCGTCTTCGCACCCCTCCCCTACGTCGCCTGCCCCCCGACACTCGACCACAGCTGGCTCTTCCAGCATCTCGACGCCGTGGACGCCGGCGTGATCGGAGAGGCCACGGGTATCGCCGGCCCGCTCTCAAGCGGCATCAACCGGCTGAGGGACTCCGACTCAAAGCGACGCGTCATGGTGCTCTTCACCGATGGACGCAACAACGTCAACCAGCGCCTCAGCCCGCTCCAGGCGGCCAAACTGGGCAAGACCTACAACGTCGCCATCTACACCGTCGGCATCGGCAGCAAGAACGCCTTCATCCTGCAAAAGGGGCTGTGGGGCGACCAGTGGGCGCAACTGCAGGACGAGTTCGACGAGGAGCTCCTCAAGAAGATCGCCGACACCACCGGTGGCAAGTATTACAAAGCGGCTGACGCGGAAGGACTTTCAAAAGCCATGGAGGAAATCGACAAAATCGAGAAGACTTCTTTCGAGCAGCCGCGGTATGTCGACTACCGGGAACTCGGCCCGCCGCTTATCGTCGTCTCGCTCGCCCTCATCCTGCTGGTGGTCCTGATCAGCGCGGGCGCGGAAGCGGCCTGCCAAAACG
>CAYTFM010000022.1:693-27472 GCA_964436735.1 uncultured Victivallales bacterium | reverse complement strand
CTCATCCTGCGCGCCTTCGCCGCCGAGCACACGGCCCTCCTCAGGATCCCCTGAGACAACCACCGAGCCCCTGATAGGTCGCCGAGTTCAGGATCACCTCCACCCTCTGTTTGAAAGGCATCGGCAAAGGAAGTCCGAGACTGCGCAGCCTGTCCATGCCGAGATGGGCGTCGAGCGGACGCGGGGCCTCGCCCGCGGGAAGCTCGTCAACCCGCCTGATGTGGTCGACGCTCTTCCCCAGAATTCCGGCAATCGTCGTGGCAATACCGTATTTCGTGGTTTTATCCTGCCCGGAGAAATGGAAGATGCCGCAACAGCCCATCTTCAAGATAAACGCCACCACCTCCGCAACATCGCCAGTATAGGTGGGATAGCGGACAACGACGTCCTCCATCCAGCCTGACGGGGAGTTGATCGCCTTGATGGCCGAGGCGATGAGAGGGGACTTCTCGACACCGAGCGCCGCCCCATACATGATCGGGACACGCAGGATGGCGTGGGCGTACCCGCAGAACTCCGCCACTTTCCTCTCGCCGGCGAGTTTGCTTTCCCCGTAGATGCTGATCGGATGAGGCTCGTCATCCTCGCCATAGGGCGGATGCGTGCCGGGAAAGACGTAATCCGTGGAGATGTAGATGAAAAAAGCCCCGCGCCGCCGCGCCTCTTCCGCCAGCAACGCGGTGGCGTCGCAATTGATCCGAAAGGCCGCCGCGCGGTCTTTCTGGCATTTGTCGGGCTCGCGCCATGCGGCAGAATGTACGACAACGTCCCACTCCTTCGCCGCCAGAATCTTCACGCCATGCGGAGAGGAGATGTCGGCGGAAACGTACCCGCCGGAGCGTGGCGCATGGCATGCGCGAATGAGGGAATAGCCACCATACGCCTCAAGCGTCAGGGCGATGTCCGCGCCAAGCATCCCCGACGCCCCAGTAACAAGCACTCTTCTCCTCATCTCCGGCTCCATACTGAAAAAGTAATCATACTTTAATGTACCCCCTCTCTTCCACTCCGCCACGTCCATGAAGGCATTAGCGCCGGGGAGGGCGAATGGTCTCACTCCGTTTGAAGAGCAACGCTGGTGTGCGATGCCGATGCGATCGCCGCCACACGCCAAGCTGTCAATCTCGCACATCGGAACAACAGGCGGGAGGACGAGGGAGAAGGGGGAGAAGAGTTGGAGCGGGTGAAGGGAATCGAACCCTCGTCGTCGGCTTGGGAAGCCGATGCATTACCACTATGCTACACCCGCATGAAAAAACGGAATTTTACCATACAGCGCCTCCCGCCCATGTCAAGCGGGATGTGCGGTGATAGATCGTGCGCGCGCCACCCCGCCCCTCAATGGGCGATCAGCCTTTCCCCATGGAAAACGACACGCTCGACGGATATATTCAAATCGTATGATGGAGTAGATTCGGAGGAAAGATGGTTATGAAAAATGTGGCCCGTGGTATGTCGCTGTCTTGCATGCCGTGCCTGCTCGTCTTGATTGTGGCCGGATGCGCATGGCTGGGACTCGGCGGAGAGGAGAAACTCTCGCCCGAGGAATACGCCCAGTTGGTCGAACTCGCCCGAGGGACGATCATCAACGCGAAAATCCCCGCCGAGAAGCTCTCGAACACCGATCGGGCGTTCGTCAAGATCAACGCCCCCTACTTTGATGTCAAATACACCGGGTACAAAAAGGGAAGATACTCGCTGACCTGGATTTTCGACGACAAACGCTCCGTCCGCATCGCCGGAGAAGGCGACATGCGCGACTACAAGAAATCCTTCCAGATGCTGGTGCTGAACACTGATGCGGCATCAGGGATGCAACAGTGATGGTCGCCTTTTCCGATTCCTCATTCGACTGCCGTTTCGTCCCCTTGATCGGCCAAGGAGCGTTCGACTCATGAAATCAATGGAACATTTACGGGAGACACGGTGTCTATACTGGTAAATAGCGCGGAAAGAACTGACAGCGAGCTTGTCGAGGCTCTGAAGGCCGGTTCCGAGGAGGCGTTCACGGAGATCGTCTCCCGCCACTCGGCCAAAGTGTACCAGATCGCCTATGGGCTGCTGGGAAACCGGGAGGATGCGGAGGAGGTCACGCAGGACACGTTCTGCAAAGTGTATAAGAATATCGAGCAATTCCGAGAGGAAGCGGCGTTGTCCACGTGGATTTTCCGCATCGTGACGAACCTCTCCCGGAACAAATACATTTGGAACAAGCGGCGGGGAGCCGAGACGACCGATCATCCGCAACAGGAGATGGACGCCGCCACGGACGCCGCACTGGATATGGTGACGCCCGACGAGACGAAGAGCCCGGCAGTGCTGCTCGCCCGGCAGGAGTTCGAGCGGAACATCATCGACTGCATGAGGCGCCTGCCGGACGGGTTGCGGGAGGTCATGATGCTGCGGCATGTCGACGACCAGTCCTATGAGGGGATCGCCGAGACGCTGAAGTGCAAGATAGGCACGGTGAAGTCCAGGCTTTCACGAGGGCGTGAACTATTAAGAAAAATGGTGGACCTATGAGCCAGTCGGACATGTCGAAACAGTCGGGCCTCTGCCCGGATCCGGAAACCATCGGCGCCTTTTTCGACGGAGAGCTGCCCAAGGATGCTCCCGAGGCGACCCACATCGCCGGTTGCGCGGCATGCGCGAAGATCCATGCCGACTACGCCTTCATGGCCAGCGCATTGAAAAAACGCCTTGTCGACGCGGTTCCCGAGGATCTCAACGAGAAGATCATGTCAACAGTCAGATCGAGAGTGATGCCGCCTCCCGCCACCGTTCCATTCCGCCTTTTCGCCCTGCGCGTCGCCGCGGGGCTTGTCGCCTGCGCCGCCGTCATCTCCGTCCTCGTGTCCGCCTGGAACGAAGAGCACCGATCCACCACGTCGGCAAAACCAGAGAAGAATGTGGCCATCGTGGAAAGAACTCCTTCGACAATCCCCTCGATTGGCCCCGCGCCGTCCACGAACTCGTCCGCCGAGTTTTCGGCCCGCCCGCCTGGCAAGACGATGGCGCAAGGGAACGTCACGCTGCTGACCAACCTGAAACCTGCAAGTTTCGGCGTCCAAGCCTACGAGGGAGGCGCCACCGGCCCAGACAAATCCTCCCGTATCGCGCGGATTGGAGATCAGGTCAGGCAGGTCTGGGTCGTCAAGAATCTCGACCGGCAGGCAGCGGAGTTCACCCGTCTCGTCGGCGACGTCGGCGGCACCTGTGGCGCGCCGGTCTTCCAACGAGGCCACGCCGAACTGGAGGCGTCTCTGACGAAAGCCCAGCTTGTCGATCTGGTCAGACGAAGCGCCGCCGCCGGATTTTCGCTGACCTCGCCCGCGCAACCCCAGCCCGAGCAGGAACGTTTCGTCAACTCCGCCGACGAGCCCGTCACCTACGTCGCCGACCTTGTGCCTGAATAGTTTTTCAGGCATATCATTCCACGAACATGAAATGATGTGCCTGAAAAACTATAGTAGGGGCACTCTTCGCAATTGCCGTAACTTCGACACGAGAGGCGCCCCATGGTATCGAAGCTTTTCGGGATCGTGATCGCCATCTGCGCTATTGTCGGTGCGTGCGCATGCGTTGGACATGATGGGTTTCGCATTTACAACCTCCTGCTATTCATTAGCCTCGAGGCGTTTGGATTCGTATTCCTGCTCACGTTCAGCTGCCTCCTCATGACATATGGTCTTTTGCGGCCGACGCGGATGCTCTTCGACGTCCTTCACCCCGGAGCCATTGGAGCGCAGGAACGCATTCCCGTAAACATCAAAATCTGCGAGAGTGCCATCATCATGGTTTGTTTAGGACACTGGAAATGACGCCCCGTCCGTCCAATTTGGAACTTCCTTCGGGAGTGAGGCGTCTGCTGCTCCACTCCTGCTGCGCGCCGTGCTCCTGCGCCATCATGGAGGCGCTTGCCGAGGCAGGCATCGACTATCTCGTCCTCTTTTTCAATCCGAATATTCATCCGGCGGAGGAGTATCTGCGCCGCAAGGAGGAGAACCTGCGCTTCGCCACGAAGATCGGCGCGCGTTTCGTCGACGGCGACTACGACCATGCCCTTTGGGCTGAAGCGGTCCGCGGACTCGAGTCGGAGCCGGAGCGAGGACGCCGCTGCGAGGTCTGCTTCGATCTGCGCCTGAGAGGGGCCGCGGATTACGCGGCGAAACACGGCTTCGATGCGTTCAGCAGCTCGCTCGGCATCTCGCGGTGGAAGGACTTCGAGCAGGTCACCGCCTGCGGTGTGAGAGCGGCCGCCCTTCATCCGGGTCTGATCTACTGGACCCTCAACTGGCGCAAGAACGGCCGCCAGCAGCGCATGACCGAGCTGGTCAAGACCGAACACCTCTATCAGCAGGACTATTGCGGCTGCACATATAGTTTTCCCGGCATGTGACTTCACGGTTGACCGTGAAGTCACATGCCGGAAAACTAGCGGCCGGAATCGGTGACGATTCCGCTGCAGTCACATAAGGGAATCAGCATCTTGACAATGATGGCCGTCTCCCGTATAATAATATAGTCTTATATATGTCTTAACGACTACGTTCATCAACCGAGGAGTTAATGACAATGGGCAGGCGCCCCAATCTACGGGATTCGCTCGCGCGGTTCCACGACGTGTGCGGTGGCGAGGAGAACACGCGCCGCAGGCGACTCATGGAGACGCATGCGAAGCGACAACCCTGCGGAACGACTCCTGTCTACTTCTCCGTCCCCTTTGACTGGTCGATTATTCGGTTGAACCTCTGGATGGGGTTGCTGGACTTTCCTTTGGACGTGATGGCGATCATGCGCGCCACGGAAGAGTATCCTCGTGAGCTTGCCGAACAGGTGATCGCCTTTCAGCTTGAGCAAAGAATCTTCTACATCGAGCGGATGCCCGGCGACATGCCAATCAGCCCCGCGATCAGCACGAACTTCAACATCCTATGGCTTGAGAACCATAACAAGCTCAATGCCCTATGGGACAAAATCCAGTATGATCTCACAACCGGCGACTTCCATCTTGAGCCATTTCTGGAGAAGGAAGAGGATCTCGGCAACCTCGCCCTCAAGGAATATCATTTCGATCACGAGACAAGTCGACGCCGCGTCAACCTTTTCTCGGAATTGACCGGCGGTGGCTTCGATATCCAGGACGACATCATGGGCTTCGGCTACCTGCACAAGCTTGGTTCGCCGTTCGAGGAGGCCTGCCGTTGCCGAGGAATGATAAACGTCCTCATGGACATGAAGGATAATCCGGCATTTCTCCATCGTCTGATGTCAACGCTCACGGCGATGTCCATACGGAGAGCGGAAGAGATGAATGCGCTGTCTGGAACAAAACGCTTCGCCCCCTCGATCGGAGGCGACGACGTCAACTGCCAGATGTTCTCGCCCGACGACTACCACGAATTCATCTTCCCCTACGAATTGGAATGCTCAGCGCTGGGCTCGAACTACTACTATCACAGCTGTGGCTGCCTGACGCCCATCTACAAGCAGATCGCCGAGTTGCGCAATCTGTCAAAAGTGCATATCAGTCCCTGGTCTGACATCAGGGCAGCGGTCGACGCGTTCCACGGGAAGCACGTCACACTGCAGAAGCTCATGGACACGCAGCGGGACATTCTCAACAAGAGTGACGCCGAAATGGTGGCTCAGATTGACGAGATCAATACCGCGCTCGGCCCGACGGTCGCCGAGGTCGCCTGTCATTGCGAGACAGCCGACGCGCTTGAGAAATCCGCCCGCTTCGTGACGCTCGCTCAAGAGCGGATGGCACGCTAACCTGACGAATAAATCAGGCCGAGTTCCACATTTCGGCGAAGATGTCGATGTCCGCCTCGCTCACGGCGCCGATCTCGAAGGTGAAATGCCGCACACCGCCGCGCTTGCAGCAGGCGACCAACCGCGGCAGATCCATCGTGTTGGGGGTCGACAACGGCAGATGGCCGTCGCGCCACTCGAGCCGCGGGGTGCTGTCGTTGAAGGGTGACGCATGGAAGTGGACGAGCCGCACGTTTCCGCTGCGCACCATGATCTCGGCCTGCTCATGGAACGATCTGCCGAACAAATGTGAAGCCGCCCACAGGTGCCCGGTATCGAGGCAAAGCGGGTTCTCCACCGCCGCCGCATGCTCCGCCCGCATAAGCCCTGACCCATAGCAGGGAAAGTCGTTTTCGATGGCGAACACGAACTCCGGATAGTTTTCGCGGATCTCTCTGAGGCGCATTTTGACGCGCTGGTAACGAACGGCGAACTCGTCGGTCTCAGTGAAGTCATCGCACAGGGTGGAGTCGCCAATGCATAATTCCTTTCGCCACACCTTGCGGAAACATTCGTCGAACGGACGGGTCGTGTTGAAGGCGGGAATCGGCGTGTCGGTCATGATGAAGCCGTGGATGACCGCGAGACGCGCCTTGAGCGTGCGCATCCAGCCGATCGTCGTCTCGATGCTCTTGAAGGCCGCCTGGGAATCCTCGGCGGCAAGATTGATGAGGTGATCGCTCAGGATCGGCGCATGGACGGTCAGTGGAATCCCCAATGCCACAAGTTGTTCCACCTGCTCGCGCGGCGTCACGTTGTGCGCCTGCACGCCGAACGTGAAGCCATGCCGGCGGCAGGCGGCCTGGGCTTTTTCGACAATCGGGGCGGCGTTCTTGCCAAGGAGGGCAGTGGACGTGTATTCGAGATGAACTGAGTGCTGCAATGTCATTTTCTGTAATTCTATTTGACCGAAAAGTCGAAATAGGTATCGGGGTATGGGTCGTTTTTGTAATTGAAGTGCCACCACTCCTGCGGATAGGGCACGAATCCATGTGTGATCATCGTCTGGCGGAGCAGGAGACGATGCGCCCGCTGGCTGGCGGAGACATCCGGGAAATCCGGCCATGAGATGGGGCCGAACAGGTCGAAACCGCTGCCCATGTCCAGCTCTTGCCTCTTGGAATCCTTGAGATCGACGATGGTCAGATCCACCGTGCTGCCACGGCTGTGGCTCGACTTGTCGGCGATGTAGAGCTCCATGAAAAGATTCTTCTTGTCCACGTCGGGATAATACTTCGCCTTCATCCGCGTGTCGTCAAGGTTTTTCGCCCAACGGACAAAATGGTCGACCGCGCGCTGGGGACGGTAGGCGTCGAACACTTTCAGTCCAAGGCCGAACGGGGCGAGATCCTCCTGGACCTTCTTGAGCGCCTCGGTGGCCTTCACGGTCAGATACGCCTTCGGTGCCTCGTAGCCGTCGATTTTTTCCCCAATGAAATTGTCCTCGCCGAAGTAGCGGATATCAAGCGTGATGGTCGGTATGGCCTCGGAGAGACTGACGAACTCCTTCGGCGGCGAATCGTCACCCGCCCAACTCGGGAAGGCGAGAAACACCAACAAAACCGCAAGAATCAGGCCGTATGCCCACCTTCCATCCTGCTTAATCCTGTAATCACGTCTACCCATTTCCCCAGCACGTGTAGTGGTCAACCTCAAATCCCCGGCATCGGAAATTTGCTGGCGAAGGCGCGGACCTCGTCGCCGATCTTCTTGATGGCTGCCTCGTCGTCGAGGTGGCTGACGACCTCGTTGATCCATCCGGCGATCTTGACCATCTCCGGCTCCTTCATGCCGCGGGTGGTGACTGCGGGAGTGCCAATGCGTATCCCGCTGGTGACGAACGGCTTTTCCGGATCGAAGGGGATCATGTTCTTGTTGACGGTAACGCCCGCCTTGTCGAGAGCCAGCGCCACGACCTTGCCGGTGCTCTTTTTGGGACGGAGGTCGACGAGCATCAGATGATTGTCCGTGCCACCTGAAACAATGCGGAAGCCTTTGCCGGCAAGCTCTTTGGCAAGCAGGGACGCATTAACAATGACCTGCTTTTGGTAGGCCTTGAAGCCGTCGGTCATCGCCTCGCCGAAACAGACGGCCTTGGCGGCGATCACATGCATAAGCGGCCCGCCCTGGATACCGGGGAAGAGTTTCGAGTTGACTTCCTTGAGGTACTGCTCGCGGCAGAGGATGAGGCCGCTGCGCGGGCCACGGAGGGTTTTGTGAGTGGTCGAGGTGACCACGTCGCAATGGGGAACCGGATTCGGATGGAGACCGGCGGCCACGAGCCCCGCGACGTGAGCCATGTCGAACATCAGCTTGGCGCCGACCTTGTCCGCGATGGCGCGGAGGCGGGCGAAGTCGAAAAAGCGCGGATAGGCGCTGGCGCCGGCGACGAGCAGCTTCGGTTTGTTCTCGACGGCGAGACGTTCAACGTTGTCGTAGTCGATCATCTCGGTCTTCGGGTCGACGCCGTAGGGAATGACCTTGTACATCATGCCGCTGAAGTTCATCGGGTGGCCATGGGTGAGATGCCCACCATGAGCGAGATCCATCGCCAGAATGGTGTCGCCGGGTTGGATCAGGGCGAAATAGGCCGCCATGTTGGCCTGACTGCCGGAGTGCGGCTGGACATTCGCCGCCTCGGCTCCGAAAAGCTCGCAAACCCGTTTGATGGCAAGGGACTCGACCTCGTCAACGACTTCGCAGCCGTTGTAGTAGCGCTTCTGCGGATAGCCCTCGGCGTACTTGTTGGTGAGCACGCTGCCCTGGGCGGCGCGGACGGCGGCGCTGGCGAAGTTCTCCGAAGCGATCAGCTCGATGCAGGAGACTTGACGGGCGACCTCAGCGTCGAGAAGGCGGGCGATCTGCGGGTCGGCACCGCGGACTGGCGCGATCTCATCCCATGAGTTCTCCTCGATCTTCTGGAGCCTGCGGGCATGCCGCTCGGCCGCGCTGAACGGCGAGGAGAGCCACGCGTCGACGATCTCCCACGCCTTCGCATTGTCAATGTAGTCGGCGGGGAGAATCAACACGTTCGAACAGTTGTGTCCGCGGCTGGCCCTCGCGACGGCCACATCG
Source organism: uncultured Victivallales bacterium (assembly GCA_964436735.1). Lineage (GTDB taxonomy): Bacteria > Verrucomicrobiota > Lentisphaeria > Victivallales > GWF2-38-69 > CAYTFM01. The sequence goes on along the minus strand of CAYTFM010000022.1, from coordinate 18,580 downwards.
GAGGCGACGACCGCCCTCACATTGTGGAACCTGTTGGCGTTGACAGACATGCCGACACCGCTGCGGCAGACGAGGATGCCGAGGTCGGCCTCCCCTTTCGATATCGGCAGGGCGACCTTGCACGCGTAATCGCAGTAGTCGTCGGCGGGGTCGATCTCGTAGGGGCCGAGGTCGCCAACCTCCCTGCCCTTGGCGGAAAGCTTCTCGATGAGGAATTTCTTCATGTCAACACCGCCATGGTCGGTGGCGATGAGGATCTTGCTTTTCCGTCCATACCAGTCTTTGATCTCGTTCATAATGCGATCTCCTAAAAAATGCTGAAGCCGCACCTCTTCAGGTGCATATGCGGAACGAATACTGTAGCCTGTTTGTTGGCGTTTGAGAAATCCCTTGGAGGTGGATGGCAAGAAAATATGCGCGCACGAGGTGCCAACTAAGACAAGAGCGTGCAAGCACTGTTGCCCTTCTGAACCTTTTTGCTTGAGGGATCAAACAATGCTTCCACTCCAGAGGTCGTTGATGAATATGCGCCATGGAGTCAGCTCAAGCGTGTCGACACGACGGGGTTCGGGATCGTTGGTGACCAGTATTGAACGCGCCGGACGGCGCTCCTCGGCGAACGCGCGGAGCGGTCTCATTTCGGCGCTGTCCACGCGGTGTCCCCCCTTGACCTCGACAGCAATCCGCCCCTCATCCAAGATGAAATCCACCTCAAGCCCGCTTTTGGTCCTCCAATAGGAGATGTTGAAATCTTTCTCGTAGTAGCTGCGGTACGCAAGCAACTCCATGAGGATGAAATGCTCGAAAGCCCGTCCGAAAAGCTCTCCCCGCGCCTCGGGGATATCCCTTTTCAGAAGGTGCCCGGCCACGCCCACGTCAAAAAAGTAGAACTTGGGCGTGCTTGTGATCGTCTCCCGCCCGCCTTTTCCCGTAAATGGATCGATGAAGACGCCAAGCATTGTGTCAATAAGTATTTGGTAGTACGCCTTGACGGTTTTCGCATCCACGCCACAATCACGTGAAACAGCGAGAAAATTCACCAACTGTCCATGGCTGTAGGCGATGGAGTCAAGGAACCTCGCAAAGCCGGAAAGATTCCGCACCAGCCCCTCCTCCATGATCTCCTCTTTAAGGTAGTCGTTGAAGTAGGCCTTCAGGGAGCGGCGGAAGCCGGGTTCGGAGTAGTGGGAGGGGATGAGTCCTCGGTTAAGAGCGGTTAAGAGGTCAAAGTCCGGTATCTCAGGCATGGCCAGAGGCCGCATCTCGAAGCGCCAGGCGCGGCCGCCAAGAAGATTGGCGTGCCCCCGCTTGAGCTTCCGGGGACTCGAGCCGCAGAGAATGAAGCGCCACCCTTTGTTCTCAATCATCCAGTGAACCTCATCGAGAAGGGAGGGAACCTTTTGGACCTCGTCAAGGATAATGGGCTCCACAAGCTTCCCAGACGCCTCAATCGCCAGAAGTCGCTGCCTCAGCAGGGCGGGATTCTTCGACATCTCGAAAAAAATGTCTGACTTCAAGAAGTCAAATGAGGTGCTGCGGGGAAAACGGTGCCTCAGATAGAAGGACTTCCCTGTCTTCCGTGGCCCCCATAGAAAGGCAGAGGTTCCGCCGCCTGTGGGGATATTCAGCAGTCTATTGTACATTTAAGGATAACACTCCGTATTAGTTTAACCCATAAGGAATACTATCCAATGTAAACCAACCCGTGGCGGTTGCAAACCTTTATCAAAATTCGTCAAGTGTTTCGTTCCGCCGAGATCGAGGATTCCGCTCTACAAACCCCTTGGCGGCGGGTTTTAGAGCGGACTCATGAATATTTCAGGTTAAACGGCATCGACCATTTTATCCAAAAGCATCGTCATCATTGAATTAGCGTTCCGGAAACGCGACTCCCCGCCGAGAATTGATGAGGCACTCTGGACAAATGGCCCTCCTGCGGCGGTCTCTTCTCCGCAGTTCGCGGCAAGCGCCTCGGCGTCGACGCGGCGCATCTCAAGGTGGTATTGGAGTCCGACGATCCTGCCGTCGAACTCGAACGACTGGTTCTCGCAGGCGTCACTGCCGTGGATACGCCGCGCTCCCGCGGGGATTCCGAACGTCTCGCCATGCCAATGCAAGACGTCGAAGACCTTCGGAAAGCTACGGAAGAGTGACGGCGCGGGGGTAAGTTCAACTGTCCGGACCGGAAACCAGCCGATCTCACGGTGCGGATTTTTCGCCACGGGAGCTCCCATGACATCAGCGATGAGTTGCGCGCCAAGGCACACGCCAAGCAGCCTTTTCCCTTGGCTGATCGCCGAATCGATAAGCTTCTTCTCGGCAAGAAGCCACGGCTGATCCCGCTCGTCGTGGACGCTCATCGGTCCGCCCATCACGACAAGGAGGTCAAACTCTTCACACGCTGGAAGATTCTCTCCCGCAAATACTTTTGTGATGCCACACGCAAAACCATGGCTTCCGGCCCAATCGCCGATGACGCCGATCCCCTCGAATGGGACGTGGGTAAGGCACTGGAGTCTCATCGGACGAATTCACCGCAGAGGCGGAGGAGCGTCTCGATCTCGGCGGGAGTGCCGACGGTGATGCGGACGTGGGCCCCGGTCCTCGGCCCGGGAAAGTAGCGAACAAGCACTTTATTCTGCCGCAGAAAGGCGTACAGCTCCTTGGCGTCGGCGTTCGGCGGCGAGACGAAGACGAAATTCGCCTGTGAGGGACAGACGGCAAAACCGAGGCCGGCAAGACCATCGGAGAGGATCTTGCGCGTCCGTATGATCTTCGCCGTCGTCTCGGAGAGGTAGGAGGTATCCTTGAGGGCCGCCACGGCCAACATCTGGCTGAGCTGGTTGATGTTGTAAGAATCCTTCACTTTGAACATGCCATCTATGAGCGCGGCATCCGCGATGGCCCAACCGACGCGGGCACCCGCAAGGGAATAACTCTTCGACATCGTCCGGCAGACGACCACATTACGCATTTTCTTGGCAAGATGCAGGCAGTTGTCTTCAGAGAAATCGGCATAGGCCTCGTCAATCACGACGATGCCATCAAACTCCATGCAGAATTTTTCTATCAGCTTTATTGGAAATGTGTTGCCAGTCGGAGCGTTAGGGCGGGCGATAAACACTATCCGCGCCCCCTTGGCGAGACATGCGGCGTTGTCAGACAGGGAGAAGTCATCATTCAATGGAATTTCCAAAGGCTTGGCCCCCTGGATTCTCGCGAGAACCGGGTATAGCGAATAGCTGGGATTGGGACAGGCGATGAGGTCGTTTTCGCCGGCGAAGCTGCGGGTGATGATCGTGAGGATGTCATCGGAGCCGTTACCCGCCAGAACGTTACGCGTATCAACTCCATACGTCTCCGCAATAGTCTCACGGAGATCGTCGGAAAGTGGCTGGGGATAGAGGCGGAGCAGGGACGCGTCGAAGGAGCGCAGAAACTCGGCCACTTTCGGCGAGGGGGGATAGGGATTCTCGTTGGTGTTGAGCTTGATCAGCCCAGGGATCTTCGGCTGCTCGCCGGGCGTGTAGCCCTCGAGCGCGTCAATCGCTGGCCTGAAGTAGCTTGTAGCATCATTTTGTGGTTTCATGTGTGGGTCAATGTAGTAATTGGAAAATCCGAATATCGAAGCCCGAAAACACTATTGTACTGTCTTATTCTGATCATTCGAGATAGGAGTTTCGGATTTGTCTCGGATTTCGAGATTCAGATTTCGAATTTTCTTCACGTGTCATCTCTTCCCGCGGCGATGTAGGAGATGTGATCGCAGAAGCCGGGACCACAGCACTCGTCGACTTTCGCCTTGATGGTCTTGTGGTGATAGCGCTTGATCTCCATGAGCCACGCGCTGCGGGGCACCTCGACGACAAGGGTGTTGCCTTCAATTTTGACAGGCGTGGCGGCGGTGCCGATGGGATGCCCGAAAAGGGATTGCCATTTTTTCTTCAACTCGAGCAGAATGAGCTCTTTCGAGTTGAACGCGTCTTTGATGAGCCGTTCGAGCGGTTGGCTTATATGGACGGCGCCAGGCTGATGGGCGGCGATTTCGGCACCCGCCCTTTCGGATCCGTACCATTCAACGAGAAGCGATTTGGTCTTTCTCAGACGGCTCTTGCGAGCGACGTGCTCCCTCTCGTAATCATAATCCCTGCTGCCACGATGACGTTCCATAGCTACATCAGTCCAAAGCCTCTGAAGGGCAGGGCGAAGAATTGAAACATCATCATGACGGGAGCCTTCAAGCCATCCCAGATGTTCTCGAGGCCGTCCATGCCGTAGCCAAACGGCAGCAGCAATGTGACTTGAAGTAAGCCAAGCGGCAGACGGAAGATATTGAGCATCTCCTTGCCGCACTTCACCCAACCGGGGCCAGTTCTGATGAGGGCCTTGAGGGCGTAGGAGGCGGCCTGCTTGGCATAGGGCATGAGGATGGGGGCGAGGATGGCGATGGTGACGGGATCCATCGCATGGCAGCGGGGCGCCGCGAAGAAGCCGAACAGCGCCGCCGAAAGGACGAGGATGGCGATCACACGCCTCATGCGTCAGATTCCTGATGAGTGGTTTTCGTCCGTTTCTTGTAAAGGATGTACTCCACGGAGTCGCCAAGGGCCTCCCAGGAGGCCTCGATGATGTTTTCGCTGACACCGACGGTGCCCCAGGAGCTCTCGCCATCGCTGGACTCGATGAGGACGCGGGTCTTCGCCGCCGTGCCGCCTTCGCCCTCAAGGATGCGGACTTTGAAGTCCTTGAGCGATACGTCCTTGATCTCCGGATAGAAGCGTAGGAGAGCTTTGCGTAGGGCTTTATCCAAGGCGTTGACGGGACCGTCGCCCTCGGCGGCGGTGAGCTCGTGCTTTCCCTTGACCTCCACTTTGACGGTCGCCTCGGCGAGGCAGGGTTCGTTGTGGCCGCGTTTCTCGACGATGACACGATAGCCGTCGAGGATGAAAAAGGGCTTATGGACCTTCATGACCTTCTTCGCGAGAAGTCCGAACGAGGCGTCGGCGGCCTCGAACTCGTAGCCCTCGTTCTCCATCTTCTTGATCTCGGTGAGGATCTCCTTGATCTCAGTGTCGTTGAGGTTGGCGAAGTGATGCTCGGCCGCTTTGATAAGGATGTTGTCTTTGCCGGAGAGGTCGGAGATGAGGATGCGCCTCTTGTTGCCGACAAGCTCCGGATTGAGGTGCTCGAAGGTGGCGGGGTTCTTCTTGACGGCGTTGACATGCATGCCACCCTTGTGGGCGAAGGCGCTGTCGCCGACGTACGGCTGGCGGTCGTTCGATTTGAGGTTGGCGATCTCGTCAACGAAACGGCTGACCTCCCGAAGCTTGTCGAGGTTGCGGTTGAGAAGGGCGGGGCGCCCCATCTTGAACTCGAGGGCAGGAATGATCGAGCAGAGATTCGCGTTGCCACAGCGCTCGCCAAAGCCGTTGATCGTCCCTTGGACATGTAGCGCGCCCGATTCCACGGCGGCGAGGGAGCTTGCCACCGCGAGCTCCGCGTCATTGTGGCAGTGGATGCCGACGCAGACGTTCGACGGCAGGGCTTTGACGACCTCCGCGGTGCGAGCGGAGACGACTGACGGCAGAGTTCCCCCGTTGGTGTCGCAGAGGACGACGGTTGTGGCGCCATTGCGCACGGCGACGCGGAGCGTCTCAAGGGCGAATTCGGCATTATCCTTGAAGCCATCGAAGAAATGCTCGGCGTCGAATACGACCTCGCGGCCCTTTGCGGTAAGGAAGGCGCAGGAGTCGGCGATCATCTCGAGGTTCTGGGACGGCTCGACCCTGAGCACCTCGTGGACGTGGAGAAGCCACGCCTTGCCGAAGATAGTGACGACGGGCGTTTCGGCTTCAAGCAGTTTCCGTAGATTCTCGTCGTCGCACGCCTTGGAGGAGAAGCGGCGCGTGCTGCCAAAGGCGGCGAGCTTCGCATGCTTGAGCTTTATCTTGCGCATCGCCTCGAAAAAGGAGATGTCTTTGGGATTCGAGCCTGGCCAGCCGCCCTCGATGTAGGAAACACCGAAGGTGTCGAGCAGCTCGGCGATTCTAAGCTTGTCCTGCTTGGAGAAGGAGACGCCCTCGGCTTGGGAGCCGTCGCGAAGAGTCGTGTCGTAGAGACGTATCAGTTTGTCAGTGCCGTGAGATTTTCTCATGTGTGTTCCCAAAATTAGAACTTAAGTACGTAAGATACCAGTGATGCGACTCCGCCGCAACTTATATCAGTGGTTTGTGATAAATTGTCAGTCGTTTTGGCAAAGACGACCAACAACTGACGGATTGAAACGGACGACAGGGAATTCTTTACATAGCCACGCGAGGCGGCTCAGCCGCAGCCACGCCCAGTGCGTGTCACGTTGGATCCGGCTTTTCCTTCTTCGCCGCCTGCCAGAGCGCTTCGAGTTCGTCAAGGGTGCAGTCGTGCGGTTTTTTGCCTGACGCCTCAAGCCGTCGCTCCATCCAGCGGAAGCGTGACTCGAATTTGTCGGATGCTTGCTGGAGGAGTTCCTCGGCCGTCTTTCCGCCGGCGAAGCGGCAGAAATTGACGAGGGCGAAAAACAGGTCGCCCACCTCCTCGGCAACGCCGGCCTTATCTCCGTTTTTGATTGAGGCCTTCAACTCGTCGACCTCCTCGGCAACTTTTTCGACCACGCCATTCATATCGGGCCAGTCGAAACCGGTCGCCGCCGCCTTCTCCTGAATCATGGTGGCGCGGGTGAGGGCGGGCAAGTTCCGGGGCACGCCGGAGAGGGCCGAGACCGGAGCGGCGCCGCCCTTCTCGATGGCTTTAATGCGCTGCCAGAGATCACTGACCTGCTCGGGCGTCTCGATGTCGGCGACGCCGGCGAAAATGTGAGGATGGCGCCGGCGCATCTTCTCATTGACGCCATGAGCTACCTCGTCGAACGTGAAGCGTCCCTCGTCCTCGGCGATTCTCGAATGGAAGACGATGTGCATGAGGATGTCGCCCAGCTCCTCACGGATGCCGGAGCTGTCGTTGTCGTCGATCGCGTCAAGTAGCTCCGCGCACTCTTCTATCAAATGCCGCTTGAGGCTCTTGTGGGTCTGCTTCCGATCCCATGGGCAGCCGTCCGGCGCGCGAAGCCGCCGCATGATCTCGATAAGCTCGGCAATACTGGCTGGTTTGTTCTCAGGCATGTGGCGGAAGCTCCTTTTGTGTAAATAAAAAACCCCTCGCCAGGCGGGCAGGGGTTCCTCGTCTTAACTACTGGAGAAACAATGTGATTGCTAATGCAGATCCGACTTCATGATGGCGTTGCGTATCTCGGGAGGCACCTCTTCGAGGCTCCGGTAATTGACCCTCTTGCCTTCGACGTAGACCGTGTAATAGGTTGAGGCGTTGTCGGCGATGTACTCCATCTCATCAACCTCTTTCCGTATCTCCTCCGGCATGTCCTCCTTACGGCTGTAGATACGGTACTGCCCATCGATTTTAAGCACATACCGCTGCTTCGGCTTCATGATGGGGACTTTAATAGTGTCCTGGGTATGCGCCTCATCATCATCGGCAACCGAGATCGCGGTCGGCGCAGGATGCACGGAATCTCTGCAGCAGGAAGGACTATGCTTTTTTTCCTTTTCGGATGGTATGCCTAAAAGTTTACTGAAGAACCCCATATACGCTTCTCCTTATGGAAAACGCCGCAGGCACATGTCATGTCGCTTAGAGCCCTGCGGAACTGATTCCGCATGTCCCGAACTGATCAATCAACCATTATAAATGAATGTACATAAATGTTCTCTGGAAATCAACACTTTGGGCGAGCTTTTTACGGTTAATACTCTATAAGGGTGACAATTTACATTGGGCGAGTCGGATTGTGGATTGGATTTTTTCGATCCGACTGACGGGCGATATGAATATCGTCCGAAGGAAAATCGGAAAAATACGGCCCTCCGGTTCGGAACGGCGCACCGTTCATCCGGCCGCCGGACGCGCCACGAGCATGTAGAGGAGGAGGACGGCACCGAGAAGGCAGCTGATCCATCCGGCCTCACGCAGCCTGCCGCTGAGCAGTTTGATGACCGGATAGGAGATGAAGCCGAGGGCGAGACCGTCGGCGATGCTTGAGGTGAAAGGAATGCCGGCGAGGATGAGAAACGCGGGAATGGCTTCGGTGTGGTCGTCCCATGCGATCTTCGCGGCGTTGCGCATCATCATGGCGCCAACGATGACGAGGGCGGGGGCGGTGATGGGGTTGACCCCACCGGGATAGTTGCCAATCACCGCCACCACGGGGTAGAGCATGATGGCGAGCAGAAAACAGATCCCCGTCGACACCGCCGTCAACCCCGTGCGCCCGCCATACTCCACGCCAGCCGCGCTCTCGATATAGGAAGTGACCGTGCTGTTGCCGAAGGCGGCGCCGACAACCGTGCCAACGGAGTCGGCGGCCATGGCGCGGTTCGCCCCGGGCAGGCGCCCGTCTTTCATGAACCCGGCCTGAGTTCCAACACCCAGCAACGTGCCGATTGTGTCGAAGACATCCATGAAGGTGAAGATGATGATGTACGGCAGCAGCGAGGCGAGGTTCGCCCAGACGGACCCCAGATCCATTTTCAGGAAGACCGGCGAGACGCTGGGCAGGAAACTCGCGGATGGTTGCCATGCGAGCTTGCCGGCGGCGGCGGCGGTCAAAGCACCCGCCAGGATGCCCAGCAGGATGGCTCCCCTCACCTTCAGCGCATGGAGGGCGACGGTGACCGTTAGGCCGACAAGGAAGACAAATACGGTCGCATTGCTGAGCGAGGGGGTGAGGAAAAGTCCTTTCTTCGCCTCGCTGAAGACGATGACGCCACCGCTTTTCAGCCCGAGCATGGCGATGAACAGCCCGATGCCGCAGGCGATGGCGTATTGCAGACTGGGACTTATCGAGTTCATGATCGCCTGACGGATATTCAGGGCGGTGATGAGCAGAAAGAGGAGGCCGGAGACGGCGACGACGCCAAGAGCCGTCTGCCATGGGGTGAGGATGCCCAGATGGGCGCACGCCGCGACCACGGCGAGGAAGAAGAAGTTCTCCCCCATGCCAGGGGCGAGGGCGATCGGATAGTTCGCCCACACGCCCATGAGGATCGAGGCGAGGGCGGACGCCACGCACAGCCCCGCCAGCACGGCGCCGAAGTCCATGCCGCACGAGGAGAGCAACTGGGGCTGGAGGAAGATGATGTAGGACATGGTCATGAAGGTGACCAGTCCGGCGCCGAGCTCTCTGCCGATCGTCGAGCCCCGCTCGCGTATTTTGAAGAATCCGTCGAGCGCGCGTCCGCTCATGGCGGAGCCCCTCCCTCTCCGGTGGCGGCCAGGGAATCGATCGCCTTCTTCGCCGCGTCCATCTCGGCATTCTTGCGGTTGGATCCCTCGCCGCTCGCGATCGATTGTCCGTTGACGAGGACCTCGACGATGAAGGTTGTGGAATGCGGAGGGCCAAGCGTCTCCTTGATCCGATACTCAGGCTTCGAGTTCCAGCGTCGCTGGGTGATCTCCTGGAGCAGCCCTTTCGGGTTCAAACGGCCCAGCAGGGAGTCGTGGTCCGCATGGATTCTTGAAAGAACGTCGAGAATAAACTGCCGCGCGCAGTCGATGCCCGCGTCGAGGTACAGGGCGCCGGCGAGAGCCTCGAAGGCGTCGCAGAGGATGGAATCCCGGGCAAAGCCCTCCGACTCAAACTCGCCTTTACCAAGCAGGAGGTGCTCGCCTAATCCGATGGCGCGTGCCGCCGCCGCAAGGGCGCCCTGCTGGACAAGCGCGGAGCGGAGCGAGGTGAGCTTACCCTCGCGCTCAGTGGGATAGAGGTTGTAAAGATGCTCGCTGACAATGAGTTGTATCACCGAATCGCCAAGGAACTCAAGCCGCTGATAGTCAGACTCGGCGTTCCGCTCGGTGGCGTAGGAGCGATGGGTGACGGCGGCGAGGAGCAGAGCGGGATTGTTGAACGTGTGCCCGATGCCCCTCTCAAGGGAGAGCAACAGTTGCCTTTCTTTCATGCGCGCTATCCAGAATGTGCTTTTCGAGAACTCGAAATTCAAATGAATTCACGATTCAAAACTCAAGGCGACAGTCGTTTCCGCATCTATCCCGCAGATATGACCTCGCCTGCGACATAAGGGACTTGGAAATTACTAAAATACCGTTTTGCCGCCAGAGATTTTGGCGGTTTTCAAGGAACGAATGAGGAGCATATCGCAGTATGCAACGATTGAGTGACGCCGAAAACGGGCGAAAGACCGGCGGCCCTCCGGGGCATGGCGGAAAGCCACCGACCGCTGCGTCATTCGTCACTTTCATATTTCAATATGCGCCCTCCTCATTCCTTGCGCTTTCCGCCACGCCAAAACGGTATTTTAGAAAATTCCGAGTCCCTAATATCTCCAACGACAGAGGTGCAGATTGCATGGGGAAACGACTAACTCGACTTCACATCGATGATTTGCAGCTGTTGATAAATGTTGCCCCGATGCTCGTTGATCTGCGGAATCGTGAGAATGTCCCATGGCGGGGCGGGCAGCGACTGCACGCTGGTGTTGAAGGCGATGAATGGCATGGATTTGCTGGTCCTGTCCCTGACGTATCCACGGCTGTGCGTCACGCCGGCGGGGGTGACGTGCGGGACGTCGAGTCCGGTGATGCGGTAGACAGGCTGCGGGTTGCTGTGCCCAAATGGCTCGAGTTTGTCGAGATCGGCGAAGAACGCGTCGTCGAACTCGGAAAGCAGGGCGTCGCCGTCGTAGTCGATCTGCGGGGTGAGATCCTCCCGCGTGAGGCTTTTGCTCACCGACAGCTCGAAGCGGCGAAACAGGGCGTCGATATGCTCGCGCTTGATGGAAAGCCCCACGGCCATAGGATGTCCGCCGTAGCGCAGCAGAATGTCGGCGCACTCTGACAGAATGTCGACGAGATTGCCCTTATTGGGGGAACGGCCAGAGCCGTAGGCCTCGTCGCCGATGATGGTGAGGACGATCGCCGGCCGATTGTAGTCGCGGGCGATGCGGGAGGCGACATTTCCGATGACGCCTTGGTGCCAGTTCTCGCCGGAAATGAGGATGGAGAAAGCCTCGTCGACCTTGATGCGGTTGCGTATTTGAAGTTGCGCCTCGTTGAAGATCTCCTCCTCTTTGGCTTGCCGCTGCCGATTGTAGTCCTCAAGCGTCCCGGCGAGCCTGGTCGCCTCGACGATGCTGTTGGTCTCAAGCAGCTTGTATGCGAGGTTCGGATCGCCAAGACGGCCAGCCGCATTGATGCGAGGAACGAGTTTGAAGGCGACGTCGGACGGCTTGAGCGTCGAAGATATGCCGGATATCTCGCACAACGCGCGAACGCCTGGGCGAATCTGCTTCGAGAGCGCCTTGAGACCATGCCGTGTGAGAATTCTGTTCTCGTTCAGCAGCGGAACGATGTCGGCCACCGTGCCGAGGGCGACGAGGTCGAGCCCGTCCCTCAAGTCCGTGCGCCGTGAGATCAGCCCGTTCTCCGTTCCGTATTTTATGAAGGCGTGTGAGAGTTTGAACGCCGTGCCGACGCCCGCAAGACAGTGCAGGTCGGACAGTTCGGGATAGAGCTTCGTGTTGATCAAGGCAAAGGCGTCGGGACGGACACTGCCCGGCTCGTGATGATCGGTGATGATCACGTCGATGCCCATCGACTTGGCCTTCGCGACCGCCTCGACGCTGGTGATGCCACAGTCGACCGTGACCAGCAGGTCGCTGGTGGAGCCATTCAGAGCCTTCATGAGAGATTCCGGGGTGAATCCATACCCGTCATCGAACCTGTGGGGAATGAAGCAGGAAACTTTCGCGCCGTTCTCGGAAAGGACCCATGAGACGGCGCCGGTGGCGGTGATGCCGTCGGCGTCGAAATCGCCGTGGATCAAAATCCGCTGCTCATTGCGGATGGCGTCCCAAAGACGCTTGGACGCCGCCTCAGTACCCGGTATGCGGTACGGCGAGCTTAGACTTTTCAACGAGGCGTTGATGTACTCCTCAATCGTTTCGGAGGTAACGCCTCTCGCCGCCAGCGTCATCGCGATCGGACGGCAAAATCCATGCTCCGCCATCAGGCGGTTCAGTTCAGCGACTGGAATGTTGTTTTTGGCCCATTTTTTCTCCACCGTGGGGTCTAACCTTATGTTACTTAATTTGGGCGTACCATACAGTGGAGCGAGACAAATAGCTACCAGCGCAGCCCTTTTTCAAAAGAAACAAATCACAAGACGCTTGAAAAAAAAAGGGGAAGGGGTACTTTACACCCTTCCCGCAAGCCGACGTGGTGGAATTGGCAGACGCGCTGCGTTCAGGTCGCAGTTCCCGCAAGGGAGTGGGGGTTCAAGTCCCTCCGTCGGCACCAGATTTTTTGTTACTCCCCAAACGGCATCACGCTTTTGTAACCGTAATCGCCGGGTCGACGTTCTCCCTCAAATAGCGCTCGATACCCTCTTTGAGCGTCATCGTGGCGTGGGGGCAGCAACCGCAGGCGCCGACGAGCTTAAGCTTGACATCCGTTCCTTTGATCTCGACGACCTCGAGATCACCGCCATCCGCCTGGAGATTCCCTCTGACCTCTTCAAGGCATTTCCTGATTTTCTCCTCCATGGCCCAAATTCCTTTAATTGTCATACCTGCGGTTTCAAAGGCGAAGGTTAAATATCATAGTATATTTCGTTAAAATCAAATCCAAGGCGGCACAGGGTCGCAACCATTTTGCGTTTGGGTTTTGAATAGTTATTTCCGTAGCCTCGCCTACGGATGCGCTGTCCATTGCGCGATAAAAACCCTCACACACGCATCAAACATAAACTCGAGACGGAAATAAATCGATGGTCTGGTTTAGCGAGCTTATCATGGGGCACTCGGTGGCGCATGTCCTCCTTGTGCTCTCGATCGTCGTGGCGCTCGGCGTGGCGGCGGGACGCGTCAAAATTGGCGGCGTCTCGATGGGGATAGCCGGCGTTCTTTTCAGCGGCATCTTCATCGGGCATCTGTATGGAAGCAAAGGAATTGCGCCCGTCTCCGCCGAACTGCTCGAGTTCATACGGGACTTCGGGCTGGTGCTGTTCGTCTATACGATCGGCGTGCAGATTGGCCCCGCCTTCTTCGCGTCTTTCAAGCGCAACGGGCTTCTGCTGAACAGCCTGACCGTTGTCGTCGTCCTTCTCGGCGTCGGGATAGCGGCGGTGATTTGCCATCTGTCGGGACTGCATGTCGCCACGGTGGCGGGGGTGATGTCCGGAGCGGTGACCAACACGCCCGGCCTTGGCGCCGCGCAGCAGGCCGTCTCCGAGGCCTTCCCCAGCGACCCGAAGCTCGCCCAACTGCCCGCGCTTGGCTATGCCATGACCTACCCATTCGGCATTTTCGGCATCATCATAGTGATGCTGCTCGCCAAATTACTGTTCCGCGTCGATGTGGTGAAGGAGGCGGCGGAGTTTAATCGGCTGACGACCGGAACGGGCCACAAACTGGACGAGGTGGATTCTCTGCCCGAAGAGGAGCCCCCCGACAAGCAGGAGCATACCGATGTCATGCCGATTTTCATCGGCGTCGCCCTTGGCGTGATCCTCGGCTCGATTCCTGTGCACATCCCCGGCGTTCCGGCGCCACTCAAGCTTGGCATCGCCGGCGGCCCGCTCCTGGTGGCGATCGTGTTCGGACGCGTTAGACGACTTGGACCGCTTAATTGGGAGCTGCCGATAGCGGCGCACCTCGCGCTGCGCGAGGTCGGCATCACCCTTTTCCTCGCCTGCGTCGGCCTACGCTCCGGGGCGCAATTTTTGGAGACGCTCAAAGGTGATGGGCTCCTGTGGATGGCAATGGGGGCGCTCATCACGCTCGTTCCACTGATAATCGTGATGCTTGCCGCTCGTATCATATTCAGGATGAACTATTTGCCTCTGTGCGGCCTGCTCGCCGGCAGCTGCACTGACCCGCCAGCCCTCTCCTTCGCCACCCAGATGTCCAAATCTGACGCGCCATCACTCACGTATGCGACGGTGTACGCCTTGGCAATGTTTCTGCGCATTCTCGCCGCGCAAGCGTTGGTGATCGCCTTCGCCGGTTGATTTTTAGGTGAATTCACTTATTTTATCTATTCCAGTTATAGTGGAGTTGAGGAATGCAATCAAACTAGGGCAAGCGGGTATGAGTTACAAGCTGAATTGTCCATCATGCCACCAACGCCTCGAGATCGACGAGGAGTTCTTCGGCATGGAGATAGAATGTCCGAGGTGCCGCAAGATATTCTACGTTGAGAAAGATGAACCGGCTCCGGATCACGCGGCAATGCCGACGCAGCACCACGCGCAGCCACCCCCTACGCCCCCCAAGGCTCCTCAACCGCCGCCCCCGTCGACCGAAAACGAGCTGAAGCGCTGTCCCTTCTGCGGCGAGGAGATTCTTGCCATCGCCATAAAGTGCAAGCACTGCGGCGAGTTCCTCAACACGGCGCCTTCGCAAAGCAAGCCGGATCCGTCTTCATCTCATGCCGGTTCGAAGAGCGCCCCCCGGCTGGGGTTCAAGGGAATGCCAGCTCAGCATTCGCACCAAAAAACCTCTCTCGTGATCCCGCCGAAAGCACCAACACCTTTGATGGTTCAAAAACCGCAGCAGCCTCCCCCAATGGCTGCCCCGAAAACTTCACAGCCGCCCCCTCCTCCACCTCCACCACCACCACCCAAGGCTCCTCCACCACCGCCGCCGGTGGCCCAGAAGCCGTCACCGCCTATGCCGCCAAAGCCAGCGGTTGCCGGTTCATCCTTCCTCGCACCCAAAACGGGTCTCGCGCCTCATGGGCCCGCCGCTGCTCCACAGCACACACCTTCCCACGCACCTTACCCCATGGCACCGCCGCGGGCACCCAATCCGACACCTGCACACACAGCCACTGCCTCGGGCCTCAATGCGCCACCACCACCAGCCCCGGTCGGCGCAGACGCTGACGACTTGTCGAAAACGCAGATGGGGAAGATCATCTCTTTCAAAAAGAAGCCAGCAACGATGTTCATCATGAAGAAGAAGTCGCCGAACGCGCCTGAGGAAGAAAATTCTTGATGCGCTACCGTGGCCATGTCGCATGAGCCGGAAGGCGAGTCGGCGGGGCGTTCTCTAGAAGAATAGAGCGAGATGGCGGGCGCGCTGGCCGACATCACCTCACGCTCCATGGTCGAATGTCTTGCGGTGGCTTATGATCACGATGGTCTGGTCATCGTTCTGCTGCTGCCCCTCGGTGAAAGCGTTCACCGCGCTGAGAATCGTCTCTGTTATCATCTGAGGAGATCCCTCTCGCTGGCACGACTCTTGGAACAAAGATCTGAGCCGCTCGATGCCAAACTCGTTACCCTCGCTGTCAACGGCTTCCGAGAATCCATCAGAAAAAATCATGATTGACATGTCGGGTTTCAAGGTGAAGGCGATGGTGTCGCTCTCGCGCGCCAGACCGTTCGGCAGGAGGCCAACGGCGGAGCCGCTGGGACGGATGCGCCTCACCGGCCCCGTGCCGCCGTACACAAGGAGCTCGGTGTGCCCCGCCCGGGCGAACTCGATGGTCTGCTCCTTTTTATCCAGCAGACAGCACGCCAGTGTCGTGAACCGCCCGTCGTCGGTGTCCCGGTACAGGTTGGCATTCAACTCTTTGAGAAGATCCTTCATGGTGGTGAAGCGCTCCACGTTCGCCCGGATGAAACTGCGCGTCATAGCCATCATCATGCAGGCGGGAATTCCTTTTCCACTCGCATCCCCCACCACGACGAGCAGTCGGTTCTCGTCCATCATCACGAAGTCGTAGAAGTCGCCGCTCACCTCCTTGGCGGACTTGGTGAAGGCATGGATGACGAAAGGCTCCCACTCGGGAAACGTGCGCGGGAGGAGGGAGGACTGCAGTTGCCGCGTGAACTCAAGCTCCTGGACAATGCGCTGCTGGTTGCTGAAGTCGGAATACACTTTGATGATGTTGTGGGCGAGAACCACTTGCGACCCAAGGAAGGTCAAGGCGCTGTATTGCTCCTGGGTAAAAGGGGTGCCCCCATGATTGATGGCGCACAGAACGCCGATGAGCTTGCCTTCGGTGAGCATCGGGACAGCCATCAGGGTGTCGATGGGCACAACCTTGTTGGCGGCGGCGAGGCGTTCGTCTTGAGAGGCGTCCGCCAGGAACACGCCCTCCTGTGTTTGGGCGACATCTCCGATGATCCCCTCCCCGATTTTGATCTCGGCATGCCGGAGGGACTCTATGATGTACCGTGATTTAGTTAATCCCCGCTCCTGGGTTTTATGAAGCGGGGGAAAAGTGCCACTGATGCCCGCGGCGCGGAGAAAGTTTTGTTCGGTGACCTCAAAGACGCACACCGCCTTTGCGTTGATAAGGTCAGACACGTACTTCGCCGTTAGATCCATGGCATCGCTTATCTTGCCGACCGTGCGCAGATTCCGCGAAAAGAAGTTGAGGAAGTTGGAAAGTTCGGCGTTCTTTCTCATCTGATCTCGCAGCGCAGCTGTCAGATGGACACGCTTCTTGTAGGCCGAATAGGTGAAAAGAGCGATGATGACGAGCGCCAGAAGATGCGCTACGACTAAAGACACCCATTGAAACGAGATGAGAATTCCGCCTGTCATGATTGCCCTTGGGCCGCTGTTCTTGCGCGAGATGCTGTTCCCCGTCTTGTAAAATATCACGGGACGGGAAATTATAAACTATGATTTTCGTTAAGATTTGTGGCATCACCAACACCGAAGACGCCAATTGCGCCATTTCCAGTGGCGCGGACGCTCTTGGCTTTGTGGCATACCGAAAGAGCCCGCGGTACATTCCCCCCGAACGGGTCGCCGCCATAATTGCCACGATTTTCGGCGTGAATTCGGAAAAGAGGCATTCACCGTCGGCGATGCCCCGCCTTGTCGGCGTGTTCGTCAACGAGGATCCCGTGGTGGTTGCCCAGTATATCGCCGCCGGCGTGGACACGGTTCAACTCCATGGCGACGAAGACGCGGCGGAAGCTGGACGTCTGGTCACGCGGTTGAGCGGCGCCTGCGGGAACGACCAAAGAGACAGAACGCCTTCCGTTCCCGAGATATGGAAGGCTTTCCGGGCGGACAACGAGCAGAAAATGGAAAGACTTGCGGGCTTCCCTGCCGACCGGTTTCTTGTTGACTCCTGTGTGCAGGGGGAGTTCGGCGGCACCGGCGTGACCGCTGACTGGCGGCTGGCGAGGAGGGCCGTCACCCTTCTTCAACGCCCCGTCATCCTCGCCGGTGGCTTGACCCCAGACAACGTGGCAGAGGCTGTGCGGTGTGTCGCCCCCTTCGGCCTCGACGTCAGCTCAGGGGTGGAAAAGAAACCCGGCGTGAAAGACCACCATCTTGTCATGAAATTCGTAGCGGAGGCGCGAAGGTCACACCTGTAATTTTTTGACGGCGAGACGTTGACTTGCACGGCAGAACGAGTTATTTTATAAAATATCTATTCCATATACTGAAAATGAGGTAGAGTATGCGATTCAAGAGCCTAGTCTTTTTGTCCGCCCTGGTTTTCTGCTCCTTGCCCGCCTTTTCCGAGATTCTCGTCTACAACTGGAATTTGTCGGGGGAGGAATACACGTCGACTGACAGCAAAAAGATGTTTTTGCGGGAATCCCAGGCCAAAAACGGCTACATGGTGGTCGAGTATCTGCCTGATCTGTCGGAATTCAGAAGCTCTTCGATGGTGAAATACTGGAAAAAAGGCGGCCGCAAACTGTACGCCTCTGGTAAATTCCTCAACGGTTTTGCGACCTTCCAAGTTGTTCCGATGAAAACCAGCACCAACAATCTGCTGATATCGAGCTTCTCACCAGGATCCTTAGGCGAGTTCTATTCTGGCGCCATGCTCGACACCAAGGCGC
>CAYTFM010000022.1:0-683 GCA_964436735.1 uncultured Victivallales bacterium | reverse complement strand
TGATTGGCGCAAGCCAAGATATGTTCATCATGCACACGGGCGTCGGGCATTCCACATGGAACGCCTCCTACATAGGCAGGCGCACCGTCATGGGTGGCGGACTTGTCACTCTGAAACTCAACAAACCTAAAACCTCTGACGCCAATCAGTCTGGTCAGACCGTCGACCAAGTTGTCGCTGACCTCATCAACGACCTGCAAGGAATTGGCTATATCAACGTGCTGCCGATCGCCGCCCCCGACGTGGCCACAACCGCCATCGGCACCCCTGTCGCCATCAATGTCCTCGCCAACGACATCGATCCCGATGGTGGCGTCCTTACGGTCAACCAGGTCACCACACTGCCTGCGCACGGCTCGGTCGTCATCAACGCCGACAAGACTATCACCTACACTCCCGACGACGGCTGGTTTGGCTCGGACAATTTCACCTATGAAGTGGTCAACGACAGCGATGGCACCGCCACCGCTCTGGTGACTGTCACGACCCTTTTCAGTGGGAAAACTAATATCATAAGTGCAATCTTTGATTCGACGGGGGCCGTCACCACGTGGCCAAACGGCGACACGACCAAGGCCAGCAACATATCCTACAACGGCAGATACATCGTCTACAAAACACTTGCCAAGAATCTCGGCCTATCATTGACGCAACTGCCTTCTATTCTACTCTACGACAGGTAC
>CAYTFM010000021.1:45415-45681 GCA_964436735.1 uncultured Victivallales bacterium | reverse complement strand
AAGCGGGCACGACCTGCTCGCCGTCTTCACCAGCATTCTCGAATACTCGAAAATGGAGGCCGAGCGGCACGAGCGGAGAATGGAGGCGTTCGACATTGCCGCTCTACTCGAGGAGCTTGTCGGCTCAGCCAAGGCGAGGCATCCGGGCAAAGGGTTGACGACCAGCGTGACATTCAATGACGGCGTCCCCCGCTCTCTTGTGGGAGATCTTCCCCGGTTGAGTCTAATACTTGCCATCCTTTTGGATAACGCGTTTAAATTCACCG
>CAYTFM010000021.1:27362-45405 GCA_964436735.1 uncultured Victivallales bacterium | reverse complement strand
ACACGGAATTAGGACGGCGGACTCCTCCAGTTCTCCGTCAGGGATACGGGGGTGAGCATCCCGCGGGAAAAGCACGCCGCCGTGTTCGAGCCTTTCAACCAAGGCGATAATTCCAGCACCCGTCAACACGGCGGCATCGGGCTGGGGCTTGCGACGTGCAGGCGCTTTGTCGAAATGTTAGGTGGTGATATTTGGGTGGAAAGCGAGCCAGGCAAGGGAAGCGCGTTCTTCTTCACCGCGCGGTTTGACACACCGGAAAACCGTTGATGGCCGATGCTCGGGCGACATTGGGATATGACATAGAGAATGCAAACTCACCATCCCACAAAAGCTTGCGCTTAATTGCCGCGGGAGCTAAATTCATAGGTGGTTCTGAACATAAGGGACTCGGAATTTACTAAAATACCGTTTTGGCGTGGCGGAAAGCCACCGAGCGCAAGATTGCCAAGTCCCGAGGCGGCTCCAAGGGCGTGAAACTGGAGGCGGCCGCCTCCCATGTCACGTCTTGACTTTTGCCTTGTAGCCGTGCTCCTCGAGTTTCTTGACGATCTGACTCTTCGTGCCGTCGATCGTCTTGCGCCCGTTGTCCGCGGCGATCTCGAGAGAGGTCGTGTCCGGTTCGACGAGCACCTTCATGCCAAGGGCTTTGGCGTCGATCCCCGTGTCTTCAGGATGTATCGTGTATTTCATGGAAGTGTCTCCTCAATATAAAAATTGGTGATTGCTCAAGGGCGCAGGGTTCAGGGGTCAGGAAAAAACGAACCAAGAATGCGATGTGATCATGCCCTTACTGGTACTCTAATGTAGACCGCGTCGACGCGGTTTCCACATGTTTCGGATTTCGAGTTTCGGATTTCGGAATTTTTCTTATTTGGCGGGTAGCTGGTCGGCGGTGGGGATCCACATGATGGCGGAAGGGATGCCGAGGCCGGGGAAGAGGCGGACGTTCCGATAGCGTTTGTTGATCGCCTGGAGCGAGTCGGGCGTGAACAGGAAGGTGTACGGCTGCTCATCATACAGGATGCGCTCGAACTCGTGGTAGAGGGTGAACCGACGCTCGAGGTCGAAGCAGCCCCTCAGCTCCTCGATGATCTCGTCGACCCGCTTGTTCTTGAAGCCGATGTGGTTGCTGGAGCTTTCGAGGTCAGCCTGTGAGGAATGCCACAGCTGGTAGGGATCATCCTCGAAACTGAGCGCCCAGCCGAGCGTGCAGACTTCGAAGTTCTTCTTTTCGAGCCGTTGGACGTACACCGACCACTCGAGCTTCACGATGTTCATCAGAACCCCGGCCTTCTCCATGTCCTCTTTGATGATGGGGAGCATCTTCTCCTGAATGGGGTGCGGCGTGACGCCGAGGATGGTGAACTCGAACTTCTTGCCGTCCTTGTCGAGCACGCCATCGCCGTCGCTGTCGGTCCACCCCGCCTCCTTGAACAGCTCCCTGGACTTCTCGACGGAGAACGGATAGGGTTTGAGGGTTTTGTCGTAGTAGGGGCTGTCGATGAAGGCGTTGCCGTTGATGACACGGCCAAGGCCGTAGTAGACGTCCTTTAGAATCCGTTCCCGGTCGACGAGGTGGGTGAGGGCCTGACGGATCCGCTTGTCTTGGAACAAGGGGTTTTTATAATTGTAGCCGATGTAGAAGTAGGAGCGGGCGGGATATTTGTATTTCCGGATTTTGAACGCCGGGCTTTTCTCGTCGAATTCGGGGATGTCGGTGCGGGTGGCCCACTGTTCGGGGGTTAGAGTCATGCGGTCGATGTCGTTTGAAAGAAGGGCCTGAAACTGGGTGTTCGGATGGTTGATGAGCTCGAAGACGATTGTCTTAATGGGCGGGGCGACGCCGAACTTCGCTCCAAAGTACTTTTCCCAGCGCGTGAGGACGATGCGCTGGCCGGAGTCCCAGCGGTCGAAGCGGTACGGCCCGCATCCCACGATGAGCTTGTTGCGCTCGAAGTCGTCGTTGAACTTTTTTCCGTCGAACGGTCCGTCGTAGGCGTGGTAGAAGTGTCGCGGCAGCGGTTGGAGCCCAAGGGTCATTGACTGTGAGAGGAAGTATCGTTTGCTCCAGCGCACCTTGAAGTCGTACTTTGAAAGAACCTCGACCTTCTCCAGATCGCTGAGATAGACACGCTGGGGGGCGCAATCGACATCCTCGTTTTTCACCACGTCGACGTAGAATTTGAAGTCGTCGGCCGTCACCTCGACGTCTTTCCACTCCTTGCCGGTCACCGGATCTTTGAAGTCGTGCCAGAGGATACCGGGACGGAGGTGGATGGTGTAGACGAGTTTGTCGTCGGATATCTCCCAGCGTTCCGCCAGTTTCGGCGCGAAGCGCTCGGGATGCTCGTAGTTGCGGTCGCCTAAGGAGTCGTACGTCTCCTCCCACAGCCGCGAGACGAACGCCTCGTTGTTGATGATGGAGTTCATGTTCTTCGTCTCGGAGCTGATCGGAATGATCATTCTACCGCCCTCATCCGCCTTCGGATCGAAATACTCCTTGTTGGCGATGGGGGGAGGGACGGCGGAAGAGGATGGCGGCGTGGCCGCTGCGTCGTGTGGTTGTCCAGCGGGCGGGGGGTGAGCGGCGGAGTGCGGGACCCCTTCGTTGAGTTTCTTCTCGAGTTGGCCAAGCCGCGAGTCGATCTGCGCCAGTTGACCGGTGAGCCGTTCAGTGGCGAAGCGCGCATGGTCGATCGCCCTGACGACGGTGTAGCCGACCACGATGGCGACCACGACGGCGATCGAAACAAGAATTCGTAAAAAAGAGTCAGTTCTCATGAGTCACGAAATGTAGCCTCCCCCAGACCCTTTTCAATGACGGTGTGGAGTTCCCCATGAACGACTCTGATCTCAGGCGCTGGGTGTCCGCACTGGCATGGACGCCCTGATTTTCTGCAGCTCGTCGGCGACCTTTCCCAACTCCAGACGGATGAACCTGTTCTCGTCGATCGACCTCTCGTAGTACGTCGACATCAGATGCAACGTCCGCGCCAGCCTCATCAAAATCACAGCTACGAACGCCAGCAATGCACCAACCAAAATCATACCAACCATGATCAAACTCTCCCTTACTTCCTGTTCGTGTTTTTTTGATCCGCTTCCTCAGCCGGATGAACTTTTTTCGACTCCAGCCAGGCGTCGACGTCGTTCCTGTCGAACAAAATGTTCTTGGCACTCAGCTTGATGTATCGGGGACAGTCCCCGCTGGCTATGTATTTGTAGATCGTTCTCTTCGAGCAGGATATGTACGCCGCCATATCCTCGATTGACATTGTCTGCAAGGGCGTTATCCTCCTTGTTATGGGTTGATATTCTTTATAATGTCATAAAAAGACATAAAAAGCAACATAAAATGTCGTAATGTCGCAATTATTTGTGTGTCGAACCTGCCGCCTCTATTGAAAACCGTCATGCATAGACGTACTTTTTCGATGCGGAAAGCATTCTAAAAAAATGGAGACAACGAATATGTACGTGGGACGGATAGTGGCAGTGGGGATGACGAAGGCGGGCCAAGTGTGCGCGATGTACCGGGTTTCTTCACGATCCTTTCCAAACCGCGAGACGCGGTTGATCGACGGGAAGGTGGCTGTGATGCCGAAGCCTGGCTGCGAAGGGGATTTGAGCAAGAACCCCTATATCGCCTACAACTGCCTCCGGATCGCCGGTGACAAAGCGGTGGCGACGAATGGCTCGCATACGGATCCGATCGTCGAGAAGATCGCCGCCGGCATGTCGCCGCGCGACGCCTTGGCGTTGTCGCTCCTTGCGTTGGACTACGAGAAGGACAGTCTTGACACACCGCGGATCGCCGGCGTTGTGGACCACGCCGCGAAGACCGCGTTCCTCGGCATCGTGAGGAAGGACGCCCTGCTGGTGGCCGAGCGCAAGCTGTCTCCGGGGATGGTCTGCTATATCGCCACATATGAGCACAATGCCCCGTGCCATCATGACGGCGCCGAATTCGATGCGGCGTCTGCCGCCGAGGCGCGGGACTTCATCTTCGGCAAGGGGGTGTTCGCCGACCTTGAGAAGCCGGTGACGGCCGCCGCCGCCCTCGCCACGGCCAAGGGCTTCGACCTCGCCGCCGAGAAGTAACGGTTTCATTTTTTCCGGTTTTCCCATCCGCCGCCGCACGACGGCGGCGGTGCTACTGCCGTGTGGTGGCATTTAAGAGGAGGTGTCAGCATGGGTATGGAATTCGAATGGAAATTTCTGGTGAAAAACGATTCCTGGCGACGCCATGCGACTGCCCTGTTGATCCGCCAAGGCTATATGAAATCGGATTCCGGCACGGTGAGGTTCCGCATCTACGGGGAAAACGCCTATATCACCATAAAAGGTCCGACGCATGGGAACTCTCGATTAGAGTTCGAATATCCTATTCCTGTCGAGGACGCCCATGTCTTGCTGGATCAGTTCTGCCACAAGCCCCTGATCGAGAAGATCCGCCATGAGGTTATGCACAAAGGTACAAAATGGGTGATCGACGAGTTCCTCGGCGAGAACAAAGGGCTGATCGTGGCGGAGCTCGAGCTCGAGTCCGAAGTCCTTGCCTATGATCCTCCCGACTGGCTTGGCCCTAACGTGTCGGACGATCCAAGGTATTACAACTCCAACTTGGTTGCCTTCCCCTTCAGGTTGTGGAAGGAAAACGTTCAGCCCGGTCTAACGTAAGTCAGCCGTTAGAGTATAGTTCAACGCTTAAGAAATTTAATGCGACAACCCCTCCCTGACAGTCGGGGCTCAGTTCACGGCGTCTGAACAGAGCCACAAGCGTGAGCAAGTGGTTGCACGCGCGGCGCTATGGTCGGATAAGTTCAGCCAGTGATCACCAGTCACTAACTAAGCGGTTGTAGCACGCAACTCATCATCAATGTTCCAGGGTGACGATAGTGATGCCGTCGATGCCGAAGAGAAGGTCATCCTTGTGAATGTCGCAGCTTCCTGACCTGATCCTGCTGGATCTCATGCTGCCAGGCATCGACGGGTGCCCCGTCGAACTGACCTTCACAGAGTTCGAGATGCTACGACTTTTCCTCAAGAAGTCTGGCGTGGTTTTCACGCGGCAGCAGATCGTGAACGCGACCAAAGGAGCCGACTGTCCGGCGACCGAACGGGTGGTCGACGTCCAGACGTTGGCCGCCGCAGGCTGCGGAATGAAACCGTCTGAGGTGTGGGCTATAGACTGAAAGAATGATATATTATCTTATACACCAAGGCGGCACGAGGTCACAACCAAACTATGCATAAAAGCCTGACTCACTTTTCTCCCGTTGCCACGCCCGACGGACCGCCTTGGATCTTAAAATCCAAACGTCTCCATCTGGACAGATGGAGGATTTGGCAGCTATTGAACTGTCTCAGACGTTTGGATTTTCCATATTCATTTCCGTACCTAACCTACGGATCTAACGCTGCGTGCGACATGAAATTTTCCAAATGATTTAAGCGTAGAATGCGAGACGGAAGTGAATAAAGCAGGTGTCGTATGAAAACTGTGCGCAATCTTTCATTCGTGTTTTTGGTTGTCGCCGCATCCGTCCTGAGCACCTCTCCATTAACCGCCGCGGATCCGGCGAAGATCGCCGACATCGGGGCGGTGGATCAAGCCTCGTCGCCGACCGAGATCAAGGGCGTTGTCTATTTCCCCGTTTTGAGCAGCGCGAAGAACGCCGACGGCACGCTTGTATACTCCGGGGCGTTATGGTCGACCAACGGAACCGCCGCGGGTACCACGAAGGTCAAGGACTTCGGCGTGGACACGTCGATCATGGAAATCGCGACCATCAAGGGGATGGCGTATCTCGTCGTAAGCGTCACCACGAGGAACGCTGACGGATCGTCGACCATCGGCGAGGTGCTGTATCTGAGCGACGGCACGGGCAAAGGGACGGTGAAGCTCATGGACTTTGGCGCGGGCTCCACCGTCGGCTACCTGTCGCCGCTGAAGAACATGATCGCCTTCTCCGTGACCACCACGAAGACCAACCCCGACGGTTCTACGACCGCGACGAGCGCGCTGTGGACGACTACAGGGATCGCTACGGGTACGCAGACGGTGAAGGACACCGCGGCTGACCTGACCATCACTGGCGCCACTCAGGCCAAGGGCGTCCTCAACTTCACCGTCAAGGCCGTCACCACCAACGCTGATGGCTCCAAGAGCGCCGTCTTCTCGGTGTGGAAATATCAACCATAAACAATTTTGTCGCCAAAATTGTAGGAGGACTATCTGCATGAGAAGCTATCATGCGTTTGTATGGGGAATTGCGCTCGCCGCGGTGTCGCTGATCCTCTCGCAACGCCCTATCCTTGCCGAAGATGATGATGATCTTGACGATATGAGCGAAGAAATCATCATAAAGGACGAGATTGCGGCAGGTCGTCAGCCGGTGATCAAGAAGGATGAGGTTGCGGCGGACAGACAGCCGGTGATCAAGAAGGACGAGGTCGCCACGGGGCGTCAGCCGGTGATCAAAAAGGACGAGGTCGCCACAGGGCGTCAGCCGGTGATCAAAAAGGACGAGATCGCCACAGGTCGTCAGCCGGTGATCAAGAAGGACGAGGTTGCGGCAGACCGCCAGCCGGTGTTCAAGAAGGTCGAGATGGTTCCATCTTCGGTTGTCATCGATAAAGGTTCCGGGCAGGTCATCAATTTGGACAAGACTGACAAGTGAAGGTGCGTATGACGAAGTGGGGCGTATTGTTCTCGGCAGCGTTTGTCATGGCGGGCGTGTTTTGCGCAAGTGCCGAAGAAGCCGCCAAAGAGTCGCCTAGTTACAAGCCTGAGGGGGGCTCCTTCGTCGAAGTGGAAGCGAAGAACCTCCACAGCATGGACTTGGCGTTGACCACCTATCGATTGGACAACAAGGGTGCATATCCGGACGACCTCGGAGTCCTCCTCGACCTTGGTTACATAAAAAGGCCAGACGTGTTTATCGCCCCCGGCTCGAAGACGGAGCCTCCCAAGAATGGCGACGACGTCCGGAAAGGTCACTGTGACTATGTCTATCTGGCGAAGGGTTTCACGGCCGAGAGTTTGAAAGAGCGCCCTGTCCTGTTTAGGAAGCCCGGCGTGGTTGACAGCGCATTCTACAATGTCCTTGAGGGCTGGGGCAAGGTCGTCACCAAAGACCTTCAAGCGATCAATGCGTATATTGAGAAGTTCTGTTCTCGGGATGGCGCGCGGCCGAAGTAACGGCGTGACTGGCGATGTCGGTTTACCAACTGTCCGCCAGTTTGAGCTGTCCGGATTGGACGGCGTCGATGTTCGACACGGAGTGATCGCGCCTATGAGCACCGGGAACTGCTCGAGGCGAACAAGAAGCTCATCGCCAGCAAAAAACTTCTCTCGTTCAGCTGACTCCCACCAAGGATGGACATGGGATGTCAGCCAACGGGTGCCCGTTTTGCTGAAGTTTCTCTGAATTTTTCGTCGAAGGCTTGAAATTCCTAACGTTAGGACATATGCTTTACAGCATGGGACCGGAGTGAGTTAGTGGTGAAAGGAGCGTGCGCATGAACGTCACCTTGAAAGATGTCGCCAAGGATGTCGGCTTGTCGCTCCAGACCGTCTCCGACGTGCTGAACTGCGGGGACGTCCGTTACAGCGAGAAGACTCGTCTTCGTATCAAGGAGGCGGCCGAGCGTCTCGGCTACCATCCCAATTTGATGGCGCAAGCCATGATCCGCGGCAGGACGCACACGCTCGGCATGGTGACCCATGGCTACAGCACGCCGGTGAGCGCCGAGAAGACCGAGGCCATCTGCTTCGAGGCCCGGCGCCGCGGCTACCAAGTCTATCTTGGAACGGTCGCCGCTCCGGACGACGAGTTCGGGATCATCAAGGACTTTCTCGGCCGCCGCGTGGACGGGCTTGTTTGCACGGTGAGCCCTCGGTTCGATCCCGAGCCGTACCGGCAGTTGATTGCCAAGGGCATGCCATTAGTCCTGATCGGCAACACCTCTCCGGAGACCCGCGATCTGCCGATCGTCGAGATTCACATCGCCGACGGCGTCCGGCAGGCCGCCCGCCATCTGATCACGCTGGGGCACCGCCGGATCGCCCTCGCTATCGGGAAGGGGCTTGCGTTGATCCCCAACGGGCGTCTCACAGGCTATAAGAAAGCTCTCAAGGACGCTCGGATTCCCTTTGCGAAAGAACTGGTCATGGCGGACAGGGACATCACGCCTCCCGAAGCACGGGTTTTCACTGCCGCCGTGATGCGTCTTTCCTCGCCTCCGACCGCCATCATCTACAGCAACGACATGATGGCGTTGATCGGGATGCACACCTTGTGGGAGATGGGCTTCAAGATCCCCGACGACGTCTCGGTGGTTGGCTACGACGACCTTCTCTTCGCCGAGCACCTGTCGCCGTCTCTCACGACTGTCCGCCAGCCCCGTGCGGAGTTCGCGGACGCCGTCCTTGATCTACTCATCGGGCAGATCGAGAAAAAAGGGGGAGAACTTGCGCCGAGAATACTCCTGCCGTCTCTTGTGGAGCGGCAGTCGACCGGGAAAACACGTTAGGTAAACACTCCGAGGAAACACTCTGACGGCGAGGTGAGATGAGCGGAATGGTTGCCAGGATTGATCGATCTGCAAGTGCGTTCTGTCGGACAGATTGTTTGTCGTGTGGATGGACAACACAAGGCGAATAAAAATCTGGGAGGGATAGTATGAAGCGCATGCAGGGTTTTTCTCGAACCATGCGGCGGGAGCCGTGGAATACAATCAAGGGGTGAGGTCATGTCGTTCAGGAATCTGAGTCCGCAGCACATGTTCGAAGCTATGGCTCTGGAGCACAAACCGTCGCATGCGTTTGCCGGCGGGAATGTCGCCGCATGGAAGAAGAAGACATTTCCAGAAGTGATGAAAACACTCGGGGATTCTCCGGGGAAGGTCGATCTCAACCCGCAACTGCTCGCCGAATGGGAGCATGACGGGCTTCTCAAGCAGAAATGGCTCATCGACGTGCAGAAGCACATCTCGGCGACCTTCATCATCAATCGCCCGAAAAACGCGGCAAAAGGGAAAAAGCTTCCCGCCATCCTCTGCTGCCACGGACACGGCGCATATGGTAAGGAGCCCGTGATGGGCAACGACTCCTCTCCGGAACTCCGAAGCGCTATCGCGCAGCATAATTACAACTACGGGCACCAGATGGCGAAGAAGGGTTTCATCACCTTCGCCATCGACTGGATCGGGTTCGGCGAGCGCAACGACGGCACCAAGCCTAACCACCTCAACACGAACGGTGGCAGGGACTGGTGCAATCTCTATTATCTGCACGCCACCATGCTTGGCATGACCTCGCTCTCGATCAACGTGTCGCATGGCAAGGCGGCCATCGATTTCGCCTGCGCGCTTCCGGGTGTCGATCCGAAACGCCTCGGCGTCATGGGGTTGAGCGGCGGCGGGACGATGACTCTCTGGATGGCGCTGTGCGACGACCGCCTCAAGGCCGCCGAAATCATCTGCTATAGTGATCTGTGGGCCCATTTCGGCATCCGCGACATCAACTACTGCGGCATGCAAGACGCACCCGGCCTTTTCAAATTGGTCGATCTGCCGGACTTACAGGGACTTCTCGCGCCAAAGCCGCTGCTGATCGACATCGGGGCGAACGACTCCTGCTTCAAGGTCGACACGGCGATGGCGTGCTACCAGCGGCTTGAGAAGATCTATAAGGCGGCGGGCGCCTCGCTTGATCTGGATCTGCACCCCGGCGAACACGGCTGGGGCGGCAACAAATCGGAGAAGTTCTTCAAACAACATCTTTCTTGAGAGGAGTTTGCACCATGAAGACGCGCTACGCGATTTGCGGGCTGAGCTGCCGGGGAATCTATCACTTCGTCCTTCCGCTGCTGGGGAAGAACCATCCCGGCGGGCCGAACTTCAACGAGACGTCCGAGCTTGTCGCCGTTTTGGACATCGACGAACCCCGCGTCCGCGGGTTCTACGAGAAGGCCGACGTCCAGATTCCCTTCTACCTGCCCGAGGGGTTCGACCGTATGATCGCGGAGACCAAACCCGATGTCATTCTGGTGGTCAGTCAGGACTACTCCCACTGCGAGTATATCGTCAAGGGGCTCCGCGCCGGCTGCGATGTCATTGTCGAGAAGCCGATGGTGATCAACGGCGAACAGGTGCGTGCGGTGCAGGCGGCCGAGCGCGAGACCGGCAAGAGTGTCCGCGTGGCTTTCAACTACCGCTACACCCCCACCCACAAGATGCTCAAGCGGATGATCATGGAGGGGAAACTCGGCAGGATCACCAACGTGGAATTCACCTACAACCTCGACACGTTTCACGGCGCGAGCTACTTCTACCGCTGGAACCGCGAACGGAGCAAGTCGGGTGGGCTATGCATCCACAAGTGCACCCACCATTTTGATCTTATCAATTGGTTTCTTGGCGACGTTCCGGCCGAGGTGTTCGCCTATGGCGCGCTGAACTACTACGGACCCAAAGGGGCGCATCGTCCTTATGACGCCAAGGGCAACCCCCTGCCATCTGTCAAGGAAAGAGAAAACTGCCCGTACTTCAAGAAGCATTACGACGGCAAGTGCAAGCCCGAGGACGCCGCGCCGGTCACCGGGTGGGACACCTATAGTCTCCCCTACGACAAACAGTATCCGCCCGATCAAAAACGCTACATCTACGACAGTGCCATCGACATCGAGGACACCTACTCCGCCCTGGTCCGTTTCAAGAGCGGCGCGTCGATGTCGTACTCCTGCAACTTCTCGACCCCTTGGGAGGGATACGTTCTCGGGATCAATGGCACGGAAGGTCGTGTCGAGATCAGCCATCACAGCAATCCCGACCCGACGGGGAAGACGGCGCCCGCCGAGGAGAAAAGCGTGATCGACTTCTATCCGCTGTTTGGCGGCAAGCAGGTCATCGAGATCCTGCCGGTAAGCGGTGGGCACGGCGGCGCGGACTTCACCATCCAAAACGATTTGTTCGGAAAGCCCTCGCAGGAGTCGCTCGATCTCAAACTCGTCGCGGGGAGCGCGGAGGGCGCCAGTTCGGTCGCCATCGGCGAGGCCGTCTGGCGTTCGATCAAGGAGCGCCGCCCGATCTCCATCGCCGAGTTGATTGGGTAGAGGCGGAGGAATCAGGGTTCAAAATACCGTAGACCGTGGACGGTAGACGGTAGACGGTAGACCAGAAATCATGGAGCGCGTTCTATGTCATTCTCCGATATCGGTAAATCATCCGCCCACAATTACTTCCACAATATGAAGGATCAGCTCCAGCGGTTGATCTATGGGCGTTCCGAGGAGGCGTTCAGCGCAGGTGACGCCGCCCGTGACGGAATCTCCACCACGCGTCAGCTCGAGGAGCGGCGCGAACGGATCCGATCGGCCTTCATCGCCAGCGTTGGCGGTTTGCCGCCAATGAACACCCCTCTAAAGTCCAAGCTGGTAGGGTCTGTCCAAGAGAAGGGATTCAGAATAGAGAAAGTGACGTTTGAGCCGAGGCCCAACGCCGTGGTGACGGCTAATGTATATGTTCCTGATGGGATAAAGAAGCCAACGGGTGCGGTTCTGTTCGTCTGCGGCCATGACCAGCATGCGAAGCATGCGCAGGGCTATCAAGTCGTGTGTCGGCATCTTGTCGAAGCGGGACTCGTGGTTCTCGCGCAGGATCCGATTGGACAGGGAGAGCGTTTCAGCTACTACGAGAAGGCCTTGAAGGACACCACCGTCAACTGGGGGACAACCGAGCACGACCACGCCGGCGCGCAGTGCGCGCTACTCGGTGATGGCATCGCTCGATATTTTCTGCATGACGCCATGCGCGGCATTGATTATCTCATCAGCCGTCCGGAGGTCGATCCCACGCGTATCGGCGTGACGGGCAACTCCGGAGGCGGCACGCAGACCAGCATGATGATGATGGGTGATCCCCGAATCGCCGCCGCCGCTCCCGGCACCTTCATCATGAACCGCCGCACCTACATGTGTGCCGGCGGCGCGCAGGACGCCGAGCAGATCTGGCCGGGATGGACGGCGGAAGGTTTCGACCATGAGGATATTCTGCTGGCGATGTGTCCAAAGCCGGTCTGTATTCTGGCGGTCACCTATGACTTTTTCCCGATAGAAGGTACGCGTCAGACGGTTGCGCGTTGCCGTCGTCTGTGGCACATGGCGGGCAAGGAGGCGGATTTGGAACTCGTCGAGGATGTTTCTCTTCACTCCTATACTCCGAGGCTGGCTCGTGAGGCCGCGCGCTTCTTCTCGAAACACCTCCTCGGCAAGACGCGCACGGTCAATTCGGACGCCATCCAGGCCATCGAGCCGTCAAAACTCTGGTGCACCACCTCGGGTCAAATCAAGGCTGACCGCGACGGCGTCCGTTTTGTTTTTGAGGAGAATCAGGACCGACTTTCAGCGTTTGAGTCTGAGCGGAAAAAGCTCAAAACACGTTTGGCGGAAGGATATAAGAAAGCTGCGCTGCGCTGGCTGAAGGAGCGGATCAACTTCAAGCGGAGCCCTGTCGACTTGAATCCCCGCTTTTGGAAAGGCCGCGAGGAGGAGCTTGTATATGAGAATGGGTTCTGGTGGAGCCAGAAGGAGGTTCTGAACGAAGGGATACTCTTCAGGAATTACCGTTTTGCGGAGAAGACATTGCCTGTCACCCTGGCCGTCTGGAACGGCGGCACGACCGCCACGCACCGACATCTCGCCTGGCTGCGGAAAACGTGCGACGCCGGCCGCGCTGTCATGGTTCTGAACGTCACGGGGATCGGCGGCTCGGAGCCGAACCCGCTGAACGCTATCCCGCCGCACGAGCGTTATGGCGTGATGCACAAATTCAATGACGATCTCATGTGGCTGGGGGATAGCATATGCGCCATGCGGGCGTACGATGTCCTGCGCGCCTGTGAGGTGCTGCGTCAATGGCCGGGCGTGGATGTCACGCGTCTGCGGATCTATGCGCACGGCACGCACGGAGTCTATGCGGAACTGGCGGTAGCCGTCGAGCCGGCCCTCGCATCAATCGAACTACACGAGGAGCTGGAGAGTTTCGCGTCATGGGTGAAGGCACGCCAGTACGACAGCTACGACAGTCGAACGATTCTGCTGCCGGGCGTGCTGCGTCATTGCGACCTTCCGGATCTGCGCGCATGGCGTTGACGCCGACAGAGCTGCGGCATTTCCTTGTCGCTTATTTCCGCGCCTCGATGATGGCCGAGCGGATGTAGTTCTCCACGCCGCTGCCCGGATCCCAGTCCTTGATGAATTCACCGCTCGCCTCGTTGATGACGATCTTGACGTCGCGGAATCCCGACTTCTTCAGCAGCGACGTCAGCTCTTTCACGGTGATACTGCCGGAAATGCATTGCCACATGTGCTCGTCGCCCGCCCAGCGGGTGCCGGTGAATGACCTCAACTTGATCACGTCTGAGATGGCGAGACGTCCACCGGGACGGAGCACGCGGTAGGCCTCGTTGAAGACCTGCTGCTTGTCGGGGGAGAGGTTGATGACGCAATTGGACATGATCACGTCCACCGCATTGTCAGCCACCGGCAGATGCTCGATCTCTCCGAGTCTGAACTCCACGTTCTTTCTCTTGCCTATGGCGGAGCGGGCTTTCAGCAGCATCTCGGCGGTCATGTCCACGCCGATGACACGCCCCTTGGCCTCGACGCGGTCGGCGGCGAGGAAGCAGTCGAACCCCGTGCCGCTTCCAAGGTCGAGGACGGTTTCCCCTTTCTTCAGAAGGGCCACTGCGATGGGATTGCCGCAACCCAAACCGAGGATGAGATTCTCCGGCAAAGCCTGCAAATCCTCCTCACTGTAGCCAAGTAGCCTCGCTGTCTCACGCACATCGATGGGGGGAGAATTGTCGCAGCAGGAAGGTGAGCATTCCTCATCCTCGATCCGCAGCGTCCCCTTCTGGGCGACCTTCTCGTAATGCGTCCGGACATTCTCGCGCCGCGCGTCTTTTCCTTTTATCTTACCCATTGCCATCCCCCTTTACCTTACTTAAGTGTTCAACACTCACCATGTCGTCTTTCCCCTGATGGTGCAAGGCTGGACGATCAGACTTATGGCCTCGAACGAACATGCAAGTTTACATTTCATGCAGCCTGAGCACGCGTAGAAATCAATCCATGGCCTCCCTTGGACACCCTCATCGTTACGCTCCCGGATAAAGGCGTTCAGCGTGCAACGCCTCTGCGCTTCGCATTCCGCGCAGTTGGCACATTTCTCAGGATCTATTATGGCTCGCTTCATGATTGAAACGTCTTTTTGAAATAAAGCGACACATGAACCAGGCCAAGCATGACGGGCACCTCCACCAACGGACCAATGACCGCCACAAAAGCCGCGCCATGATGTATACCGAACACGCCCACGGCGACGGCGATCGCCAGTTCAAAGTTGTTGCTGGCCGCCGTGAACGCCAGAGTCGCGCTCTTGCCGTAATCCGCGCCTATGCGCGTGCTCATGAAGAAACTGAGGAGGAACATGACGATGAAATATATCAGAAGCGGAATGGCGACCAAGACCACATCGCCAGGGCGGCTGACAATCTTTTCCCCCTGCATCGAGAACATGACGACGATCGTGAACAAAAGGGCGATCAACGTGAGCGGACTGATCTTCGGTATGAATGTGGTATGGTACCACTCCTTCCCGCGCGCTTTGACCAGCACAAGCCGCGTGAGCATTCCCGCGATGAAAGGGATGCCCAGATAGATGAAGACACTCACGGCGATCTGCCGTATCGTCACATTCACGACCGCGCCGGACATGCCCAGCAATGGCGGCAGAATACTGACGAAGAACCAGGCATAGACGCTGAAGAACAAGACTTGGAATATCGAGTTGAAGGCCACCAGTCCGGCGGCGTACTCCGTGTCGCCTTTGGCTAAATCGTTCCACACGATCACCATGGCGATGCACCTGGCCAGTCCGATCATAATCAACCCGATCATGAACTCCGGCTGGCCGCGCAGGAAAAGAATAGCCAGGCCGAACATAAGCACCGGCCCGATGATCCAATTCTGAACCAATGAGAGGGCAAGCACCTTGAGATTGCGGAACACATCGCCAAGTTCCTCGTACTTCACCTTGGCGAGCGGCGGGAACATCATTAAGATCAACCCAATGGCGATGGGAATGCTCGTCTGCGTCCCTTCCGGGCGCAATGACCCGATCCAATTCCCCAGGGCGGGAGCGAAATGGCCGCAGAGAACTCCCGCGGCCATCGCCAGAAAGATCCACAAGGTTAGATAACGGTCCAGAAACGAAAGCTGTTTTGAGATTTTGTCGCTCATCTATCATTCCTTTGAAGATTTAGGTTACATATCGACTAAAATGTGCTTAGAAAATAGAAACCCGCACAGATCAACAAAACCCCGGCAATGATTCGGATGGCGGCGTCCACCTTGCCTGCGTTGACAACCGCTTTACCAAGTGAAACGCCCAGCAGCAGAGCGGTCAAAGGCAGACTGAAGCCAATGGCGTAGGCGGCAAGCGCGCTGATCATCCAGAAGGTGCAACCCTGCAACACGGCCGCTCCCAGGATGATGAATATTCCAGGATTGCAGCACGCCATCGAGCATCCGACGACCGCTCCACCCATGATGAGTCCGAAGAGCATCGCCCCGGCAAGCCCCCTCGGATGCGCCTTTCCAACTTTCCTCTGTGGAAGATTGAGAGGGAGGAGGTTGAGCGCGCCAAGACCGAACATGATGGCAGCGATTCCTGCGAATAACCTCCAGTAGCTCCCAAGCGAGCTTTGGACAATCTTTCCAACGAGTCCGGCGACCCCTCCCAGAACGAGCAATGCGATAATGCTGCCAAGCATGAATGAAATCGCCCCGAGAAGGCTCGCCCGGCTGTCCGACGCCTCACGTGTCCCCGCATATCCCACAACCGCGCCGACCACTGGCAAGGCGCAGCAGGCACTCGTAACCGCTCCAACCACGCCAAGGAGAAACGCAAGGAGGACGGCCGCCATGCCGCCGCCGCCACCCTCAAGCAACGTCTTGCTCCATTCCGAGATCGTGGCGATCCATTCCATTCAAACACACTCCTACTTGCAACCGCCGCTAGTTGGACAACATCCCGGTACCGCAGAGGCGCCGCATGAGTTTGAAAGCGCCGCGTTCCCAGACTTTTTGCTTAAGCCATGGGCGACGACAAGCGCGGCGGCTATCAAGATTAGCAGACAAATGACCATCTTCATGCTCACACCTTTGGAATCGCATCCGCAACTTTCACAGCAGGTGGAATCGCAGCAGGCGCCTTCCTTTTTGACAGTTTCTTCTTGCTTGTTTTCATTCATCTTAAGCATCTCCCCTGTTGCACAGCACTTCCGGAAGTTTTTCCACAAACGTTTTGATCTCATCCCTCACCCGCCTGTAGTGGTTCAGCACCTCCTCCTCCGAGGTGGCGGACTTGGCGAGTTTCGGCGGGTCGTCGAAACCGACATGGATGATCTTTGTCTTGCCGGGGAACAGGGGACAATGCTCGTTGGCGTGGCCGCAGACCGTCACCACGTAGTCGAAGGCGATGTTCTTCAACTCATCGACATGCTTCGACCTTTGGCCCGAGATGTCCACGCCAGCCTCCGCCATCACCTTGACGGTGGAGGGATTGAGTCCATGTGTTTCGATCCCCGCGGAGTACGCCTCGATGGCACCGGACTTCAGAGCCCGCGCCCACCCCTCGGCCATCTGGCTCCGACATGAGTTTCCCGTACACAGGAAAAGAACCTTCATGTATATATCCCTCGCTGTGAACTGATCTTAATTTTGTGTAGCCATTGGATCCGACGTATAGAGTTTGCCCTACGGAGCGATAACGTCTTTTTCGTCTTTCCGGCATGCGCAATGTTTTTTCGTTTAAACCGATTTGTCCACCACTCATCTTGACATTACTTGTGACAGATCATCGGGAGAACAAAGTAGTCCCTTTTCTATGATTTCGTCGAAAGCATCACCGTCACGGATGATCGATAACGTCTGTTTGATTGCGCGAATGGCGGAGAAGACCGCAATTGCGGGTAAACTTACACGCGCTACGCCACAAGAGCGCAATTGACCGATTGTCAGTGTCTTGATGTTGTATGGCATTCCTGCCGCGATGCTGACCGGACCTTGTATCCCGTCGACGATGCGTCGAGCTTCGTCTGGCGTCGACACCGCGGTCACGAAAATCATGTCGGCTCCGGCCTGCAAGTACTTCCTTCCCCGTGTGATCGCTTCGTCAATCCCTTTGATGCGATCACCACAGGCCGCCAGAGCGTCGGTCCGAGCGTTGATAATCATATCCGCCGCCTGACTGCTAACGGCCGCTTCCCGCGCCGCCTGGATCTTTTCGACCATCAGGAGGGGGTCCACCACGCTTATTGGCTTGGCCGTCGGCAGAATTTGATCTTCAAGATTGATGCCGGACACTCCGGCGTCCAAGAATGAGATGACAGTTTTATAGACGGTCGCAGGTGGGCCGAAACCGTCTTCCCCGTCGGCCATCACCGGAATGGTTACCGTGTTCACAATGTCGCGTGTTGCCGCAAGGTTCCTGTCCAAATCCACGGATTGCTCCGGTCCTGCGCATGAAGACAAACCGATGCTGAACCCCGAACATTGCACCGCTTTGAACCCAGCCATCTGGATGAGTCGCGCGCTGAGCCCGTCATATGCATCAGGCATCACAAGGGGACGCTCGGTCTTGAGCAATTCCCGTAGCTTCTGACGATTATTCATGTCACACTTCCTTGTCATGATTTTGTATAAAGCTTGCCTTCGCGGAGCCACAACTTCCTTTTCGCCTTCTCGGCGGCTCGCATATCGTGCGTCACCATGAGGATGGTCTTTCCCTCTTGGTTCAAGTCCGCAAGGAATCCCAAAACGCTCTGGGACGTCTCGGGGTCGAGGTTGCCGGTCGGCTCGTCGGCGAGGATGATCGCCGGATTGTTGGCCATCATCCGCGCAAGGGCGATGAGCGTGCCGATCTCGCGGCGCCGTTCGTACACATTAGCGTACATGTAGTTGGCGATGCTCGC
>CAYTFM010000021.1:0-27352 GCA_964436735.1 uncultured Victivallales bacterium | reverse complement strand
GCTCGCCTCGTCGGCGCGCATGATCGCCGCATTGTTCTCCACCACCCGCCCAAGGGCGACACGCTGCTGCTGCCCGGCGCCCAGCTCCGACGGCTTATGGTCGAGACGATCGCCGAGCCCTAACTTCTCCAGCAAGGCCTTCGCGCGTTCTTGCTGGTCGTTCTCGTTTATCCCCGATAGATAGAGTGGAATCTTGACGTTATCAAGGGCTGTGAGGTAGGGGACAAGATTGAAGGTCTGGAAGACAAAGCCGATCTTCTCCCGCCTCAACCTGGCCAGGTCTTTTGGCGGCATATCGTAGATCGATTTCCCCTCCACGAAAACCTTCCCCTCGGAAGGCGAGAGCATCCCACCCAGCATCAGCAGATAGGTGCTTTTGCCGCTCCCGCTTGGTCCGACGATAGACGCGAAATCCCCTTCTTGTATCTCCGCGCTCACCCCGTCGATGGCGTTCACCATCGCCCCCTTGTGCCGGTATTGCTTGCGCACCGCCTCCATTTTAAGCATCTCACACCTCCTGCAGGGCTTGGCATGGATCAAGTTTGGCCGCTTTGCGCGACGGGAAATAGCTGGCCGCCAGCGTTATCGCGAGAGCCGCTCCGACGGACGGAAGCGCGAGCCATGGCACGGGGAGAACCGCTATACCGGCGATATAGGGGCCGGACACTATCGCTACCAGCGTTCCGGCGATGTACCCGACTACACCACCCGCAAGACCCAGGTAGACCGCCTTTAGAAGGAACATT
This sequence comes from uncultured Victivallales bacterium, assembly GCA_964436735.1. Taxonomy (GTDB): domain Bacteria; phylum Verrucomicrobiota; class Lentisphaeria; order Victivallales; family GWF2-38-69; genus CAYTFM01. The sequence continues at coordinate 26,606 of CAYTFM010000021.1, read as the reverse complement.
CGAACGACGACCGCCGACTCCGCGCCAAGGGCGATGAGCGTGCCGATCTCGCGGCGCCGTTCGTACACATTGGCGTACATGTAGTTGGCGATGCTCGCCCCGCCGACGATCGTGATGATGACGAGGAAGAGAAGGGAGAGGCGGCTCATCATTGTGTTCGTCCGTATCTGCGTGTCGACGATCTGCGTGATGGTCACCACCTTCGCCTCTGGAAGGAGACGGTTTATCTTCTGGACAAGCCCGTTCGATATCTCCTTGCAGCAGCCGACAACCTCGATGGCGTTGATGAGGGCGGGTTTTCCCGCCAGCCTCTGAACCGTGTGGAGATGGGCGAACACCCGCGAGTCGTCCACTGTTCCCGTCTGCGACAGGACGGCAAGCACCTTGAACTCCTGTCCGAGCACGGGGAGTTTGTCGCCCTCCTTCAACTTGAGAGACGCCGCCACGTCGCCCCCGACGAGAATATCGGCTTCCCCGAGAGTTTCAATCACACGCTTGCGCAACAACGTCTCCTTGGGTTCCGGTGCCGGGGCGCCGATTGGGGAGACGACAGTGCCGCAACCGGTCGGTCGCGAGAAGATGCCAGCATCCTGCCATGAGGCTTTCGCCTGGAACTCGTTCTTCGGCAGAATGCCCGTGAGAATCACCTTCCTGCCCGAGATCTCGACCGGCTTGGAAAGCTTTGGCGACAAATTGTCCAGCCCCTGCATATCCGAGGTGACAAGCCGGTCGACATACTCCTCGGGGAAGGCCTCGTCCTGCATGTCGGCGCTGTAATAGTCCTGTAGCGTCGCCGACTTCGGCAGAATCAGGATGTTCGCCCCGAGGGCGTCCAACTCCTTCGCAACCGCCTTCTCCGAGTACATCAGGATGTTTTTAGAGGCGACCATGACGCCGACCCCGAGGCATATGGCGATGAAGCAGGTCGACAACTGGTTCTTCCGCTCGAACATCTCACTGCGGACAATGGTGTTGAGTCGCATTTGGATTCTTCCCTTCGATTGCGGGCCGAGGTTCAGTTGCACCCCTTGGGGCCGCAGCCGCCGGAACTGGGGCCGCAGCCGCCGGAGGTGGCGGCGGTGAGAGCCGTAACCAACTCATCCTTCGTCGTCGCGCCGGACTTCTGGATGATGATGGCGCCGGGAGGGGCGAGCAGGACCGTGCCCGCGTCGACTGAGCTCACATCCGCCTTCAGTTCCTCAAGAAAGCTTTTCTCCTCGGCGTTTTTCGGGTCTACGGTCAGCACCTCGGTGGCCTGCGAGAATTTCGGATCGGCCTTGAAGTCGTTCACGCCCTTCATCGCCGCCTCGTTGTTCTTCGTCCCGTCATTTTGAGAACAGACAAAGACGAGTTTGCGCTCGCGGAGCGCCTTCAGGCATTTCTGCTTGCCCGGACTGGCGAACGACTTTTGAAGCTTTTCCTTTGTTACCTCGGCGGCGGGGAATCCGGCCACCGGCATTCCGTTCGGAGCGAACACGAGGACGAACGGGGCGGGAGCTTTGTTGAGACCGTTCGACTTTATGAACTCCTTGTCCGCTTCCGACTTCTTGTCGACAAGCGCCACATCCGCCTTGTCGCCAATGCCCTCCATTTCAGCGGTGAGCTTCGCCTTCAACACGCTCGCCTCCTCAGCAGTGTTCTCGTGAATGAGCACGAATAGGTGCTTCCCCTTGTTGGAAGCCTGCTGCAAGGCGGCTTCACAGGTGCCTGCGGCGGCCTTGGTGGCCTCGGCTCCGGCGGGTGTGGCCGGCTTGGCCGCATCCGTGGCGTTGGTTTTTCCGGCGTCCGTGTCCGCGGCGATCATGCCTGACGCCACGGCGAACGTGAGTCCGGCAAACGTGGCGCGCATGTGGTTTGTGTTCATTTTCATTTTCTCCGCCTTTCTTTGGTGCAATTTGTGTAGTGGCATTACTTCCCACAGCAGTCTGATGACTGACCATCGTTAGCTCCGCTGCAGCACGGCGGAGTGTCGTCGGGCTCGATGGATATGCCTTTCAAGTATTTCCGGGCGAGCCCTTTTATGGATTGGTCCGGAGCGTTTTTCACCATAGACCCAGTGGCGACCGCCTTGGCGATGTCCTGCTTGGAGACCTTCAGCTTCCTCGCCTCGTTGAAATGATACTTGAAGCACGGCTCGCAGTTCGAGGCGATTGACGCCCCAATGGCGATCAACTCCACAACCGCCGGAGGAAGTTCCTGTGATCGCATGATCCGTTTTTTCCCTTGTGTGGCGCGATCCGTCATCCGCATTTTTGCTTTTGGCATAAGTCCTCCGGTTCCATCTGAAGTATTTTCTTTAGTTTGACCGCATCGTCCTGAACCCTCCGCGCCCCCTTGAGCGAATCGCAGACCCACTGGAGGGCAGCGTGAACCTCGCAAGAGGCTTCGCCTTTAACGGGGAGTCTGTAATGCATCCAGCGCCCCTCCTTGCGGGACTCGACGAGATCGGCGTGACGCAGGATGGACATGTGTTTGGAGACGGTGGAGGGGGCGAGTCCGAGCAGGGCGATGATCTGGCAGACGCACAACTCACGCCCGTTCAGAGCGGCAAGCGCCCGCAGCCGGTTTTCGTCCGCAAGCGCCTTCGTGATCTTGACGATCCCCTTCATGCCGTCGCTCCTTCGTGATGTAATTCGTTATATGGCGAAATATAATAATAGTTCGCACGCGAAAAAGCAAGCCAATTCAAACCCACAAAACAGGTTATTCCCAATCAGGGTGGAGCCCCCTCATTAAGTAGGGAAGACGTGGGTCTTCAGCGCTCGGAAGTCTTCAGTTCTTTCTCCAGGCGGCTCTTCTCTTTATTCAGCAAAAGGATTTCCCGCTCCAGGTTTCTGATATCCTGCTGGAGGACGTTGCATCGTTTCTGCCTCGCCACGCTGTCGGCGTCGGATGACTCCTTTTTGATGGTTCCGCCTGCTGGCTCGCCGGGCTTGTTCAGTTTTTCCAAAGTGTAGGTCTTGTCGCCTGTGAGGCTGAACTCGGCTTGCTCCTTCGCCTTCTCGTCGATCTTCGCCTTGAGTTTCTCGATTCTGGCGGTGACTTTGGCGAGTCGTTCTTTGCTCAGGTCTGCCTGGGTTTTCCCGTCGTCAGCGGGCGCTACGATCTTCTCCAGCCTGTCCTTCTCCTTTCTTAGCAGGAGGAGCTCCCGCTCCAAGTTCCTGATGTCCTGCTGGAGGGCGTTGCATCGTTTCTGCCTCGCCACGCTGTCGGCGTCGGATGCTTCTTTTTTGACGGTTCTGCCTGCTGGCTCGCCGGGCTTGTTTAGTTTTTCCAAAGTGTAGGTCTTGTCGCCTGTGAGGCTGAACTCGGCTTGCTCTTTCGCCTTCTCGTCGATCTTGTCCTCCAGCTTTTCGATTTGATCGTCGATCTCCGAGAGCTTGTCTCTATTTGCCACCGCCGGCGCCTGCCCTCTAAGGCTGAAAGGGGCCATGGTTATGGTGAGGGTGAAGATGGTGGCGAGCACGAATCCTCTAACTAGTGACATACGCTGATCCTCCATATAGAGTATAAATCCGCTGACTGATGGCAGAGGCTCATGCCATTTCGCTCCTGGTGCGCCATCTGCGACCAGCAGGTAGCCGCGGTACTCGCCGTCGCCTGCCGTGGCCATGCCAGAACATCACGGCAGGGCCACGGCAGGCAGCCACAGCAAGAACTTGTGGAATTGAGAACCACTACGCCGAGAATCGCCGCCACCACGATGATCCATAACCCCTTGACTCCACCAGCGCGACAACTGCCGTCCCCGGTGTCGCAGCGTGGATCGTCCATCTTCGCCGCGTCCTTCCGCTCATCCATGATGCCGCCTCCTTGGCTTTTGCCGCTCACTTGGGAGCGCACTCGCCGATTTTGCACGCCTTGTCGATCTGTTGAACCGAGAGGGCCATCTTGTCGGCGAGGGCTTTGTCGATGGTGATCATCTCCCCTGTCTCAAGGGGATGCGCCTCCACCCACTTCCGCAAATTCTCGGGCGTCGCGAAGAAACCCTGATGAAAGCAACCCGCCGAAACGTGTGCGCCATCAGGCTTGACGCGTTGTCCGAACCACGCCACCGCCGTCGCCGGATCAAGCGACGCCACTTTGCCGCCGAGGGTTTTCACGATGATCTTCTCGTGCGTCAAGCGATCCCGCTCACGTACTTCGATATCCTTGCCAGTCCGCGCAGCCACTCCCAGGGCGCAATGCGAGCAGCAGCCCCACGTCTTGACGCCGCCCATGATGACCTCGGCCACATCCTCGGGGTAGACGGCGCGGTCGCAGAATCCGCAGATGTTCGCCAGTTCCTTGGCTTGAAGAGCGGCCAACTCCAAGACATTGCCGCCGCCCGACTGCCGCTCCTTCTCGGCGGCCTCTTTGCTGGAGAACGCCTTTGTCGTAGGCCGCCCCTTGCCGTCCACTCCGTACACATAAACGGCGCCGGTGATCGGAACGAGCTTGTCGGTTGTCCAATCCGTGACCGCCACCTTCTTCTCGAAATCCGCCTTTTTTTCCGTCAGGCACGAGTACATGACGAAATAGTGGTGCATGCCGCAGAGCCGCACATCGCCTTTCTCCGTTTTGACGACGACAAGACTCTTCGCCGGAATATCGCCATCACACATGTAGCAGATGGCGTCCTTACCCCGCGAGTCTGGTTGCGCGGGTTGCCATCGGCTGAAGGGGGGAGCAGTTTGCTCCTTTACCGACAAGTCCACCCCGAACTCCTTCCACTTCGCCATGATCTCCTCACGGGAGAAGAACCCTTCATGGCGGAACAGCTCCTTGCCGTCGGATGAGTAGAATATCTGCGTCGGAATGGTCTCTATGTTGTACTTCTTTCCCTCGTCGGGGTTCTGCCAGACATCTATAAATACGACGTCAAGCTTGCCCTCGTAGGTCTTTTTCAACTCTTCGAGAATTGGAGCCATTTTTTTGCACGGAATACACTTGGTCGCCCCGAGATCGACGAGTCGGGGGATGGGAGGCTGGGTGGACGCCTTTGCTTCCACGGCCTGATCCTTCTTCTCGGTCGGAGCTGCGGCGTCCCCGCCGATGAGCGTCGCGGCGGAAAGGCATAATAAAAATGCGAACACGGGTGTCAGCGACATACTGCGCATGGCAAATCTTCTCCTTATTTTAATTGTCGAGTTTCGGCGAAGCGGCGTCCGCCACCTTGGCGATGCTGTCGTCAGTTACCGGCGATTTGCCCTTTTCAATTCCGATATCCGTGAGCCTCAGGTGCTCGAATCCCTTGAATCCCGCCTGCTCCATGGTGTGTTTGGCGCAGTCAAGCGGGCAACCGTCGATCACGAGAATCTTCGCCGCCGATTTGGTGGTCTCCATGATGCCGGAGACGCGGCCGCCGATCCCGGCCAAGCAGTACATTCTGCCCTTGCCGTCCTTCGTGAGCCTCCTCGCAGCCTCGTCCGTGAGCTTGCCAACGTCGGACCCGCCGGAGCAGGGGAAGATGAGCTTCGGAGCGGTGCCACAGGCGCATGTCGGTTTCTCAGCCATTAGTTATTTCCTTTCAAGTTTATGTGTTTGATGTATTTGTAATGTTAAAAGTTGCAAGTGCGCCTAAGGAAATAACTTAGAAGACAATTTTGACCACACAAATCGTCTTCGATGTTTCCCGTCCGCATGTTAGTTCTCGGGATTGGCCCGAATCGGGGTTCATTGGAGTAGCTGCTTGATGTCGTCAGCGCTCAGCACTTTGCCCGCGCTCTTGACTTTGCCGTCGATGGCGAGGGCCGGGGTCATCATCACGCCGAACGCCATGATGTCCTGGATTTTATCCACCTTCTCCACCGTCGCGTCAATGCCCGCAGCTTTGACGGCCGCCTCCGCATTGGCGAAAAGCGTCTTGCACTTCGGGCGCCCGGTGCCGAGGATCTGCACTTTCATGGTTGGCTTCTTTTGGTTTTTCCGGGCTAATCACAGCATCTGTGCATGGAGTGATTTGCCGGGAAAACCATTGCCCGGAATCGGCAGGCGATTCCGAGTTGATTAGTACCTGAACAAGTTCACGGCCGTAGCGGCCACCGTCGTATTCATCCCATAACTCGCATATCTCCCACCATCATGCATCCTATATCGTATCAGCCAGCCCCGCCTACCATCCGCCGCGGAAAACGAAAATGACCGAATAATACACGCCAACCGTTAGAAACAAGACACCGGCGACGCGGCGCGTCCATTTCTCGACGTGGACGACGCGGTCGAACACACGCCCGACGGCGTTCGACGCCAGAGCGACGACGAAGGCGAACAGCATCACCGGTAGTCCGGTGGCGAGGCCGTAGGCGACAGGCAGTAAGACAGGAGATGAGTTCTTGATGGCAAGTGGCACAAGTCCGCCAAAGAACAACGCCGCGGACGTTGGACAGAAGGCGAGAGCGAATGCGACGCCAAGTAGGAATGAGGTGAGCGCCCCGCCTTTCTCCGCCCAGACTTGAAGCTTGTCGGTCGGGATGACACTTCCCATGTGCGCGTCCATCAGGCCGAGAATGAACAACCCGGAGACGATGAGCACCGGTCCAAGCAGACTGTTCATGTGTTTCGACAGGAACGATGAGACGCCCGGCGCGCTGAGGAGGCCCGCCACCAGAATGGCGCCGAGCGCGACATAGGCCGCGGTCCGCCCAAGTGAATACAGGATGCCCGACGCAAGGACTCGACGAGGTGAGGAGGCATTCCTGCCGAGGAAAGAGATGGCGGCGATGTTCGTTGTCAGAGGACAAGGGCTTATAGCCGTCAGAACGCCAAGGCCGAGCGCCGCGATGACCGCGAGAAGCAGTTCCTTCCATGGGGATGAGCTGCTCGCGGGAAGGGGGGCGTTCACGTTCGGTCCCGTCTTGTCTCCCGCGAGGAACACCCTCGTCTCGTCCTTGATGTACGTCTCGAACGCCTCTTTAGATTCGTTCAGATCCCATATGTTTTCAAGATTTTTCCACCGCACTGTTTTGCCCGCCTTCTCCTCAGTCAGCACGACCGAGGCGGCGACGACGCCGAATTCTTTAATGAACCGCTCGCTGCCAGGCGTCTGATAGTTCTCGATGGTGAAGGCAAGACGTCCGTCCTCCAACTCTTTGGCGAAGCCTGTTTTGATAGCATCGGCGGTCATAGCCTCCATCCCCTTGCAGGTGACGCAACGGATGTTGCCATATAGGTAGTAGGCCACGACGCGGTCCTTCACAGATAGCTGCGCATGCGCCGAGGGCTCCGTGGCGCTGCTGCGAACCGTTTTGAGCGCCAAGACCAGCACATCGGCGGCGGCAAGAAGAAGCCCCGCGGCCAGCACAATTTTCGTGAACAAGCTTCTCATTCGTCCGCCTACTCCTCGGAGCTTATTGCGAGCGTCACATCCTTTGGCAGTGCCAATCCGGCTGCGACCTGCATGGCTTTGAAAAAGGCCACAGGCACAACACAACCCGAGCAGCAACCCTTGAGTTTGTCCCGAAACACCGCGAGCAATCGGGCGTTCCCCGAGGCCGGGTTGATCTCCTCGAAGGCGTCAATAGCTCCGACGGCCTCAAGCTCCTTGATGACCGCCTTTATCTTGTCGCACCCCGAGGTGGCATTGAACAGCACAATTTGATTGTCCTCGCTCTCGGCCCGCACCACAGTCGGAAACCCGCAGATTCCCGCGTCCACCACCACTTTTGATTTCATAATCACATCATCCCGAATAGCATTCCGCTTATAGTTGCCATGACGACGACCAACGACACAAAGACTATGGTCTTGCGAGTGCCCATGATGCCGCGCAAAACCAACATGCTGGGCAGACTGAGCGCCGGACCGGCAAGCAGCAGGGCCAGGGCGGGGCCTTTGCCCATCCCGGCGCCGATGAGTCCCTGCAGGATCGGAACCTCCGTCAACGTGGCGAAATACATGAACGCCCCGAAGACACTGGCGAAGAAGTTCGTCCACAGCGGCCATAGCGGCCGGAGACCGCATTCCGCCGCGCTTCCCGCAAGCCCAGTCATCTCAAGAAACCTGTCAGGGGAGGCGCCGACAAGCATCTCGACGTATTTTCCCGGTATCACGCCTTCATGGTCTGGACGGCCAAGAAGGAAGCCAGCGACAAGCACGCCGAAAAGAAGCAGCGGCAGTATCTGTTTGGCGAACGACCACGTGGCGTAGAACCAGTCGGCAGGCTCTCCCTTCTCCGAGCTGGTGATGAGTGAAAGTCCAATCGTTCCGAGGGAGAAGGGGATCAAAACCCAAAGTCCGCCTGAGGGCAAGACAAGTGCGAGTCCCGCCACGGGAAGCGCGGCGAGAAGGATCTTCCACCATGCGACGCCAAACCACGCGCCAAGGATCAAGCCAAGCGCCGCGGAGAACAGGGACGCGATGGGCCACTTCCACGCCCAGACGCTTGTCCACACTCCGGGAACCGGCTTCTTTGACGCCAGCTCGGCGACGGATACGTGGCGTTCGCTCCCCGCCTCCGGCCCTGACAGTATCTCCAGGTTGTAGGCCGCGCCCGCAACTTGTGGATTTTCGGGAGCCTTGACCACGGCGGCGTGGAATGTCGAACCGTCTTTGAGGGTGACCTCATAATCGTTGGGGGAGCCCCAGTTGGCGAACACAAGGACGCCGATCATAGCGGCGAAAAATGCGCTGGTCTGCCAAAGTGGCCGCACCACCTCTGGCTCGGGCATCCCCATCTGGGCGTCCGCCTTCTCGGTCTCTTCCTTGCGGTAGGTGAAATGCATGGCGAGGCCGATGACGATGCTGAAACCGATGGCTCCGACAGCCCGCGCGATTCCCAACTCCATGCCGAGGATGCGGGCCGTCAGGACGATGGCGAGCACATTGATGGCCGGACCGCTGTAGAGGAAGGCGCAGGCCGGACCAAGCCCCGCCCCCATCTTGTAGATACCGGCGAAGAGCGGCAGAACCGTGCAGGAGCAGACTGCAAGGATCGTCCCCGACACCGCCGCGACACCGTAGGCGAGGAACTTGTTCGCTTGGGGGCCGAGGTAGCGCATCACGGACGCCTGACTCACGAAAACGCCGATCGCCCCGGCGATGAAGAAGGCGGGGACGAGGCAGAGCAGCACATGCTCGCGGGCGTACCAGCGGACAAGGTGGAACGCTTCCCAGAAGGCGTTGCTGAGCCGTTCCGACTGCTGAAGCGCGTCGACCGGCAGATAGAAGCAGGCGATGAACGCCGCCACGATCAGAGCCAATGGCTTCCATTCCTGCTTCCAGTCCATGAGCGGGTCTCCTACAGCTTGAGTATGCGGCGGTTCCTCTGCGCCTGCGATTTCAGGACTTCGACGGCGCAGTCGAACGCCTTGAGAATGCACGGTGTCTCAAGGTGGTTGATGACTAACAGCCCATCCCGCCGCTCGGAGACGATGCCGGCGCGCTTGAGGATGGCCAGATGACGCGAGATGTTCGAGAGGTCGACACCCGCCACCTTCGCCAGTTCGCGGACGCATTTGTCGCCGGACGCCAACTCGTTGACCAGCAGTATCCGTATGGGGTTCGCCAACGCCTTCAGCGTCTCCGCCCGTATTCTCGCCTCCTCGTAGTTCATCTGCCTCTCTCCTTAGATTGTAGGATGTATTATATGCGCAAATACGCAAATAAGCAATGCCTAATGGAGAAAATTCCCACTACACAACGATGCGGAAGCGCATTATCCGCGACAGCAGCCCTTCATTTCGACCTGTGCGGGTAAAATCTATCTCGGGAGCACCGCGCGCCAGTGGGGTATCCCTCCTGGGACCGCGGGCGTCTCGCCCGGCAAAGAGGCGGGCTGGAAGCCCGCGCTCCCAGGCGCTCGTCGTGCGGAGGCGTCAGATTTTACCCACACAGGTCGCTTTATTTGCGGGCGGCGGCGCGCCGGCGCAGCCATATCCTGTACAGAGAATAGCATCCCCAGGCGGAGATGCAGAACAAGACGAGGAAGACGGGAACGATCATGGGGTTGAATGCGAGTGCCTCGCGGAATCTGCCGTGTGCCACGAAGCACACCGCCCGCGTGAGTCCGCATCCCAGGCAATGTATGCCGAGAAGTCTGCGCCACATGCAAAGGATCGGCCCTGTCTCGCAATACGGGAAATAAAGCCAGCCGATGGCGAGAATGCTCGGCAGGAGCAGTGCCTGGACCAGCGGGGCGGTCAGTTTGTTTGGATCGCTCCCCATATGCCACCAATCGCAATGGTTGTGTGCGAGCCTGGTTTTTCGGGGTTGTCGACGACCAGGAGGAAGCTTGTGTCAGGATGGGCCTCGTGATAGCGCCGGGCGAAGGTCTCGCCATTGATGAACACCGTGGTGGAAAGCCCATCGGCATCGGTCGCCGTGGGACAGACGACGGTGGCCGAGATCATTTTCTCGACGGGGCGACCTGTCGTGACGTCCATGATATGAGTGTAGCGTCGTCCTTCGATGGTGACAGAACGTTCATAATTGCCGCTGGTGGCGGTCGAGGCGTCCAAGAGTTCCACCGTGCCGAGCAGGCCGTCTTTCGTGAACGGATTCCGCACACCGACTGTGAAACGTTGTTTTTCTGGCGGCGGGGCGGGAAGGCAGCGGAGGTTGCCGCCGAGGTTCACGATCCCGCAGGTGACCCCGAACGGCTTCACGGTCTCGCAGGCGAGATCGACGGCGTAGCCCTTGGCGAGCCCTCCGAGATCGATTTTCACGCCTTGTTGTTTGAAGGCGACCGTGTGCGATTTCTCGTCGAACACGATCTTGTCGAAGCCGACATTCCGAAGGGCCTCTTTCACGTCATCGTGGGTTGGCAGCTTCTTCTGTTCCCGGTAGAAGCCCCAGAGTTTCATCAAAGGCTCGATCGTCACGTCGAATGTTCCACCGGAAATCTCATGGAAACGCTTCGACTCCAACAAAACCTTCCAAAGGATAGGGGAGCAGGCGAAAGGCGCTGTGGCAGCGGAAGCGTTCAGCTTCGACAACTCGCTTTCCGGATCGAAGCGGTTGCAGACCTTTTCGACCTCAAGGAAGATCTCTCGCACCTTGTCGGCCGCCTCGCCCGCCTTTTCGCCGTAGAGCGTCAGCTGCGCCCATGTCCCCATGACCGGGAAGTTCCTTTGGACGGGCTGAGGGGCAGCGGCGGGGGCGTCGGCGGCGAAGATGCCGCAACCGAAGAAGCACATGACGGAAAACACCGTGATCGATGCGAGGCGCGTGAGGAAAGAACGCATACTTCGGCGGTTCACCCGCGGGAGAACGGCGACAAGGCGCGGCCGAGGGTGTCCATTTCCTGCAGAACGATGCCGGTGCCGTTGGCGACGGCCTGCAAGGGGTTGTCGGCGACGAAGACCGGAAGGTTCGTCTCCTCGGAGATCAGTTTATCGAGCCCGCGCAGCATGGCACCACCGCCCGCCAGCATGATGCCGCGGTCGATGAGGTCGGCGGAAAGCTCGGGGGGGCAGAGCTCAAGGGCGGAGCGGATGGCGTTGACGATGCTCGTGATGGACTCCTGAAGGGCGAGGCGGATTTCCCGAGCGGAGATCTTCACTGTTTTTGGCAGGCCGGAGATGAGGTCGCGCCCCTTGACTTCCATGGTCTCGTCGTCGATCACCGGATAGGCCGAGCCGATGCCGATCTTGATGTTCTCGGCGGTGCGCTCGCCAATGTAGAGGTTGTAGGCGCGCTTCATATGTTGCGTGATGGCCTCGTCCATTTTATCACCGGCGACGCGGACGCTTCGGGATTGAACGATGCCGGAGAGGGAGATGACGGCCACTTCGGTGGTGCCGCCACCGATGTCGACGATCATGCTGCCGGAGGGCTCCATGACGGGCAGACCAACACCGATCGCCGCCGCCATGGGCTCTTCGATCAGGTAGATCTCTCCGGCGCCGGCGCGCTGGGCACTGTCCTTCACCGCACGTGTCTCGACCTCGGTAATGCCGGAGGGGACGGCGATCAGGACGCGCGGGGAGAGCAGGCGGCGGCGTTTCGGAACCTTCAGTCGTGCTTGGCGAATGAAGTAGCGCAGCATCTCCTCGGTGATGTCGAAGTCGGCGATCACGCCGTTCTGCATGGGGCGGATCGCCTTGATGTGTCCTGGCGTCCTGCCAAGCATGCGTTTCGCCTCGGTCCCCACCGCGAGCACTTCCTTCGTGCCGTCGGTGATTGCCACCACGGATGGCTCCGTGAGCACGATGCCGAGGTCTTTTGCGTAGACCAGACAGTTGGCCGTTCCAAGATCGATTCCGATGTCGCTCGCAAAGAATTTCGCCAACTTCTGGTAGAGCATAGAAGATTCGCCTCTGAAAATTACTCACGCGCCGGGCGTTGGGTAGAATCCCGCAGCCCACAATACTTTGAAAAACTCATATAATCGAAAGTAATCTACAAGATAAAGAGCGGACATCAAACAAGGAAACTAAATTAAAAAGCTACTGTCAACTGAATCCTGCGGCGTCGGCAAGAAGAAATTTTCTTTCTAAGACAGGCTTGCCAGAGCGTTCGTCGTACCGCACCACCATCCAATCTGAGGCCCCGCTTTGTTGATGGAGCACCAAGACGCGGCCGTATACTTTGTGAGCGGCTTTAGTCTTGGGTACTTCCTCGGCGCGCGCGAAGTTCAGTTTGGGCTCGGCTAAAAGGATGCCATCCTCGGTTTTGCGTCCCTCCACGCCGACCACGAAATCAGGAAAGAAACCTCTGCCGTCCGGGAGGAGCACATTGACCGACCAGGGCTTATGCGGAAGATTCCTGTGCCACCAGCGGACGATGCGGTTTCTGTCGTGGTCGAGGACGTGCGCGAAATTCCGCTCCCACGAATTCATCTCAGAAGGCAAAACCCCGTAAACATTACACGTGGACATCGGCAAGGCCTCCTCAGAGACGATCTCCCCAGGAAGTTCGCTTGCCTCCTCCACAATCGCCGTCTCAGCCAGTGCGCTCTTTTGCGCCTCATAGAGCAAGGCCGGGTGCGTGGCGAGAATCATGTCCAGAAAGTGTGAAACTTTATCGGGGTTCTCGGCCTCCTGCATGGCCTCCTCCCTCATAACGGCTTCCATTTTTCCCAACAGGGCGCGCCGCAATTCCCGCGCGTCGAAAAACTCCGATTTGAGCAAAGCCCTTTGCGCAAGGTGTGCCGCTCGCTCAGGAGCGAGATCCGCGCCGACAAAATCAAACTCAAGCTGATGCGTGAAAACTTCGAGGGTGCGCCGCTGCACGCCAATGCTGGATTTCATCGCCTCAAACAAATCACGGGTGGAAACCATGAATCGGGCGGCGCAGTCTTCTTCTGTCGCATCGCTGTTCGGACAGACGATTTGTGTTTTAAAATGCCTCGGCGCATCAGCCCTGAGCGCATAATGGTATGGCCCGGTGTGTCGTTTTTCGTGCTTATGCGTGTCAACGGCCTGAGCTTTATCGGCCTCACTCTGCTCAAATGCGGCATTGTCTTTGAAAAACTGCCCGAAATCAAACTCGGGAGAATCAATCCTATCATGGATGGTTACAGGGGGCGACGGTGTGTTTTCGGAATAAGATGGTTGTTGTAGTGGTGGCTGCAGAAGCCATGGTTGACCGTCTGGGGTTACCGCTCCGACCACGGGTTGTCCGCCGACGCGAACCACCATGGTCGCCGAGCTTATCTTGGCGTATTCGGTGCGCATATGATTGATACGCTGGCCGGCTATGTCCAGTCCTGTTTGCGAGTCCGCATCAGCAAGAAACACATAGCCAAATCGCAAAGGATCGGAAAGCGCGCCTGTACGCGCCTGTTTCTGCAGCATGCGATGCACACGCAGGATACGCCCCACGAGTTGGACGCCGAAGTCGGGATCGCGGCTCGCCCGCATCGACACGAGGGTGAAGGCGCGCGGGGCGTCGAACCCCAACGCCACCGCCATTTTGAATATGAGCACCTCGCGCTCCTCGTCGTTCGCCAAGGCGAGCAGGTCGGGATCCGGCTCCTTGGCTGTATGGATGGCGATCTGCCGCTCGTTGAAGCCAAGCTCCAGCAGCCGCTCCTTGACCCGCCTGACGCTTTGCTCGGTCTTGCCCTCCTTTTCATCATCCTTGGAATCCACTTGCACCAGCAGCAGCGGCGTCAGCGGCACACCGCTCTCCTTCAAATACCGCTGAATACGGCGATGCGCCGCCACGCCGTCGCGGAGGGCGGTTCCCTCAAGGTCGACCAATTGCCGTTTGTCCGCATCCACCATATAGGCGGCGCACTTCACGCCGACCTTGATCAGCCCAATGTCCACGGCGTCCTGGCGGCTTACGCTGATGCGCTGAAGCTCGGCGATGCCCATCTTTCCCTCGAACTCCTTGATGTCAGTGTCATCCGGCGTAGCCGTGACGAGGATCGTGTATTCAGGGGAAAGGATGTCATGGAAGAATTTCGCCGCTTGCGTGTCGCCATGGAATCCGTGGTGCGCCTCGTCCACCACCACGCCAATGCGCAGCCGCTGGGCGCGCAGCCGCTCGATAAGAACGTCGATGGAAGGCGTCAGCTCTCCGTCTTTGCGGACGTTGCGCCTGTCCTTGACTCGCGTCGCCACCGTCTGCCAGGTGGTCACGAAGACGTCGCCGCGGCGGCATGCGGCGGAGTCGCGGTCGTCGGCAAGATCCCGCAGGCGCAATCCGTGGTATTGTTCGCGCAGGAAGGCGGTCGTCTGGCCAACGACGCCCTTGAACGGCGCGAACCAGAACCAGACGACATCCTCTTGGTGTGAAAACCTTTCGACGATGTGCCCGGCCATCAATGTCTTGCCGGAGCCGGTTGGCGCCTCGATGAGCAAATAGCCGTTGTGATTCACCGCCCGGGCGCGGCTCTCCGGATCGTCCGGCGCGGCGTCGAGCAGCGATTTGGCGTGCTCGAACAGGGCGACGCCGCTTTCGACAGCCCGCTCCTGAAAACCTTTCAAGGCTTTGATATTATGTGCCGACGCCATATAGATTCCCCAATGTGAACGGACACTTCTGAAAAAAATTGACGCAAAGAGGCACAACTGTTTGGAGTCCAAACTTCAGTTTGGCCCCCGTCCGTTTGGAGTACAGGCTTCAGCCTGCGCACGACAGTGGAAACCAGGCTAAAGCCTGCACTCCAAACTTTCCCGTATTCTATCATCAATCAATATCCCATTTGTCGCCGTACTTGTCCACCTGGTATTCATGCCAGATGGCCGAAGCCTTCTCGCGGCCGATTTCGTCAAGAAACTGCGACGCACTGGAGTACGGCCACTCCTGCCACTTTGAAGCATACCCGTGCTTCACTGGGTTGTGATGAACGTAGTTGATGGACACCCAGAAGTGGCGCTCCCCCCGCAATCGCCGTTCGAAACAGTTGCACCATACCTGACGGCCCATGCACTCTCTTCTTTGTTCCACAGTCGGGCACTACGGCCATGAAGTTTGCCAATGGCCTTGATCAATGCGCCGACATCGCCTGTTGTCAGCACCAGATGATAGTGCGTGGGAAGCACGCACCACGCATGAAGCTGGGAAGTCGTCGCAGAGCAGACCTCCAGTAATTCCGCCTCGTAGGTTGACATTCGTTCAGGCGTGGCGCCGATCAACGGCTGGTGGTTCAGACAGGCGGCGGACAGAATGAAGCGAGCGGTTCGTTCAATTGCATGATGTGGCGGCGAGTGCCATGGAAGACCGCGGGCTTTGCGTGCGGCAAGAACGGCGGCGCGCTGATCTTCATTCATGTTTTGCCAATTGTACATGCGGTTGAAACCAGGCTAAAGCCTGCACTCCAAACTTAAGAGCTAAAATGCATAACTGAGCAGTAATGCGTCAACATTGTGATTCCAATCTTCAGCCTGTCATCCATCCGTTTGGAGTACAAGCTCCAGCCTGCGCACGACAATGGACAGCCTGAAGGCTGGACTCCAAACTTTAGCCTCATCGGTGCTCACGCGCCCAAGCCGAACCGACGGGCCAGACTCTCGGGGATCGGCTCGTGCTGGGCATGGTCCGCATGCAGGCACTGGCGCAGCACTCCGGGCTGCCACGAATACACTATCGCCGCCGCCGCCCCTTCCACTTTGGCGCGCAACGCGGCCACATCCTTTTGACGGAACCGCGGCACATAGATCAACAGCTCCTGTCCGTCTCCCGCACACAGGAACGGTGCCTCAGAATACGTCGCAAGCGTCTCGCGGTGGATAAGCTGCAACGCCGTCCACACCTGCGCATGATCGATATCCACCAACCTGCTTGCGGGAATTCGGCGACAGCGCAGATAGGCGAAATCACCGCCGGTTCCCGGCGTGTCGCCGTAGCCCTCGATGACCTTGCGGACACGCGCCGCACAGACATCCCGGCACAGGTTCTTGTCCGGATGCTCCGCCGTCGCCTCGGTGTTCGACACCAGGATGAAACGTCGTTTTCCAGATGTTCCGTCCATCTTGTCGCATTCCAGTGATGCCTGTGCTGTTGTACCAGATCCTGCGAAAAAATCGAGTACAATTTCTCCAGAACAGACAGATTGCGAAACCAAAGAGCGAATTAACGACGGTGGCTTTGGATGACTAAACACCTTCGAACCCAGAATTTCTTTGATAATATCCGAACCTTCTCCACCGCGGGCGGAACGCAAAAGTTTTGTATCAACCTGCTCATCATTAATTCGTCAATTTCTTCTTTTTGCCCTGCAATCCAACTACTAACCGGAGCCACCATTTTCTTCTTCCGCTTCAGGTAATCTTTCCGTGAAGGCCGCCCCGGAGCAATAGGTTTGTCAATCCAGAAATCAAGATCCGGCAAGTCCTCTCGGAATAACGGCGTTTTCTTTTTGGGTAATTTTGGCCCTTTGCCTGTGCGAATTGCGGCGAGAAGTTCATCCTTTGTGGCAAAACGCATAACTTCTGAATCCTTACATGCGGGAAAGTGGACTTCTCGACGCCGTATAAGCTCTTCAATGCTTTCTGAGCGCAGACGCATTTCGGGTTTTACACGAACCTCGGTGGCATAACGCCAAACTGCATCTGGGTCGCACGGATACCAATAACCTGTAGCGGGATCTTGAATAGGGTAATAGGTATTGGGACGCGTTTTGAAAGTCTCGGCTTTTGTAAGCGGCTGCGGTGTCCAATCACCCTCTGGGTCGTTGTCAGGGTTGCGGTAATCGTGAAGGGTGAGAGGTTTGCCGAAAAATTGGAAAAGCGGATTGCCGTAGATGAGTACGTGTTCGTGGACTTGACTTAAATTTCCTTCGGCATCATTGGACGAATCTTTCGTCCTCCACACGAAACTGCCTATACGACGTCCTGGAAACACCTTGTCAAGCAGCATCTCCAACTTGGCGCGGCTTTCATCATTGATGCAGCAAAGCAGAACACCGTCCTCTCTAAGAAGGTCGCGGGAAAGCATAAGCCGTTGATAGAGGAACTCAATCCATTTGGAATGCCGCCAAAGATCTTCCTTGTCAACAAAGCTATCATTGTAGACGAAGTCCTTGTTGCCAGTGTTGTATGGAGGATCGATGAGAATACACTTGATACGGCCGGCGAAGGTCATGCGCAGGTAGCGGAGGGCGTCGAAGTTGTCGCCCTCGATGATGAGGTTGCGCCACGGGGCGGCGCCGGCGCAGAGGTCGGGGACGAGATCCAGCGCTACGAAGTCGTTGTTGAGGGCCTTGTCGCGCTCGATCTCGTTGGCCTCCCAGACGAGGCCGAAGCGGGTGGCGTCGCGGCGGTCGCGCGCCTCCAGCAGCCGTATCATTTCCTCACGGCTCAAGCTCTCATAACGAGACATGGATACCCCAGTTGTTCAATTCAGTCCGGTGGCGCACAGGAGCCGCCGTCCAATCTTTTTCTGCCCTAACAAGCGGCGTATATGCTCTTTGTGGTAGTGGTCGTGTTCCAGGCCATCGGAAGAAACTGTCATGCGGACATGCCCACGGCAAAAGACGCCCTGAGCGGGAGCGGGCAGTCCGTAATAACCGTTTGTGTTCATGACGTGTTGCTTATTTCTGATTCGTTCCGCATCGCAGTTGGTTGTCATCTGACTGCAGATCACATGACAACCATTCCCGGTTAGCTGCCCAACATACAACGGATTCGGGTGTTTGTCCTTGTGATTTTTTGTCCCTACCGAGATAAAACAGTTGCGAGGAGCGACAGCATGAAGATTATTTGAGAACTGCTGATTCTTTCGATCCTGAGGTGCCCCATGGTGTGGACCAAAAAGCAACTCGGGGCTATGTGGAGTCACGCCGACAATTCGTGAGAGACTTGCATCTCCAGGCCACGTGACGAGCGTCTTCTCTGCTTGGTCAAGCGTGAGAATGGCACTGGCATCATTTGGCGAACGGCTCTGAATGTTGTCAACAAACTGCGGATGACGCAACAGCAGACGTAAATTCAGGCTGTCATCTCTCCACAATTCGTGAGGCTTGTCGACACATTCAAGTCTATTTACCTTGAAATAACCGGTGTTCCAGAATTTGTAGACCGGGCGAAACAGTCCGTGCATTTGGGGCTCATTGCGGTTTCTGTCTTCAAGCATGAGGATTTGGTCTATCCTTGCATGGAGTTCTTCCACGATTTCAGGCAAAGCTCCGGCATGGTCAGCGTCATTATGGGAGAGAATGATGCGGTGGATACGCCTTCGAAAGGCGGAGCGTAGCCATTGTGAAAGGGAGCTGTTTTTCGGGCCGACATCAATGAGAATGAGGTCTCCTGACGGTAGAGAGATCGAGGTAGCGTCTCCCTGCCCAACATTCCAGAAGTCAATGGTGAAGAGCTTGTCCCCTTCGCTCACGACGAATGCTCCTCGGCGACCCGCAGCACCGGCGGCCAATCCTCAGATATCTCGGCGTATACAACGTCACGCTCACCAAGAAACGCCACGGATTCCAGGCGAATTGTTTGATTGCGGTGATTCCGTTTGATGAAAGCGCTGAATACGTCGCCATCCTCGAGGCATCCCAGCGCGCCAGTCATGCGTGAAGGCACCCATTCTTCTTCTCCATCTTGCCACTCGACAAGAATATCCCCTTTGTCGTTCTTTTTGCGGAAAACGCCCTCCGTATAGAAAGGCCGGGCTCGATCAGAGCAGAAACGCTGATAATCTGTCGCATCCACAATAGTAATCCATGCCGTATGCTCGCTATCAGATAGTTCCCCTCTCTCCGCCTTGCCAAGTAACTTGAGAAAATGGCGCTTCACATGTTGGTCGATATTCACCAATTCTGGGACAGAATGGTGCAAGCTCCAATCAAGCACTTCCACGACGTCTTCGGTGATTCGCATCTTTAATGGCGAATTCAGTCTGATTGCAGTGCTTTCGTCGAGGACGAATGTAGTCATATCGTTTAGCGTGAATTCAAAACCACTACCCAGTTCGCAGTAGCCTTTCACAGGCTTAATCCAGTCCTCCTGCAGGGAAATGCTACTATTCGGAGGAGGGGAAGAAGGAGATTGGGTCATGATCATGTCTATCATGTTTCAACTCCGAAGATTTTCTTTGCCTTGTCTGTGAAGAATACATCGAAGGTGTCGGATATCAAGTTGTGCTCGATGTTGACTGCCTTCCGGAGTGCGTCAATATCCTCGACGGAACATTCCGCCGAAAAGTGAACCTGCAGTGTCGTTGGCATGATGTCAAGAGATTTGGTTTCGGCACGAAGAGTGTAGGCACTATCATCTATCTGTGCAAGCCAAGAGTGGATGCATTCGTAAGGTGGAGTATAGCATGTGACACCTTTGGGCCGAGGTGTATTGGCAAAAACCGTCAAGACATCTCCTGCCTGAATTAGCTTTTCGGTTGCCAAACCAGGGATAGTGGTGTGGTTCAGGTTATTCCAGTACTCTAAACGGATACGAGCAATTTTGGTGACACGAAAAATTTCCATCCAGCGCGGACGCCAAATTTCAAATGTTTCAAAAAGGTCGTGAAATCCACGCTTATCAGTGGAATCTCCATGTTTTTGCCGCAGATTGACTATCAAGCTGTTACGTAATAGTTGTAGACACCAGTCTGCATGGCCTTGAGCGGGATTGCAACTCCAATATCTGTGACGCAAGGACATCGAGCTATTATCAGCCTGGATAAATGGAAGATCTCCTTGGCTGGCTACAGCCACTTTCCACTCGACATGCCTCGTATAATGCGGGAATTCAATACGTACTATTTCTGCCCATCTATTTAGATTTTCTTGATAGACATCCTCAGGGATATCTGCAAAAAGATGCAAGGCACGCTCAACTACTGGTGCATGTGTATATTTTTTAGGCAGTGCTGGTTCAGGAGAAGGCATGAAAAACATCTTCCTAAATTGACGTTAAAATAAGGAGCCGACAACCACACCAACAGCGTTGGCAAGAGCACTACCCGCAACCACAATACGGTTTTACGGCCCGAATCGCAATGCGAGAGGTCGCATTTGTTATCGCCTGCATCTCAGCTCTGCAGTCGTTTCGGGACGCTCACGCCCCGGATCATGTCGGCGAAGGTCTCGCGTTTGCGGATCAGGGTGGCGTCCGCGCCGTTGACGAGCACCTCGGCGGCGCGCAGGCGTCCGTTGTATTGGTAGCTCATGCCGAAGCCGTAGGCACCGGCATCGGCCACCACGACGATGTCGCCTTCCTCGGTGGTGGCGGGGAAGTCGCGCTCCTTGACCCAGTAATCGGTGTTTTCGCAGAGTTGGCCGCAGAGACCGGCCTTTTCGCGGGGATCGGCCTCCTTGCCGTCGATATAGATGCGGTGGAACGAGCCGTACATCGCCGGCCGGACCAGCGTGTTCATGCCGATGTCGGTGCCGATGATCTTTGTGTACGACTTTTTGATGGAGTGGACGCGTCCCACGATGTAGCCGGCGTTGGCGACGAAATAACGGGCCGGCTCCATCATCAGCCGTGGCGGCTTCATGTGGTATTCTTTGGTCTTTTTCTTGAAGACGTCGGCGACAAGCTCCGCGGTCTTCTCGATGTCCAGTTCGTGGTCGCCGTTCTTGTAGGGGATGCCGAGGCCGCCGCCGAGGTCGATGAACTCGAAATGGATCTTCAGCTCTTTGGCCGCCTTGCCGATGAGATCCATCAGCAGGGTGGTGACGAAGGCGAAGTATTCCGGCTCGCGGATGCAGGAGCCGGGCATCATGTGCGCGCCGAAGCGTTTGATGCCCGCCTTCTTGGCCATGCGGTAGGCGTCGAGCACCTGGTCGGGATGCACGCCGAACTTCGCTCCGGGGCCGGCGTTGGTCACGAAGTCCCCCACCTCGCTCTTGCCGTAGCCCGGATTGATGCGGAACGACAGCAACTCGGGCGTCCCGTGCTTGAGCACGCGGGGTAGAAGCGAGACGTCGTCGAGGTTGAAGATGACGCCGCTCTGGATGCCCTGCTCGATGTCGTCATCTGAGAGGAAGTTGCCGCTGAACATCACGTCTTCGCCGCCGAGGCCGATCTCCTTCGCGAGTAGAATCTCATTGACGCTGGCGGCGTCGACGCCCGCCCCCTCCTGGCGCAGGATGCTGGCGATGGCCGGGTTGCTGCAGGCCTTCACCGCATAGAAGAATCTGAAGTCGGGATAATGGTTTTTGAAGGCGGTGACCGCCCGGCGGAAGTTACCCCTGATCTTCTGCTCGTCATACACGTAGGTTGGCGTCCCGAACTTTTCCGCGATCTTCGCGGCCGTCACCTCGCCGATCTGAATTCTGCCATCGACAATCCTCATCGAACCCTCTCCTTCTCATGCGGGAATAATTGAATCGTAAAAATATATGGCGCAAAGGGAGAATATAGTTTTCGTTTGCCCGGCAATCAATTGCGGGAGCTTGGTCATTCGTCAATAGTCATTTGTCATTAGCCACTACCAATGAACAATGCGGAGCTTGCCCGCAACCCAATTTGTTGGCATGCCTTTCAGCGCCAAGCGTCCGATTGATCGGGCGCTCGGCCCGCCTTGTGTAAGGTGTGGTGTTGTTTGTTTCTTGTTATTTTCAAAGATGTTGAGCTTTAAGTCGCTAATGACTAATGACGCCAAGGCAGCGGCGCATCTCGTCGATTAACACGGGGGCCAGAACAGGCTTGGAGGCGTAGCCGTCGAAGCCTTGTGCGAGAAGACGCTCGCGGTCGCCTTGGAGGGCGTGCGCGGTCAACGCGATGACCGGAATATGGTTGCCAGACAACCGCTCCTTCTCTCTGATCTGCCGGATCGCCCCCTCGCCGCCGCCTTTCGGCATCCGGATGTCCATCAGCATCAGGTCGTACTTTTTTTCGGCGTACTTCTGGACCACCGCATCGCCGTCCGCCGCCGTTTCGACCGTGTGTCCCATCTGCTCGAATAGCTTTGTGAAGTAGAGGGTGTTGATCTCATCGTCCTCGGCGATCAGCACGGAAAGGGGGTTCCCCTCCCAGGACATTCGTGGGTGCGCGGTTTTGTCGGCGTTCCCAGAGGGCGGCGCTGAACTACTCTTGACGAGGAACGGTAGTTCGACATGGAAGGAGCTTCCCTTGTCCACCTCGCTCTCGCCCCAGATCCTTCCGCCTAAAAGTCCGGCGAGGTGCCTACAAATGGTGAGTCCCAGTCCGGTTCCAACGTAGTTCCGTGCGGTCGAGGCGTTGGCCTGGACGAACGGTTCGAATATCCGAGCGAGATCTTCGGGAAGGATTCCGACGCCGGTGTCGGAGACGGTGAAGAGCAGAGTCTCGCGCGGCGGTGCGCCGTCGGACTGGTCGGACAACGCCCGCCGCGCGACTGAAAGGCGGATGGAGCCTTTGAAGGTGAACTTGATGGCGTTGGCGAGGAGGTTGAGCAGGATCTGTCTCAGTCGCAGTTGGT
Source organism: uncultured Victivallales bacterium (assembly GCA_964436735.1). GTDB lineage: Bacteria > Verrucomicrobiota > Lentisphaeria > Victivallales > GWF2-38-69 > CAYTFM01. Next base: position 3,890 of record CAYTFM010000021.1, on the reverse strand, counting down.
CGCCATTGACGATGTGCGGGACATCGTCGGCGATGTCGGTCAGAAGTTGAAGTCCCTTGAGGCTGGCGAGTGCCCGTTGGATTCCCACCGCCTCTTCGACGCAGGCGCGCAGATTGAATTCCGCCTCCTCGATCTTGAATTTCCCCGCCTCGATCTTGGCCAGATCGAGGATGTCGTTGATGATCAGCAGTAGATTGTCACCCGCCGTCTGGATGTTGGAGAGATAGCTGTTCTGTTCGGCGGTCAGACTGGTCATCTCCAAGAGTTGCGCCATGCCGATGACGCCGTTCATCGGCGAGCGGATCTCGTGGCTCATGCTGGCGAGGAAGTCGCTTTTGGCCTTGTTGGCGGCGTCGGCCCGGGCCGTCTCCTCCTCCAGCCTGCCGTTGAGCGATCGTAGCTCCTCCTCGGCTTTCTTACGTTCGGTGATGTCGCGGCAGATGGATATAATTGCGGCATGCCCCCGCACATTAATGAGTTGTGCGGTGGCGTCGACGAACAAGCGGGTCCCGTCCTTGCGGCGATGGATGACCTCAAATCTGAAACTCTCCTGCTCGCGCAACGTTGCGACACGATTCTGGAAGGAGGCTGTTTCCTCGACGGTGTCAATATCGCTGACGCGCAGCGTCTGCAGTTCGTCCGGCGTGTAGCCATACTGTTTACATGCCGCCGTGTTCGCCGCCATGATCCGTCCGGACAGATCGAAGATGAAAATGGCGTCGCCGGCGTTGACGAACAGCGACTTGTAGTACTCCTCGCTTTCCCGCAGGGCCTGATGCGTCCTGGAGAGGAGCCGGTAACGCCAAAGAGCCATGAGGACGAGAAGAACGGCAAGTAAACTACCCATGGCCAGTACCACTCGAGACGGAGTCCAGAAGGGGGAAGGCTTTCCAAACCATTTCACGACGATGTCTTTGTACTGAGGACCTCCCCGCACTTCACCGAGACCATTGTCGAGGAGGGAAAGCAGCCGCGCATCTTCTTTCCTCACGGCGAACGCGCGCTTGAACTCCGCAAGCGGAGGGGAGAGAATGCGCACCTGGTCTTCCAGTCGCGTCTCTACGGCGAAGGCGGCGACCACATTGGAGGGGCCTACGTAGGCGTCCACGTGTCCCGCAAGCAGTTCGAGGAATGCGACCTGAAACGAGTCATACTCGACAATCCTGACGGCAGGCCTGGATTTGAGAAGCTCCCACGCCTGGCTTTTCCGGACCACGCCGACATTGTGTCCGTCAAGGTCTTGGACGCCCTTGATGTCCTTCGTCTGCGTCCGGACATTGATGGTGAGGGCCACAACTTCACACGTCTGGGTGAAGTTGAGCCACTCGAGGCGCTTCTGCGTTGATGACAAGACGGGACAGACGTCGGCCTTGCCGTTCTTCAGGCATTCCTCGACATCCTTCCAGTCGTTGACGGGGAGATATTCAACCTGCAGTCCCGCCTTCTGGGCGACGAGGTTCAAGAGGTCGACGCTGAAACCGGTGGGCTTGCCGCTCTTCGGGTCGATGAACGAGATCGGACGCATGTCGTGGAGGATGACTGCTGTGACGTGGTCGTCCGCAGGCGCCGAGGGGTGCGGTGAGGATGGCGTGTCGGAGCCGGGGTCTGCCGTAAGTAGTGTTGGCAGGAAAATGAATGCCGCGAAGAGGGAAAGTCGGCGGATGCACAGTCGATAAGAATAGCTTCGGGAAATACGGTGGAGATCCGAGTGGCCGAGCATAAGGCACACCTTCCCTGTTGGAAATACTACAGGGAATATACTGTTCCCGAGGGGAAAGTCAAAAGTCCGGTCTCCCCGAGACGGGACACCGGACCACGGCTTTTGTTTCTAAACGTCCTGGCTTCTTGTCTTGTGGTTTCTCAGATGATCTCCAAATAATCGCGGTTGCCCATCGCGGGGAACGCGGCGTGTGGCTCGGTCTGGTACCAGTAGGCGACCGACGCCAGATCGTCTTGCAGGGGCAGGTAGCGCCCCTCGCTGCGCCAGCCAAGCGCCTGCATGGTGACCTTGAGATCCTTCTGGAAACGGATCGGATCCATGATGTGGAAACGGTACATGATATGACGGTTGCCGTATCGTCCCATCGCATGGCCCGCCTGATCTTGGATGGTGAGATCCTGATAGCCAAGGAACGCCGCGGAGTAGTTCGCCCCGAAACCCCATGCGCCGCCGAAGTAGTCCTCGGTGCCGGTGCCGCAGATCGTCGGGAAGTCCTTGTCGCCGTCGAGGAAGGCCTTGAACTCGCCCTCGCCCCACCAGCCGTCGCTGTTCTGCTGCCAGGCCATATAGGTGCCGACGTAGTGCCCCCTGCCTTTGACGCCGTCGAGGATCATGTAGTCCTCTTTGTAGGGGAGAGGATTGCAGCGGCGGAACTGGGCGTGGAAATACGCCTCCGTGTCGGCCACGGGTCCAAGGGCGTAGTTGATGGCGTAGAAGAAGCCGCCCTGATCCTCGGGAGCGCGGTTCTCAATGGTGATTTTCGCGCTCTTTCGGAACGGCATTGGGAAATAGCAGTTGAAGCCGCCCGACGGATTGACGTTTATCGGCAGCGCAAGGATGTTCGCCCGCTTCTTCCAGCTGTTGCAGAAGAAGTCACCCACGGGCGACTCGACGCTTGGTTTCTTCTCGCCGTCCCAGTACATGCGCAGGATCAGGTCGCGGTAGCGTTTGGGATCGACGGTGATCCAGATGTGCTGGATCGTCCCCGGCCCCTCAACGTCCATCAGCGTGGCCGTCGACTCCTTGGGCAGCGTGATGCAGGGGCGCACCTTCCAGGTTCGACCGAGGTCACGGGCACACCCGTTCGGGCCGTCCCACTTCTGTCCGATCTTGACGACCTCGGATTGTGGCTTCGCATGTACTTCCGCCATGCCGCCGCGGCCTTTTTCCCCGTACACGTTCTCCGCCGTGATCGAGCGGGTCTGGGCGTTTGAAAGCTGCGTGATTCCGAACAAGCCGTTGAACATACAAACACCTATTTGATTTGGGTTCTTCTTGCGCCTATCATCATGGTTCACCGGTTCCACGGTTCAACGGCTGTCGAACTCGATTCGGAGTGTTCCCAACCGCTGAACCTTTGAACTGCTGAACCTTTGAACCAAGTAATTTTTAGATGACCTCGAGGAAGTCCCGGTCCGGCAGGGACGGGAACGGGGCGGTCGGCAGCGTCTGGTACCAGAAGACGGTCGACGCGATGTCATCCTGAAGCGGCAGATAGCGTCCGCCGGTGCGCCACCCGAGGGCTTGGATGGTGACCTTGAGGTCCTTCTCGAAGCGCACGGGATCCATGATGTGCCAGCGGTAGAGGCTGAAGCGCGTCTGCGATTGGTAGAGGCCGTCGGGACGCAGCACCTGGTACAACCCCGCATACGGCGAGCAGAACTCGCGGTAGCCGCCGTTCTCCTTGCCGACGTCGAAGTTGTAGGAGCCGCAGAAGTAGTCCTCGGTGCCGGTGCCGCAGATGGTCGGGAACTTCTTGTCGCCGTCCAGGTAGAATTTGATCTCACCCTCGCCCCACCAGCCGTTGTTGTTGACGCCCCAGGCGATGTAGGTGCCGACATACTGCCCTTGGCCTTTTACGCCGTCGATGAGCGTGTGCTCCTGCTTGTAGGGCAGCGGATTGGCGCGGCGCCACTGGGCGTGGAAGTAGGCGCAGTCCTCCGGGACGTCGGTGAGCGTGTAGTTGACCTGGTAGTAGAGCGTCATGTGGTTCTTGTCGGAGTCAGCCTTGTCGACGTCCTGGATGTTGGTGACGGTCATCCGGCAGCGTTTTCTAAACGGCATCTCCCAGTAGCTGTTGAAGGCGCTGCCGGGGTTGACGCAGATGGGCAGCGAGGAGAGGGTACGACAGCAGACCCACCTGTTGTTGTGGCCGTCGCCTGCCCGGCAC
>CAYTFM010000020.1:24301-46619 GCA_964436735.1 uncultured Victivallales bacterium | reverse complement strand
CGGGAATGAAGTGACCGTGATATGCGTCAACCGCGCGCTTTATCCTGTGAACGCCACTCTGGATCTTTCCCCCGCTGGCGTCGAGGGATTGCGCGCGGTCGAGGTGCTGTTTGAGAACCGGAAACTCGAAACCGACGGCAAAGGCCTCCTCAACGACAGGTTTGAGCCACTGGCGCGGCATGTGTACAAAGTGAAACAATAGGCCATCACTTTCACAATAAATTCGTGAGGGAAGAAGCAATGCGCACAACAACCATCGGCAATTTCTTCGGTAACATTCAAAAAGCCATATGGGGGCTTTTCATCGGAGGCGTTATGGCACAGGTATCGGTGGCCGCGGAGACCGTCAATCATCAAATCAACGGCAGTTTCGAATACGCCTCGAACCCCGACATTCCGGACTTCTGGGTCGGGCTGGGGCGTTGGACGCGCTCCGCCAACGGCATTCCCGGCGAGATGCTGACGGAAAAAAACGTCAAGGAGTTTGAGGAGAAATTCTTTCTGGATGACAGCACCGCCTATGAGGGGAAGAAGTCACTGCGCGTCCAGGCTCCGTTTTTCGTGGGCAGTTCCTCGATGGATGTCACGCCAGCAAAAGACCATGTCTTGTCGGTATACCTGAAAAGTTCGCGAGAGAACATGATGGTGGCGCTGTCGGCGGCGCACATGGATCGGGAAAAACCTTATCTCACGCAGGAGATCTCCGTGTCCACAGGATGGAAGCGGTTTGAGTTGAAACTGCCCACATATCCCAACGATAAAGTATCGATTCTCGTGCACCCCCTTGACTCTGGCAAGCTCTGGGTGGATGCCGTGCAAATAGAGGAGGGACTTGAGGCGACGCCGTTCAAGCCGTCGTACTTTGACGAGGGGTTCACTAAACCGCAGCCGCTCATCCATCTGGGAGCGGAACGCGGGACCGAGGCTCCCTCTGTGCGGATCCCCGCCCCGTCCCCGACCGCGCCCGTCGTCGACGGCACGCTGGAAGGCGCCTGGGAGCAGGCTCCCAGCGTGAAGTTGAACACCATGATGGGGGCTCCCAGCGAGACGCCCACTCAAGTCAAGCTGCTCTACGATGCGGAGAACATCTACCTCGCGTTCGAATGCGAGGATCCGCGCGGAGCGGATGGCAAAGGGGACTCCATCGAGATCTTCATGGATCTTTTGGGCGTCGGCTCGCCGTATTATCAGTTCATCTTCGATCCGAGTGGAAAGAAATACAACTACCGCTCCGTCGAGGGGAAGCATGAATGGAGTTGGAAGGCTGACTGGCAAGTGGCAGTAAAGAAAAACGAGAAAGGATGGACGGCGGAGGTCGCCATACCATTCTCCGTGATGCCTGAAAGCAAAGAAGTCGCCCGCATGGAATCCTTGCGGATGAACTTCTGCAGAAACTACTCCGCCGGACCTGAGGTCCATCTGGGATGGGCTCCGGTCCATGGCACTTTTTTGGAGCCGGAGAACTTCGGCACCGTGTTTCTGGCTGGAGACGGCGCGCCAAGCTTTGAGGTGAAGAACGTGAAGCTTGTTGGCACGGACGCCACCGACAACCGGTTCGATCTGACCTTCGACACGGAAAACAACTTCCCCGATGCGAAGCTCCTCACCTTCATCGTGAACGTCGAGTCGAAAAGCGCGGCCGTGCAATCAAGAGCCCAGAAGGCAACCCTGAATCCGAAAAAGAAAGAGTTGATCAGCTTCAAAGGATTCCGTATCTCGGACGATCGCTGCCGGGTGGGCTTGAGCATTCTGGGCGAGGATGGGAAGACCATCAAACAGCTCCGGACATTTCTCGACACCCCGCATTCACTAAAGGTCTTTCCGGAATACTCCTATTACACGAGCGAGGATTCGGCGAGGATCAAAGTGCTCTACACGGGAGACATGAATATGAAGGACACGATAGTGCGCCTTTCCGTCAATCTTGACCCCCTCCCGAGGGTGCTTGTGAAGCAAAAGCACCCGTTCGTGTTGGAGAAAAGCCACATCTACACCCTGCCGCTGAACGCCTTGAAGAAGGCGCACACCTACACGTTGGACGCGCGGCTTGTTGATTCGGCGGGGAAGGAACTGGCGAAAGCGACCTGCGACATCACCCGCCGCGACCCCAATCACACGGAACTGAAGGTCAACCATTTCAATCGAGGACTCTACCTCAATGGACCTCCCTACATTCCGTATGGGTATCAGATCTGGCTGCTGGACGACGAGCAGCTCCGTTATTACAAAAAACTGGGACATGACTACATCTGCTACACGGGACATTGGGGGGACGCATCTAAAAACCATCGATTCCTGGCGTTGTGCGATCAATTGGGATTGAAGGTCATGGACTTCCACGCCGTGCGGCCGGACGCCGACGCCCCCGGCAAGATGCTGGCGGAATTGAAGAACCATCCCTCGCTGTTCGCGACCACGCCTGTCGACGAATGTGTCGACAAGATGGTTCCCGGAATCCTCGCCGACGCGAAGAGCGCCAATCCGTATCTGCTCTGCTACAAGAACGACAATGTCGCCGGCTATCGGTTCTGGAGATCACAGCTTGACGGCTTGCCCGGAGAGGCCCTCTCCATCGACCGCTATCCGCTGATCTACCTTGCGAAAGGCTTGCCGCAAACCACCAGCCTTATCTATACCTTCGAGCGCGCCATCGAAATGATGGATGCGGATGGGCAGCGGGAGCGGAAGCCCGTCTTCATGTGGATGGAAGCCGCCGAGGCCCACTCGAAAGAGCCCACGAAGCAGGAGTTGACCTGGTTCCATTACATCGCGGTGGTGAACCACTGCATGGGATTCACCTATTTCGGCGGTGTTCCCATGAGCCGATTCGCGCGGCAGACTATCAAAGGGCTGGACGACGAGTTGAAGGCGATCCAACCCTTTCTGTTTTCTTTCGAGGAGGATCCAAAGATATCTCTCGTCAACAAACGGAGCGAGAACCTGATCCGCATTCTGGCGAAAAAACTGGATAAGCAGATGCTGGTGATCTGCGTGAGCCGGGCGACCGAACCCGTCGACGCCGAGATTGATCTTGCGGCGATCCTGAATACGAAGCCTTCCAATGCGTCGGTTTTGTTCGAGGGCCGCGCGGTGAAAATCGGAGTCGACTTCAAATTGCGCGACACGTTCCCCCCGCTCGGACGGCATGTATACAAGATCGATCTTCCTAATGCGAAATAAGAATCTTAACGACAAGGTGGATTTCGTGTTAAAGCCAGCGATTATCTCGATTACCGGAGATGATGTGAAGCGGCACATTGACGACTCGTCAAGTCCTCTCAGCCTTGCGATCGGCGCCACGCCGACGCACGACGGCTCCGGGTGTGTTTTTGAGTTGCGACTGAGCAATAAAGGGGGCACTCCTGTGAGAGTCGGGAAACTCGAATTGCTGTTTCCCCTTGCGAAGCTTTTCGGAGATGACTCAGGTGAATATCGGTTCTACAAGGAGGGCTTGACTGTCGTGGGTGTCGCCAGCTCAAGAAGTAAAGACGACTGCGATTTCGAGCTCGATCCCAACTTCCTGCGCTTCACCGTGTCCGACCCGTCTGGGTACAGTTGGAGCAGAAAAGGCGTTTTCGCCGCTGAGCAGGTTGGCGTGGCGCGGAATACGCGCTCGGGGAAATGCGCCCTGGTGGGATTTGTCACGTGCGAAGACTTTTTTTGCAGAGTCGTCATGGACATGGGAGCCGCCGAGTTGACGGCGGTTGTCGACATGGAAAACGTTGTCCTGAAGCCGGGCGCAGAGATCGTATTGGAGAAGCTTATGGTCGCCACGGGTGATGACGCGGAAGCGCTCCTCGGGCAGTATACGCGGGAAACAGGCGGGCGGATGCATGCGAGAATCCAGCCAACCATCCCCACCGGCTGGTGCAGCTATTACTACTATTACGGACAGGAGACGGAAGACGACATTCTGGAAAACGCGCGATTCCTGTCTCGGCAGCGGGACGCCATGCCGATCGAGTACATCCAAATCGACGACGGGTGGCAGAGGGCGCGCGGCGAGTGGACGGAAAGCCATGCCACGAAATTCCCGCATGGCATGCCGTGGCTGGCGACTGAGATTAAAAAGCTTGGCTTCAAACCCGGTATATGGGTGGCTCCATTTCTGGTCAATCCCGACACCATGGTGTATCGACAGCACCAGGAGTGGCTGCTGCGGAATCAGACCGGTGAGCTGCTGACGATGGGTGGTGAATATTTCCTCGACGCCACGCATCCCGACGCACTCCAGTGGCTGGCGGAATGCTTCAAGACCATGAAAAGCTGGGGCTATCAGTATTTCAAACTCGACTTCATGATGGTGGAGAGCTGCGACGGCGCGCGGTATCACGATAAGGCCGCCACCAGAGCGCAGGCCTGCCGCCGGGGATTGCAGGCCATCCGCGCGGCGGTCGGCGATGACGCCTACATCCTAGGCGGCACGGTGCTGACCGCCCCCAGCGTCGGATTGGTCGACGGCTGCCGCGTCTCCACCGACGTGACCCCGTACTGGAGCCTGAAGGGATGCACGCCGGAATCGCCCGCCATCCCCAATGTCTGCCGGAACATCATCAACCGCGGGTACATGCACAAGAACGTATGGCTGAATGATCCGGACTGCCTTATTGTCCGTGAATACCACAATCGTGAGAAATATAAGCATACCCCCTCGCTGACACTGGCGGAAGTGCGCATGCTCGCGACGGCGATGCTCATGTCTGGCGGGTCGCTCTTTCTGGGCGACCGGATGGAGAAACTATCCAAAGAACGTCTGAAGATCATCCGCACCGTCTTTGAATTGATGGATGGCACGGCCGCCTGTCCGATCGATCGCATGGACTCCGAAGTCCCGCGCGTGTGGTTCCGCCGGGGAGAACCATCTTTGCTGGGGCTTTTCAACTGGTCCGACACGCCCGACAACGTGGCCGTACCGCGCGCCGGAGTCGGCTTGTCCGCCACGGCAAGCTTTATCTGCGAAGAAGTCTGGACGGGTAAGCGCGTGAGCTGGAACGCGGAACTATCGTCGTTCGTAACAACGCTGGAACCCCATTCATGCGGACTCTTTAGTATTAGCGCTATTTGAAAGGTCACGAGGATGGCGAACGGCGAAGGACACAGGATACTGACGCGGGCGGCTCTTGAGTCGCTGCCCGAGTGGGAGCGGGAGTTGCTGGCTCCGGTCAAGGAGGATCTTGAGCGCGAATACTGCATGTACGGCGACGACTATTTTGGACATAAAGCTGAATTGGGACCGTACGTCGAACTGCCAGACGGCAGGTTGCCGATGGATCCCTGGGAGATCAGACATTTCCGCAAGGATGGCCCCGGCGACGATTATTTCATCTGCGGCTATTACGACTTGATGCGCAGCACGTTCACGCACTTTGCGGCAAAATGTGTGGAATGCATCCGGAAAGGTGACATCACCGGGTTCGCCAAGTTCGCCGGCACCGTCGCCCATGTCATCGAGGACTGTGGCTGCCCTCCGCATGCCGTCGGCACCACGATGGGCACCGACATGAAGATGCTCAAGCTGCTGAGCCCGGCTCCCGACGCGAAGATGATGGCCCGCCAATACCACGCCGTCTTCGAGGGGCAGTACGAACCCTTCAGCATCGATCGCACACCTCGGCTGATGGGGCTCTCACCTGAGGAGATATCGTTCAATCTGTTCGAGCGCTTCACCGACATGATCGAGAACTCAATCACCAAGATCCTGCCGATGCTTGACGCCTTCCACAAAGACGACGCGAGGACGATGAAGGCGCGGTTGACGGAAAGCGGCGAATTCTCCTCCGGCGTTCTCGCCGACTTCATCCACTCCACGCTGTGCGTGGGACGTGATCGAGTTGACTGCGGGCAGAAAGGCAAGCTGGCATCCGTGAATCTGGGCGACTACACTCCCGAGACGCGCATGGGGTGGATGCCGTTCCCCTACTTCTATCCCGAGATCCGCAAAGCCCCCTGGTGTCTGGACAAGGACTTCAATCCCATTCCGCTCTCGCTTGTCGTCAATGGGGAAGAGACGTTGTTTGAGTCAGGTTTTGGGGTAGGAGTGCCCTTCAAGACAACCTACACATTACCTCTTGGAGTATATAAGAAATTCAGCGTCCAGGTGGGCATCCACAGCAAACTGGGAGCGAAAGCTGGCATCGTCTTCACGATCATGGGTGACGGCGCGGCGCTGGCGACCGCTGGATGCCCGGACGCGTCAAGCTCCCCGTGCGTATCCGCCGACATTTCGAAGGTGCGGAAACTGACCCTGACGACGAGCGTGCTGGACGGGGATAAAGCGTGGCCCGACAACACCCACTCCGTGTGGGGTGCCCCTGTTCTTATTCGACGGTGACGGATTTTGCGAGATTCCGCGGTTGGTCGATCGGGCAGCCGCGCTCCTTGGCCACGTAGTAGGCGAGGAGCTGGAGCGCGACGACGATCGGGATCGGCGCCACGAACTGCGAGCAGTGCGGCAGCCAGATGATGTCGTCGGCGTGGCGGGCGATCTCGGCGTCCCCCTCGGTGGCGGTGGCGATGACCGGCGACTTCCGGGCGCGGCACTCCTGCATGTTGCCGATGATCTTGTCCTTGCCTGGAACATCGTTGGCGAGGGCGATGACCGGAACCTTTTCCTCAAGCAGGGCGATCGGGCCGTGCTTCAATTCGGCGGCGTGGTACCCTTCGGCGTGGATGTAGCTGATTTCCTTGAGCTTCAAGGCACCCTCAAGCGCGACGGGATAGAGGTAGCCGCGCCCGATAAAGAAGCAATTATCCGCTTTGGCGTACGTCTTCGCCACCTTCTCGATGGAGGGGGCGACGTCGAGCACCCGCTTGACGAGATCGGGGATCGTCCTGATCTCCTCGACAAGATCCATCCCTTTTTGCCGCGAGAGGCGACGAGCGCGTCCGAACTTCAGCGCCAGCATCAGAAGCACGGCGACCTGGCAGGTGAACGCCTTGGTCGACGCGACGCCGATCTCGGGGCCGGCATGCAGATAAATCCCTCTCGCCGTCTCGCGGGCGATCGTGGAGCCGACGACGTTGCAGATGCTGGCGACGATGGCACCTTTCTGGTGGGCCTCGCGCACCGCCGCGAGCGTGTCGGCGGTCTCGCCCGACTGGCTGATCGCCAGCACGAGGGTGGCGGGCGTGATGATCGGGTTGCGGTAGCGGAACTCGGCCGCCTGGTCGATCTCGGTGGGAAGATCGGCGAGATCCTCGAAGAAATATTCCCCGACCATCCCGGCGTGGAGGCTTGTGCCACAGGCGGCGACGATGACGCGGGAGATCTCGACTAACTCGCGGGGAGACAAGTTGAGTCCCTGGAGGTTGGAGGTTCCCTGGTCGAGGTCGAGCCGCCCACGGATGGCGTTCGAGAGCGACTCCGGTTGCTCGAAAATCTCCTTGAGCATGAAGTGCTCATACCCTTTCTTCTCCGCGGCGCCGGGATCCCAGTCGATATGGGCGGTCTCGCGGGTCACGGGAACGTTGTCAAGGCTCCGGATATCCACGGAGTCGGCTTTGATCAACGCGATGTCGTCGTCGTCCAGATAGATCACCCGTTTGGTGTGCGCGATCAGGGCGGCGATGTCGCTGGCCACGATCATCTCGCCGTCGCCGACGCCGATCACGATGGGGCTGCCGCGGCGGGCGGTGACGATCATGTCGGGCTCGTCCTGCGAGATCACGGCGATGCCGAAGGTGCCATGCAGCTGTTTGATAGTCGCCGCGACGGCCTTCATCAGGTCGCCCTCGTAGCACTCGGCGATCAAGTGCGGGATGACCTCGGTGTCGGTCTGGGAGAGGAACGTGTGCCCGAGTGCCGTCAACTTGTCGCGCAGCGGGATGTAATTCTCGATGATCCCGTTGTGGACGACGGCGAAACGCGTTTTATTGTCGGTGTGCGGATGGGCGTTGACCGTCGTCGGCGCGCCGTGTGTCGCCCAGCGCGTGTGGGCGATGCCGATGGTGGCTTTGCACGGCGATGCGTCCGGCCATCTCTCATGGACCAGCTTCTGCAGGCGGGCGACTTTCCCGCTCTCCTTCACCACGTGGATCGCGCCGCCCTCCAGCACGGCGATGCCGGCGGAGTCGTAGCCGCGATATTCAAGACGTTTCAACCCGCCGACAAGCGTGTCGACCACCGGGCGTTTCCCCACGTATCCAACTATTCCGCACATACATTTCCTTTGCGTATTCTATGATTGATTCGTTTGTGACGTTAGTTATCGCAAGTGCCGTGACGGAAATGTATTAGAACAAAATTTTGAAGACAAAATTTTGTTCGGCACTGTTTTCCTCACGATTTGGTTGCTGCCTTGCGCAGCCTTGGATAATACTCCTCGTATTATGTGGATGCAGCGAACCCGCCGTATCTAATCGGCAGGATGCCGCTTCTATGAAACCTCGAAATCCCTGGCTAGCGCCAGGGCCTTCATCATGGCTTTCGCCTTGTTGACGGTCTCCTCATACTCGGTCTCGGGAACGGAGTCCGCGACGATGCCGCCGCCCGACTGGATGTACGCCACGCCGTCCTTGAGCACGGCGGTGCGGATGGTGATGCAGGAGTCGACGTTGCCGTTGAAGGAGTAATAGCAGACCGCACCGCCGTAGGGACCGCGCCCCTCCTTCTCGAGCTCGCTGATGATCTGCATCGCCCGCACCTTCGGGGCGCCGCTGAGCGTCCCGGCCGGGAAGGTGGCGCGCATGACGGCGTCGGCGCCGAGTCCGGCCTTGAGTGTGCCGCTGACGTTCGAGACGATGTGCATCACATGGCTGTACTTCTCGACGACCATGAGTTCGTCGACGCCGACTGAACCAGTCTCGGCTATCCTGCCAATATCGTTGCGGGCCAGATCGACGAGCATGATGTGCTCGGCGCGCTCCTTCGGATCCGCCAACAACTCTTGCGCGAGTTCGGCATCCTCGGCGTCGTTCTTCCCCCGGCGTCGCGTTCCCGCGATCGGACGGACTGTGATCTGGCGGTCAAAGCAGCGGGCGTGCACCTCCGGCGAGGCGCCCACCACCGCGAAGGCTCCGCAGTCCAGCAGAAACATGTAGGGGGAAGGATTGACCATACGCAGAGCCCGGTAGACGGCCAAGGGTGACACGGGCAGCTTGATTGAGAAGCGTTGAGAAAGGACGGTCTGAATGATGTCGCCATCGAGGATGTACTGTTTCGCCCTGAGAACCATCTCACGGTGCTGTTCCTTCGTCTTGTTGGAGCTGAACTGAAGCTCGGCTGCCGAGGAGCCGAGGCTGACCGCCGGGAGCGAGGCCGGGGCGCGGAGCTGGTCGATGACTGCCGCGATCTCCGTGGCCGCCTTGTCGTAGGCGGCGTCAGCGTCGGCGCCGTTTTCCACAAACGCCTGCGAAATCACCTTGATCGTGTGGCGCACTTTGTCGAAGACGAGCATGGCGTCCGTGATCATGAAGACCGCTTCTGGCGCGGCCACGGGCGAGGGGGTCGGGCGCGGGACGGTCGGCTCCACCTCGCTGATCACGTCATAGGAGACATAGCCGACGGCGCCGCCGATGAAGGGAGGAAGTCCCGGGACTGCGACGGGTGTGAACTGCGACAAGGCCGTCTGGATCTTTTCGAACACGTCCTTCCCCTCAATCTTCCTGCGCCCCTCCGGCGATGCGAGTTCCGCCGTTCCCGAGCTTTGGGTGAACACCGCGCGGGGACGGACGCCGAGGAACGAATAGCGTCCGATCTTTTCCCCGCCCTCCACGCTTTCGAGCAGAAAGGAGTAGCGGGAGAACGGTTCGGCCTCCGCGTCTCCCCGAGGACGGGTGATTTTGTGATAGGCGGAGACGGGGGTCTCCGTGTCCGCCACGATCTCGTCGAAGACGGGGATCAAGTTCCCTTTGCGTGCGAGTTCCTTGAATTCTTTTTTCGTGGGTGATATCATCGTAGTATCCTCGCGTTGGCGATTGAAATGCCGCTGAGCATCGAACCTGTGATGCCGAGAAATCCCTGATCGGTTCCGCAGAGGAAGAGGTTCCCCAGGCGCGTCGAGCCGTCGAGAATCTTATCCGGCGCGCCGTACACGGCGCCATTGAGATGACCAGTGTAGCGGCGGATTGTTTTTGGGGTGAAGGCGTCAAGTGGCTCGAATGTTTGAAAGACGTCGCGCACTCCTGCGGTTTCCGCCGCCTTCGCCAGGATCTCCGCCGCCGTTTTCCTCTTCGCCGCCACATACTCATCGCGCCGCGCCTCCAACCAGAACTGGTGACGAGCGAGAACGGTCGCCCGCAGGCACGGCTCGGGGCGTTCGGCTCCGTCGCGATACCTGAAATTGTCCGGACGACAGACGACCATGCTGCTGAGGCTGACGGGATCCGCGGGGTTTCGATATTCGAACACATCGTTCTCGCTGCGGAAAATGATTGCAGGACCGGTGGCGTCGACAGGCGGCCGCAGGAGCGCCACGCTCTCGAAAAAACCCATGTCGCCGAGGCGGACGTCCGGCGCGGGGGTGGGTTTGAGTTCGCAGAGAGAAGCCGTCTCATGGCTCCCGATGGACGAGAGGAACATGTCGGCTTCCACAACTTCCTCGTTGTCAAGGACAAGAGCCGTGGCGCATCCGCCCGATTCCCGTATCATCTTTACGTTTTTACCAAGTGTCAGTTCTCCGCCGCACTCGAGGAAACGGCTTTCGATGAGCGATAACAGTCGTTTCACGCCGCCCTCAGGCCGCCAGAAACCTTCCTTGAATATGCTTTGGTACATGATGGCGAACTGCGCGAAGTCCATATCATCCGGCGTCGCGCTCCCATAGTACATCAAGGGACAGAACAGCATTTCCGCCAGCAGGGGATCGGTGATGTGGTGGGAGACTATTTGGCGGGCGGAGACATGCGTTCTGCTCAGCCCGAAGCAGTCGTAACTTTCAATGAACTGTTCCAGATGGCGGAGCCTGTCGATTTGCGTGGGGAAATGGGTGGCTGTTTCCGCATGGAAACGGTCGCCCGAGTTGTCGAACGAGAGTTGCGCCGAGGGGAAGCTGATCACCGAGTAGTTCTGTTCGACAGGACGCGCGTCCTCGTACTTCATCCGCAGTTGGCGGAGGAGCCTGAGCAGAGGCGACGATTTGTTGCCGTCCTTGCGTTGAAAGTTGGTGACGGCGTGGAGTCCGGACTCGATGTCGTGCCCGGACATGCGGTAGTAGGTGTTGAGCCCGCCCAGACGGGTGTTCCGCTCGATCAGACGAACTTTCTTCCCGAAGTGGGCGAGCCTGACGCCGGCGGCGAGCCCCGACAGCCCGCCTCCAATTATCGCACAGTCGTACTTCATTGGGCAATATAGTGCCTCAGCCGCGGCGGAGCAATAACAGAGTGGCACATGGCGGCGGTCAAATCGGCGAGCCATACGGTGCGGAATTTTGGAATATCGAGCTTGATTTCTGGACGGACCACGTCTATTTTAAACGTTCGCCAGTATTTTATAGTGCGGCGAGAGCTTGTTTTGAGTGTATATCGTTCCGGCATAGCTCAGCGGTAGAGTAGGTGGCTGTTAACCACTTGGTCGCAGGTTCGAATCCTGCTGCCGGAGCCAATCTTCCCCCAAGTTTTTCTCGATGTGCTTTCACGTGTACATCCTGCGCAATCCCCTTGACGAGGTGTACGTCGGGCAGACGAACGATCTTGTCCGCCGTCTCGCCCAGCACAACAAACCCCAGTTCCGAGGCACGCTTCACACGAAACGCCATTCCGGTCCCTGGCGGCTTCTCCACTCCGAGGAGCATCCTACGCGCTCTGCCGCGATGCGCAGGGAGCGGGAACTGAAGACTGGCAAGGGGCGCGATTTCATAAAATCCCTTATGGCGGGTGGCTGTTAATCCGCCGCGGCGGATCGCAGGCCGAAGGTTCGCCCGTGGCGAATTCGAATCCTGCTGCCGGAGCCAATCTTCCCCCAAGTTTTTTCCCGATGCCCTTCCACGTATACATCCTGCGCAATCCTCAGAGGCCGTGCGGTGTTTCACCTCCGTCTGTCTCATCTCCTGTAGGAGCGGTCTGCTTGGGGCCGGCCGGCTTGTATTTCGAGTACTTGACAGGCCCGGTCTTGAAATAGTTCTGCTGCAGCCACCACGAGGGATAGCCGACCTTGACGATCGGAGTCTCCAGCGAGTCGGGGTTGTAGTTGAAGCCGGGGGGATACTTTGCGATCAGGCTGGCGGCGAGCTCCCACCATCTCCTGTTGATCGCCGCGGCCTGGTTGCCAGTATAGCTGGTCAGGTAGGCGGCGGCCGCGGCAGGATCGGCGTTGTACAGCTGTTTCGCCTCGGCCTCAGTGGCGGCCTGGGAGTCGTACTGCGCCTTTTCCAGCTCGGTCTGAAGGGCGAGAATCTCCTGGATGGCGTAGCTGTATTTCATCGAGCTCCAGCTGTTGACGAAGTTGAACGCCCACCAGATGGACTCGCCCCAGGTGAATTTCCCCATATCGGCGGTCTTGTAGGTCGTGGGCAGGTTCGAGACCCCGACGTAGAGCGGGACGAGGCAGCTGTTGTACGGCTCGTCCATGCCCATCCAGCAGACGCCGCCGATGGCGTCGGGAAGACTCGGACGGATCTGGTTGATATACAGGTAGGAGCAGAAGTAGACCGAGATCGGCCGCTCCCATGCCCCTTTCGTCTTCGTGCCGGGGATCTGTCCGCCCTGCGACTCGTAGGAGCCGCGCCAGCGCTGCGGGACGCCGTACGCTCCGGCGGCGTAGTTTCTCGTCAGGTCGAACTCGGTGCCCTCGTAGTGGCAGCGGTGCAGGGCGGCGACGTCGGCGACCGTCAGCTTGGCGTCCGGCGCGACGGAGAACGGATAGGCGGTCGTGAAGGCGTCCTTGACCCACGTTGGGAAACCGGACGACGGGCTGAGCCTGCTGATCACGCTCCAGACGCGGCGGAGCGAGGCGTAGGGATGCAGTCCCTCGCCGGTGCCGTAGGTCCTGGCCCAGTCCATCGTCGGGCTCTTCTTGGGATCCCACCATCCCTTCGTCTTGGCCACGTCGAAGATGTTGGAGGAATACATGATGTCGGGATCATAGGGATCGACGCTCCGGATCATGAACATGTTGGCACCCACGAAGACCTCGCCGTCAGGCACCCGTTTGGCGACCCAGACGCCGTCGGTCCCATCCTTGTCGTAGGAGCACATCTCCATCACCCATCCCTCGGAGGGGTCGGCGACCAGAAGCGTCTCGCCGGTGCCGTAGTAGCCGTAGAGGGCGATCAGCTCGCCCATGAGCGTGATGGCCTCGCGCGCGGTGGCGCAACGCTCGAGCGCGACGCGGGAGAGTTCCGCGCTGTAGAAGATGCGCTTGCCGGGCATTGGTTCGGTCTCGACCTTGGCCTCGTCGGTGCACTCGCCGATGGAGAGCTGCTTCTCGTTGATGATGCCGTAGTTGCCGTCGAAGTAGGCGTAGGTGTGGGAGACCTGCGGGATGGAGCCGAGCGGGACGCTTTGCGGAACGGAGGGATCGACGTAGTCGGGCCCCCGCGCGGCGCCCACGTAGCGCTTGGTGAACGTGCTGTTCCACTTCAGCCTGATCCCCATGCTGACGGTGTCGTAGTTCACTTCGCGCGTGGAGCCCTCGGGATGGTCGGCGGCGGGCACGTACATGATCCGCATGTCGCAGCCGAAGCAGTCCTCGGAGTGCGTGACGAAGGTCGATCCGTCGGTGCTTGCGCTCCTGCCGACCAGGATGGTGGTGCAGGCACCGGCACGCGGAACGGCGAGGGCCGTCAGGGCGGCTGCGAGACACACGTGGGCCGCATGGACGAATCGACTGGTCTTCATCATAATCCTCTCCTCGCTAGTGTGTTGCTCTGCGGGCTGCGAGAGGGGGAGAGACGCCTCCCCTTCCCATGTCATCCTATTGTAGGACAGGAAATGGCAAGATTCCAGCCGCCGCGCGCAGGAGAGATGAAGAGGTTTATAGGCTTAATCCTCCGTCGGATCCTCACTCCGGCGTGGCGGAGACGATGAGATTCCGATTATTGCCGAGCCAGACGCAGGCGGAGCTGCCCATGGAGCCGCCTTTGACCTTCGGCAGCAGGACGTTGACGCCTTTTTTCAGCTTGAGGACTGTGCTGGCATAATACTTGGTCACGAACTGGCAGCCGTTCTCCTCTTTCGACGCCGGCGTCATATCGGAGACGAGAAACTCGTTGTTCAGCCAGGCGTCCACCCACCAGTCGCAGCCGATGAAGAGCTGCGCGGTCCGGTCATCCGGCGAGACGACGCATGTCCGGGCGAAGTTGAAATCGTAGCCGGGCGAACCTGTTCGGATCAGGAAGTCGATCCCGATCTTGTTCACGATTACTTCATGTTTGTCGTCCGGCTTGATCTCGATCGTCCGGGTGCTGGGGATGGAATGGACCAGCGCACTTCACGTCCGTCAGACGTCTTGTAAACCGAATCAAGCGACGAGTTCTGCTCGGGGCCAAAGTTCAAGGCAAACCCCTCCTTCACTAGAGGCACGAATTCCTTCCAATTGTAGGCGAGTTTGGCATTGGCGGCGCTGGGGAAAGGGCCAACGGTGGCCCAGCATTCGGTCGGCAGGGGACGAAGGGCGGCAGGCAGGAACTTGACACCGTAGATGCCAAAAGACCCATCACGCTTCAAAACCACATGCGCTTTGCCGCCCTTCAATGACATGGCGGGAAAGGCCGTGTATTCGGGAACTCCCGGCGTCATCGTCACCAAGGGAGTCGGCAAGTTTATCCCGTTGATTGTTCCGGTGGCCACCCCATCGCGCTCGGCGATGGTTCCAATGGACAGGGAATATGATCCGTCCGCGGGAACGTCAAGATCGAAGGCGACGGATTCATCGCACTTCAACACCGGCGCGCCCTTCCATTCAGGATTGTAGCTGCTTGAGTCCACCAGACTGGCTTTGCTGTCCGGCGTGACGGTTTTCATAAGGGCGTCCACCGGAATGACGGTCTCACCAAAGGTATAGAAGTGGGGCTCCTTGCCAGCCAGTTTGTTGGGGAAGCGATCGAATGACAAGCCATCCGGTTTCTGGCCGAATCGCTCGTACACCAGACTGGCGGCGGGCAGCGAGAGCGAAGTCCTGGCGTGGCAGTACTGTCCAGACCGGAACGCATTCCATGCGTCATCCAGTCTTTTCAGGAACGCTGAGCGCTCGTAGTCGGCAAGATCCCCTTGCCGGCGTCCGGTCGTCATCTCCTTCGCTAGATTTTCGGCGAAGGCCAGACGATAGCGGACATACTTGACATGGGACGGCGGGACGAACGTTTCCGCCGCCACGATCCGCGCGGCGCGATCGCAGCGGAAGGTGCGCAAGGCATGGGAGCCTTTTGTCAGCCAGAGATTGCATTCCTTATACCAGCGTCCCTGCTCGCCCTGCCTGGGCATGGCCTCCAAATCCTCATTTTCGGATATAACGAGCTGAAGCAGCATTTTCCCATCAACGAAGAGATCCCTGGACCATTGTGGAACTCCCTCTTTCTCCCAGAGCTCATACCAACCGTCTGCTGGGATATTGATGTCGTATTCCGCCCATCCCCCCATCTCATTGATAATGCCCTGCTTCTTCTTTTCCTCTATTTTAGCTGGCTCCTTGTTGTACCAGTTGATGTCTGATCGGTTGAAACTCCAGCAATCTCGGTGGATCACCACCCCGGCGTCCTTCAGTGGCGCATCCGCGGCGGGTACCCCGTTCGTGACGGACAGGCCGAATGCCAGTAGCAGTGGCAACATTCTCAGCTGAAGGCGCGGGGATGCGGCACTTGACGTGCGCTCCGACAACTTTCCTCCTTGGGCGCTGGACGGAGACGGTTTCCCATGGGAATACGCAAGCGGAAAGTTCTTGTGGCGTTGAACATCTCGCAGCAGGCCTACTTCAGCGGGATCGTCCGCTATGCGAGAGAGCACAACTGGCATCTGGTGATGGACATGGTCTACACAGGATGCGTTCCGATCGGCTGGAGGGGGACAACGAGCGCATCGGCGAGTTGGCGGCGGCTCATTTCCTCGAGCGGGGATACCGCAACTTCGCTTGGGCGCCGTTTCTGAACGACACGATGAACATCGAGCGCCACGCCGGATTCGCCAACGCCTTGCGCAGATTGGGTCACACGTGCGTGAGGCTGCCATTGGCGCATGCGATGTCGGGCGCCGCCTTCACGTCGGACTGGCAGGGCCGCCGCGCGCGAATCCAGCGCGAGCTTTCCGCGCTCCCGAAACCGTTGGGGGTCTTCGCCTACAACGACTATCTGGCGGCCGACATCATTGACGCCTGCATGGATACCGGGCTGCAAGTTCCGGAGCAGGTGGCCGTTCTCGGCGTGGACAACGACCCCAACATCTGCGAATGCTCAGCTGTCCCGATCTCGAGCGTGATACACGATTTGGAAAGGATGGCCTATGTCGGGGCGGAGCTTCTTGATCGTCTGATGGATGGGGGGAAAGCTCCCGAGGCCGTCATCCGCATCCAGCCGCATGGCGTCGTTATGCGGGCGAGCACGAACATCAAGGCGGTTGACAATATCAAGGTCGCCATGGCCTTGCGCTTCATCTCCTCCAACCACGGAGATCAGCGGATGTGCGCCGAGGCCGTCGCGGCGGCGGGCGGCGTCTCAAGGAGGCAAATGGAGCGGTTGTTCGTCCGGGAGGTGGGGCACAGCATCCACGACGAGATGGTCGCCACCCGGCTGGCCCACGTCAAGGATCTGCTTAGGCGGTCCAACCTGAGCATGGCCGAAATCGCAGGGAGAACCGGGTTCACCCGTCCAGGCTATCTGCATCGGGTGTTCCTGCGCCGTTTCGGCGTTACGCCGGCGCGGTATCGGGACAACGGTGCGGCGGCGATTTGAGAAACCGGCGGTTCCCGCTTTGGGGAACCAACCTCACAGGATTGGCGCAGCCTCCTCCAACAATGTAGGCGTATGCCCCGGATGTGCATTTCGGTATGCAAGAGTGTATCTTTTATCAAATTCAGCTCATGTGTGGTATGGCATGCGATGTCCATTCTGTGACTTGTTGATCCAAGGAGAGCCCGAGCGCTGTCCGGTTTGCGGCGAGGAGCTCGCCGTGGCGCTACTCGTCTGCCCCTTTCCCGCCGGAAAAGGCATCATGGCGGATGCTGGTGCTTGCCGCCACCGCCGGAGGAGACAACTCCGGGGCTTGGGCCGCTCCTGGCGGACTTTCTCGCTTTGGCGAAAAAACCTGAAAGGAATGTTGGGCGCATCCACATGGCGGCACATGTGAGGATGCAGGGCAGGAACATCGTTCTGTATGTGCCTGCCTCAAACGAGTTTGTGGCGAAAAGCAGGGATGAGAAACAGCGCATCCTCGATTCCTGGGACAATGCGTGGGGCGCCTTGGTGGTCGAGCGGGGCGTGGTCTCCTCCACGGATTGCGCCTGCGTCGTTTTCCACGGCGCGGGCGGGAAGGTCATCTGTGGAACCTCCGAGGAGAAGCCCTCGAGATTATTCATCGAAAGGTGAATATGGCATTGCGCGACGTATTGATACGACTGGGGCGTTGTTGCTCACTGAAAGCACAGGGATGCGACGGCTACAATTGGCGTTGGTTCGCCATCCTGCTGCTTGTCGCTTTCGTTGTTCTTGCGGCGCGGCGTCCGGAGGCGGTGTTGCAGCCGCAGTTTTTCGCCGAGGACGCCACGATTTTCTTCAAGCACGCATACGAGCTTTCTTGTGCCGATAGCCTGTTCAAGCCTCAAGCAAGCTATCAGAATTTCCTCGTTCGGCTCTTCGCCGAGGCGTCCACGCTTTTCCCGTTGCGTTTTCAGCCGCTCGTGTTCAATATGGTAAGCTTGCTGTTCGCCGTGGTGGCTCTGACATGGATCGCCCTCCCTTATTTCAGAGGACTTATCGCCGATGACCGCTGGCGGTTGTGTCTCGCGTTTTTTTTCCTTCTGCTGCCGAATCAGGACTCGCTGATGAAGCTTTGCTACCTTCAATGGTATGCGCTTTTCTGGCTTTGCCTGTGCGCGGTCATGCCTGCGCCGAGGAGGATGGACCGTGCCGTCCTGCTTCTTGTGGCGGCAGCGGCGATATTCTTCACTGCGGGGATCGGGTTTATCTTGCTGCCACCGTTGGTTGTGCGGTTTCTCGCGGCGGAGGAGAGAGGGGAGAGGTTTTTCGCTGGCGGGATGCTTGGCGCGGGAGTCCTCTCGTTTATCGTTAATCTGCTGGTGGTCGCCTTCGAGCCAAACCACGCCGCTCAAAGCTTCGAGGGCACGTGGCTTGACGTCGTCTCTGGAATTGGCAAGGGATTCGTGTATAAAGACATAGTATCTCCTATCATTGGCGCAGGCGCGGCGCGGCGTCTGCTTGACGTCAACCATGCGTACGCTATCATCACTCTTCTCGGATTGGTTATTTGTGCGGGGCTTGCGGGGGCGGCGTGGCGGGTGCGGAAAAGTATTTCACCGGTGTGGTGGTGCTTCGGCTATCTTGCCGTGGCGAGCACGCTTTGCTTTCTGGTCCGCCCCGCCTATGCGGCGGCGATGAACCAGAAAGCTCTCGGCGCACTCTTCAACGAGAGATATTTCTTCATTGCCGGATTTCTTTTTTTCGCCTTTGTTTTCGCCGTGGCGACTCAATTGCTTGCGCAAACGAGTCGCACCGCATGGCGGCGTGCGTTCTTGGGGGTTGGCTTGCTTGCGTGTCTTCTGCTCCAGGCGATGGAGTTCAGAATATGGCGGGGGACGAACCGCGACTTCCAATGGCCAAAGGCGGCGGCCGACATCGAGGCGGCCGAAAGGAGGGTGGCGAAGGAGCGGGTGACGGAACACATCCGCTTTCTGGTGAATCCCGCCAATCCGGAGCCGTGGGAGGTAGTGCTGACCATCGCTCCGAAGAACCGTGGGGTGGAAAAAGAAAAGTGATTAGTCATTGGTCATTCGTTCTTGGCGTGTTGGACCAATCACGAACAACTAATAACTAACCACTCGTTACGTTGCCGCGGTGGCGGCCTACGTTATCAGGCGATTCCTTCCGCGACGAGGTCGCCGACCTCGGTGGTGGAGTATCCCATCTTGCCGGCCGCCAGGCTCTTGAGCTTGTTGGCGGTGATGTCCATGACGGTGTTCTCGATCGCGGTGGCGGCCTTGGTCTCGCCAAGCGTTTCGAGCATCATGCCGCCGGCGCAGATGGCGGCCAACGGATTGATGACGTTCATGCCGGTGTACTTCGGGGCGGAACCGCCGATGGGCTCGAACATGCTGACGCCCTCGGGGTTGATGTTGCCGCCGGCGGCGATCCCCATTCCCCCCTGGGTGATGGCGCCGAGGTCGGTGATGATGTCGCCGAACATGTTGCCGGTGACGATGACGTCAAACCACTCGGGATTTTTCACCATCCACATGCAGGTGGCGTCGACATGGTAGTACTCGCGCGTGACGCCGGGATAGTTTTTCTCGCCCATTTCGTTGAAGGCCCTCTCCCAAAGGTCGTAGACGTAGGTCAGGACGTTGGTCTTGCCGCAGAGCGCGAGGGTCTTTTTCTTATTGCGCCGTTTGGCGAGGTCGAAGGCGTATTTGAGGCAGCGGTCGACCTGGAAGCGGTTGTAGACGGCGGTCTGGATGGCGACCTCCTGGGGCGTGTCCTTCATGGAGAAACCACCGACGCCGGTGTAAAGGTCACCGGTGTTCTCGCGGACCACGACGTAATCAATGTCTGCCGGGCCCTTGTTCTTGAGGGGCGTCTCGACGCCGGGGAACAGTTTCACGGGACGGAGGTTGATGTACTGGTCGAGCTCGAAGCGGAGCTTGAGGAGGATCCCCTTCTCGAGGATGCCGGGTTTGACTTTCGGATGTCCGATGGCGCCGAGGAAGATGGCGTCGTGCTTCTTCATGTCGCCGACGGCCGACTCAGGGAGGACCTCGCCTGTCTTGAGATAGCGTTCTCCACCGAAGTCGAAGTAGTTCAATTCCAGTTTGAAACCGAACTTCTTGGCGGCGACGTTGAGGACCTTGACGCCTTCGGCGACCACTTCGGGGCCGGTGCCATCGCCACCGATCACCGCGATTTTATACGTTTTTGCCATTGTTCCCTTTTCCTTTCTGTGGGGTTATTGATGCTGGAATAATCACGTTGTCACTTGGATTGCTCAAGCTGCTGAAGGAGAGCTTCTGAAAGCGAGCCAGCCTCTTTGAAGCACTCGGCGGCTTTATCTGTCTGTTTCGCCGCAATCGCGATAAGCCCCGCGTAGATCGCGAGGGCGGGTTTCGATATCTTCGCCTGGCGCAGCCGTGAGAGTCGGTCGACCGCCGGGAGGTCACGCGGGAGAAGCGGTTTGCCGATCGTGGCCTTTCCGATCTTCTGTTCGACGAAAATCTTTCCGCCGTCGACTTTCGCGATCTTGAAGGCGCCTTTGGCCTCTTTCGCCCCCTTGTTCTCCAGGACGATTTCCTTGCCGATGTCGTTCTTATAGGAGTCGAGGATCATGGTGTCGGCGCTGAGCAACTCCGCGAGAGCCTTTTCCGCGTCGGCCAAGGACGCCTTGTCCTCGAACCCCTTGAGCTTGGCGCTTGCCTCCTCGAAGTTTCCCTTGAGCACCTCAACCACGACTCCTGCGAGGAACTCGTCCTTGCGCTTCTTCGCCGACTCCTCGGCCTTCCGCGCCTCATCCTTGGCTTTGTCGGCGATCGCCTGAATCTCTTGGGCGGCATTCTTGCGCAGATCGGCAGTCTCTTTCTCGAGCGACCCTTTGTATCCGGTATATACGGCGATGGCCTTGTCGAGCCGCTTGCCGTCGACCTGTTCCTTGGCACTGTCAGCGAGCGTCGACATGACCTCGTCCACCGCCTTCTGCCGCAAGGTCTTAAGCTTTACAATCTCGGTCTCCGCCATAGCTTCGAACTTCGAATCGGTGAGTGCTTTCCGCAGTTCCTCGAATTGGGCGATGGCGTTGTCGTATTCGCCGTTCTCGGGGGTGACAGTCTGGGCGAACGCCATGGCCTTGTCCCAGTGCTCCTGGCACTCCACGTCTTTCACCTTGCGCTCCTCCTCCTCGGCTTTCTTCGCCTCCGCCTCCTTCTTCTCTTGCTCGAGGCGCTCTTGTTCGACGCGGTCGGCGGCGACCTTGAGTTCAAGCTCCTGCTGATCTTTGGCCTTCTTCTGCGCCGCGAGTTTGTTGGTGTGGATCACGATCCCGGTGGCCAAGGCGCCGATCACGATGATGAGCAGGAGGATCACCATGGTCGAGGCGGGAAAGGAACTGCGCCCCATAGGATTGACGAAGGCGTCGCCTGTTCCCCCCTCGGGGGCGATGTCAGGTTTTTTCGAGGTGTTGGCCTTCTTCGGCGGAGGCGACGACGACGCATGGGTGCCGGTGGGGAGACGCCTTTTCTCTTGCACCGACATGAGCGCCTTGAGCAAGTCGTCCCATGACTGGTAGCGCTGGTTTCTGTCCTTGGCCAGCATGATGTCGATGACGGCGGAGCAGGAGGCGGACACAAGCGGATTCATGTCGACGACTGGGATGTGGGGCTGCTTGATCTGCGCGCTCATGAGCTCGAGCTGGGAGCCATAGTGGAACGGCGGATTGCCCACCAGCATGTGATAGAAGACAAGGCCGAGGCAGTAGATGTCCGAGCGGAAGTCGAGATCCTGCCGCGCCTGCACCTGCTCGGGACTCATGTAATGCGGATTGCCGACCGTGTAGCCGGTCACCGTCAGATCCTTGTTGTCGGCAAGGGATTTCGCCATGCCGAAGTCGGTGAGCATGGGCTCGTTGCCCTTGGCGATGAGGATGGTCTCGGGTCGGATGTTGCGGTGGAGGATCTTGTGTTTTTCCCAAGCGAACTGCAGCGCCTCGGTGAGGGCGATGATGACGCGCAAGGCCTCGCTCTCGTCGATTTTTCCGCGCTGGTCGAGGTACTCGTTGAGGAAGAAGCCTTTCTCCGAGGCGGTGATGAGGTAGTGGCGTCCCCGGTCCTCCCCCGCCTCGAACGCCGGCAGGATGTTCGGATGCTGGAGGACGGCCGTCAGGCGGATGGCTTGGAAGAAGCGCTCGAGGAGTTCTTTGTCGGCGGCGATGCTCTCGGGCAGGACGCGGACGGTCACGTCGCGCTCGAGCTTGAGATGCCTGCCGAGGTAGAGTTCCTCGCCAAGGCTTCCCGTGCCGAGGTGCTTCGTGACTTCGAATTTCTCGGCGACGCATTCGCCGATCTGCAACATATGCGAATTGGGCATGAAGGAGAGCCTCCGACCGTGGCCCCGGTCGGTTTTAGGGTTTGCTCAGCCACATTCCGAGAACAGGAAAGATAGCGCCGAACGGGCTGATTTTCAATCGAAAGGAGGCGGCATCATGAAGCTGCGGCAAGGCGGGGAAACACGCCTGTCAA
>CAYTFM010000020.1:0-24201 GCA_964436735.1 uncultured Victivallales bacterium | reverse complement strand
TGGTCAATGGTCAATGGTCAATGGTCAATGGTCAATGGTCAATGGTCAATGGTCAATGGTCAGAAGGTGGAAGGTGGAAGGTGGAAGGTGGAAACGCGTTTAATGACGAATGACCAATGACCAATGACTTGCTTAGCCCAGCCGCTTCAGCGCCTCAGCGGCGTCGGAGTCGCCGCGGCTGCGGGAGGTCTTGTACCATTCCTTCGCCTTCTTGAGATCTTTTGGGACGCCTTCGCCGTGCTCGTAGGCGTGCCCGAGCCAATAGGCGGCGGTGGGGCATCCCTGGTCGGCGGCCTGCTGGTAGAAAGGGATCGCTTTCGCGAAGTCCTGGTTGACTCCTGTTCCGTTCCGGTAGCAGTAGCCCACGTCGCACAGTCCGCTGTTGTGCCCTTGCGCGGCAGCCTTGCGGTACCACTTCAGTGCCTCGACATAATCATGGGCGACGCCCTCGCCCTCGTAGTAGGCGCAGCCAAGCTCGTACTGGGCGTGCGCATCGCCCGCCTCTGCGCTTTTGCGCAGTTGCCGGATCTCCGCCGATTCCTGTTTCGACATGGTGTTCCTCCGTGGTTGGGCAGCGCGGGGTTGTGGCAGGCAGAATGCTTACGTCGACAATATCCCGGCGTGTGAGAAAATCAATATCGTCCGTCGTTCATGCAAATCGCCTCCTGCCTGTGTTGGTTACCCTGTCAGTCGTCGGCTTTTTAGCCTGAAACGCCGAGGTGGCTCACCGTGCCTCGTTCGGAAGAGGGTGTAGAAGTGCCCGAGGTTTCTGAAGCCGCAGCGCCAGGCGATGTCTTCGATGGCGTCGTCCGTGGCGGTCAACTGCCTCGCCGCCCGGTCGAGGCGGATCTCGTTGAGCAGGTCGGTCGCGGTCTTGCCGTAGGCGCGCCGCGCCGCCCGGTTCACATGCTCGGGACAGCGTCCCGCCATTTTCACGAACGGCTCAGTGCCGGGGGGTAAGTCGCGCAGAGCGCGGAAGCTGCGCAACGCCTCCTCCAGCCATTCAGGGGAGCTTTCCACAGAACAGCTTTCCCCGGAACGGAGTTGTCCGAGCGTCGCCGAGAGGCAGTGTAGGATGAAGCAATCGAGTCGGAGCTGGTCGGTCGGCGATGACACCAACTCGTCGAACGCGGCCGAGAGTGTACGCAGTTCGGCCTGACCGAGACGGCGCAGCGCCTCGGCGTTCGAGCGGTTCCAGCCGACTCCCACGTTCGAGCCGAAATAGCACGACTGCATGCGGCGCATGACAGTGGCGTCAAAGGCGACATTGATCATTTTCGCCTCCTCGTCCGAGTCCGCGGCAAACCCATGCTCGTCCTCAGGGCGGATGAACATCAGGTCACCGGGCGACATCACAAGCGTCTTACCGTTGAACAATTGAGATATCCGCCCCTTCTCGACCCAGCAGATCTCACAGAACTCGTGCGCATGGGTCAGCGGCTGCCCGAGGTTGCGGCGGACGGGGTGGCGGGCCGCGTGGAACACGTCGGGAGGACGCACGAACTCTGAGAGGAGTAAAATCGTTGTAGTGTTTATTTTCGGCATGACATATAGCAAAGATGAGATTAAAAAGTCATTATACCATAATATTAAGTCGCTCAACCGCAAGATGGGAATCACAGTCCGCGGTATAATGATGGATGATGAAGCGCACCGAACACCACTATGATGGAGTCTCCACATGATGACCTCGCGGGAACGCATGCTCACGGCTCTGAACAATGGACGTCCCGACCGCCTGCCGTGCCAGGTGCATGGGTGGATGGGGTATTATCTGAAGACATATCTCAAAGGCATGGACTGGTACCAGGCCTACGAACGGTTCGGTATGGATTACGCGATCTACGTCTCGCCGCGCTATATCTTCTCAGAGAAGAGCCAGGCGAACTGGGCGGTCAAGCGGCAGGATCTGGGAGTCGACGCCGATGGCTGCCACACGTGGACCGAGACCATCACCACGCCAAAAGGCGAGCTGCGCCGCGCCGGTGCGTATAACGAGATCACGGGATGGCACACGGAGCACCTCATCAAGAACGAGCGGGACTTCGAAATATGGAATGAGTTCTCTCCTGTGCCCGACGGCATCGACTTCTCGGAGCTTGCGACGACGAAAGAGAAGCTCGGCGACCGGGGAATCATCCGTTCGCATCCCTTCAGCCCCGGGCAAGGCAGTCCCTGGCAAAGTTTCTGCACCATGATCGGCACCGAGGAGGCCATCATGATGGCGATGGACACCCCCGACCTCCTCCATCATATCCTTGAGGAGATCGTCAAGAAGACCCTGCGCGTCACGGAGATGTGGAAGGGGGCGCCGGCTGACATGGTGGAGGTCGGCGGTGGCGCAGGGTCGAACACGGTGATCAGTCCGACGCTGTTCCGCGACTTCTGCCTCCCGTACGACAAGCGGCAGAACGAGGCGTTCCATGCGGCGCGGCTCAAGGCCGTCTACCACCTCTGCGGCGGCCTGATGAAGATGCTCGAGAATGTGGTTGAGACCGGGGCGGACGGGCTTGAGACCATGACCCCGCCGTCAATGGGCGGCGACTGCGATCTGCGCGAAGCCTCGCGTCGCGTCGGCGACAAGCTGTTCTTCATCGGCGGTTTCGACCAGAACGCCGGTTTCGAGAACGGGACGCCCGAGCGGGCGCGGCGGCTGGTGCATGAGTGCTTCGAGGCGACCAAGGACCACGCCGGCTACATCATCGCGCCGTCAGATCATTTCTTCCATGGTTCTCCGGCGTGCCTGCAGGCCTTCGCCGACGCCTGCAAGGAGTGCGTGTATTGATGTTCACCCCTATTGGATGACCGGCAGCAGGTTCTCGTTCACGTACCAGCTGATGCCCTGTTGTTTCAACTCGCCTGGCCGCGTGCCGGTGGCGTGGCCGTCGAAGTAGACCACATTCGCCGCGCCCCGGTGGCGCGTGTGGATGCCGCCGTTGTCGTAGATCGTACTTGGTCTGAAGATGTAGCTTTGTGATTTTGGATGTGCGCCCGAGCAGCGCACGGTGTCGGCGAAAATGAAAAGCGTCGAGGGGGAGGCGATCCTCTGCGCAAGCGGCCACCAATCCGTTCCGTTGTATCTATGCCAGCTCTGGATCGTAACGTCGCAATAGCTTTCGGTCAGCCAGCCGGGCGTCATCCCGTACGTGCAGAAGCATTCGCAGCTGCCCCACAGCGAATCCGGATAGTAGCGGTACGGTTCTTGGCTCGGACAGACAACGATGTCCCTGTTAGGCGTGTAGGCGGCTGCTTCATAGTAAGCGGTGTAGCGGTAGCCCACGATAAAGCTCGCCCAGGTCAACTGGGTGGCGCCACCATTCACGGTGAAGGTCGCCGGAGAGAAGGTTCCGTTGTAGTCATCGGTGTAGTGTAGCAAGCAGAGCATGGTCTCGCGTTGGTTGTTGAGGCAGAGGATCTGGCGGCCCGCTTCGCGGGCGTTTTTCAAGGCGGGCAGGAGCAGCGAGGCGAGGATCGCAATGATGGCGATGACCACCAAAAGTTCGATCAGCGTGAAAAGACACCATGCTTGTCGAACATCGGACAGCCTATTCCGTTGCCACATATGATTTCTCCTTATCATTTCTCGAACGATACTATAGCGAAATGCTTCACGCATTTCCATTCGTCCTCGGTGGTCGCCACGAGTGCGCTTTTGGGTTTGTCGCGGCGGGTGCGGGCGATGTTGAAGCTCCAGCCGCTCTCCGGCGAGCCGTCTTTCGCGAGAGTGGCAAAGGGGATGGCGAACTCGGCGGTCCACCCTTTCTCCCCCGGTTTGGCTGCCGCCTGCCAGTCGCCGTTCCAGGCCATGTTGTTGTTCAGTAGATCGGTCACGCTGCCGCCGGCGTTCACGGCCAGCTGCGCCTGCGCGCCGTCGCCCATGGCTGGTGAATGCAGGAACAGTTCCACGGCGTCGTCGTTCACCCACAGTGAGGAGTCCCGGGAAGCCTTGATAGTCTTGATCTCCTGCGGGTTGCTCTCCGCGCATGACACGCCGAAGTAAAGATTCTTGTCATCGTAGAGGATGCGCACTGTCATTGGAAGCTCCGCTGGCTTCGCGAGGCGCTTGCCGTCCAGAAAGCAGAAATCCGACACATCGGTAAGTACCGCCGTCGTCTTCCAGGCGGGATCATCCAAGGACCCGTCCATTTTCGGCGGTTGGCTGACCTTGGTTGCTGTAAGACTTCGAGCCTTTTGGATGCTGGCGAGGTAGTTGGGCGGTGCCTTGAAGAACGCCTGGACGTCCTTGTTTTCTGCCATGCGCGCACTTGTCTGGCACCATGACTCCTGCAGTAGGAAGTACAGGCGGGCGACACGTTGCTTCTCCGCGCATTCCTTGGCGAAGGCGAGGAACGGCAGGTAGGCGGCGATGTCGATGCCGGCCTCCGTGAGCCGCTTCAAATTCCCCTCTGCCTTGGCAAGCCGGCCTTTGAGCCCTTCGACAAACGGCGCGGGTGCGTGGCCCGAGCCGCCCGCCACCCGGCACTTCGCGTCCTCACATCGGAAAGTGTGCAGTTCGTACGGCGTGAGCGTGAGCTTGAGTGTCCCGGCGTCAACTACTGCAGGGGCGTTCTGGACGAGATCGGTGACGGCTCCCGCGGCCTCTAGTTTGACCTCGGTCTCGATGGCGATCGGCAGCCGGTTCTGGAGGTAGAAATAGTTTTTGCCGTCGACGATTTTCTGGCGGCAGCGGACGGGGTCCTCGAAGCCTTGGACGTCGTCGAATTTCACGGCGGGCAGCGCGCGGTAGGCCTTGGCGAACGCGCCCACGTAGGACTCCATGCCGTTCAGTCCAACGACGAAGCCGCCCTTGCTGATCTCGACAGGATCCACGGCGTCCATACCGCAGGCGTACTGCTCGAGGGCGTGGAACGTGTTGGCGTTGAGCTGCGCCACGCGCCAGCCATGCTCCTTCGCCGGGGGCGGGAGATTCAGCGGGGAGCTGCTGCCGATGTTGGACTCCCAGTAGACGTCATGGAGGTTCAGCGTGGCGGAAGGCTCCTTACGCCATGGAGCGGCGATCTCGGGCGAGAGGCAGTTCGTGCGGAGCGTCTCGATGTTGGGTGGTACGGCGCCGCGGCTTCCGCGGTTGTGCCGCATGCGCATGTCCTGATGGCGGACGAGGGTGATGTCGTCGTCCTTTTCGTAGAGGGCGGGGTCGACGCCTTGCTCGCGGTACCATTCGACGGGTTTGCGGGTTGTGCTGAGGTAGTTGACGGCCTCCGGTCCGGCCTGCTCGTAGTAGACGGGATAGACGTAGAGGCTGACCCTGAACTGGAGGTCGGGGCGTTTCGCTTTGACCATGGCGGCGAGCTCCTTATAGAAGTCGTGGATCTTTTGGCAGCGCCACGCCACCCATTTGTCGCGGGCGTTGTCCATGAGCCAGCGGTAGCTGAGGGCGAAGCGGTAGCGGTTTGTGGGATCGACGGGGATGCGCACGCCGGTCTCCTCTTGAAAGCGGCGCAGGTTGCAGTCGTTGTAGCCGGCCATGATCGATCCGAAGGCGAGTGGCGAGCACTCGACGACATTCAGCGTGATCCCCTCGAACCCGGCGGAGGCGCCGAAGCGGTCGAGGACTTCGGCGACCATCTCCTTGACCATCCTCTGGACGCGCGGGTCGATTGGATTGTAGGTTGGATCCCGGTGATGCCAACCCATGTAGAAGAGATGGTTGTCGCCGCGCATGTCGAGGACGGTCTCCTCGCCGGCGAGGACGCGTTCCTCGTCGACGATGGCGAGTGGCGCAAGGCTCGGAAATTGCTGGATGTGGAACCAGCCGTTGAAGCGCATCCCTCGTGTCTCCAAACGTTTAGATAGATACTGCGGAAAACCGTAAGGATGGGGGCGGGTGGCGCCGGCCAAGTGGTCAGCGTCGGGGCCGTACAATGGGCCGCCGGACCATATGATCGGATACTGCAGCGTGGCCTGCCCAAAGGATTCGAGATAGTCGAGCATGTGGTCTACGGCGGCGCCGAAGCCGGGGAAACAGTTCATGCCGCCGGGCGTTGGCGTCGGGGCCGGGCCGTAGTTCGAAGCGAGCACGGGATCCTCGTAGTACATGCCAATGCGTCGGGCGGGGATGCTTCCCTGGAACGGTTTGACGGAAAGGGTGGCGAACCCGTCCGGCAGGCGGAAGACCTTGAAGCCTTTCACGGCGGCCGGCGCGCCGGACTCGTTGGTCTTGAAGATGAGGCAGTTGTCGGCGGCGAGCGGCCAGATGGTGAGGCGGTGCTCGATGAGCGTGCCGGAGAGCGGATATTCGTCGCCGGTGAAGACGCCGCCTTGCCCTTGATAGTCTGGACGGGATCCGTCAATCGGCTGGTAGAGAACTTCCACGGAGCGGCGCTTGTCGTCGGGGATGTGAACGACCACGACATGTGGCTGCCGCGGCTCCTTGACGCTGAATTTGAGGGCGAAGCGGTCATGGAAATTCCCGCCGGCCTCCCGGTAGGCGCCAAGGGGCGACTCGATTATGCGGCTTGGGACGGATTCCGCCAGGACCGGCTCCTTGGCGGCGTCCACCTCGGCCACGAGTTCGAGCTTTCCCGAGCCTGCCGCCGATATAGTGGCGGGCACGGCGATGAGTTCCTCACTTTTCGCCGCGATGCCGTCCGCCTCCAGGAATGAGATCTCGAGCTGATAGGGACCGGGCTCTGGAATAGTGAGGGCGATGGTGGCCCGCGCCTTGGCGCCGACGGGGATGGTGAGTGGCTCACAAGCTCCCGACAGGATCTCCTTGCGCGAGGCGTTTTTAACGGAGTAGCGCGGAGCGAGGCGAAGCTCAGTGTTCCGCCAATTGGTGAAATCGACGCGGCACGGTTCCGCCTTTCCGGCGAAGAGGTAGTGGTCGATCAGGTTGACGCGGACGGCTCTCGCCGCGACGCGGGCGACCTCCGCGCGGGCCTCCTCGACGCTGAGCGGCCGGTTGAAGATCCGCACCTCGTCGAGCGCGCCGCGCCAGGCGCCTTTGCCGTTGGCCCCGTTGGCGCCGAGGATGAGCGCCGCGGGTTGCGGCAAATGCCATGGCTTGTGGATGAACGGGCGGGCGCTGTCGTCCCCGCCACCCGAGGAGCTCGGAATGCCATCAACGACGATCTCAATGGTCCCGTTCTGATCCCAGTTGCACAGCACGTGGTGCCATTCGCCGGGACGCCACAACAGCGACTCCTTGACATAGAGCATGGTGTCGGAGGCGGGCCGGTCGCGGATGTCGTAGCGCAGGCCGCGGGAGCCGACCGTCCACAGCGTGAAATTGTTTTCGCCTGGCTTTATATCCTGTTCCTGACAAAAGAGATACGTCCATGTGTCGTCGAGGTACTCGGGGGAGGGCTGGAGCCAGAAAGAGATCGCCCCGGAGGCGATGTCCAGATTGCCGGGGGCGGGGATGCGCAGCGCGGTACCCTCGGGGAATTTCGCCCCTTTGCCTTTCACGCCGTCGACGATGGTGGGGAGGTTGGCGTTCGTCGGCTTGGCGTCGCCGGTAGCCTTCGCCTCGAAGCCGTTTTCAAAGTCTAGTTCGAACAGGGTTTTCAGCGGAGCAGGCGTTGCGGCCGCCGGTGGCTTTCCTGTGGGCAGCGCGATTTTCGGCGCGGGAGTGGCGGAGAGTTTTCCTTCGAATTCAGCGGCGATCTCGCCAGAGGTTAAAGGACGGTCGAAGAACTTCAACTCGTCGAGCGCGCCGCACGCGAAGGCGCGTTTGTCGAAGTCGGTTCCGATAAGAATTGACGTGGCGTCAAACGCGGCGCATGTGTTCGGATTTTCGGCGACTTTTCTGCCGTCGAGCCACAGGGTGATGCCGGCCTTGGCGTTCCATGTGGCGACGATGTGGTGCCACGAATCCTTCTGCCAGCTGTCGATTCCGGCGGCGCAGTAACCGCCTTGCTTGGGCTCGCGGAGGTCGAAACGAATCTGCTTGTGCCACAGCCAGAGCATGAAGGCGTGATCCTCATGGTTCGAACTGGCGGAGGACCAGACAAGCGGATATGACTCATCGACGCCGCTGGGGAAGGCGGGTTTGTACCAGAGCGAGAGCGAGCCGGCGCGTCGGTTTAGATTTCCGAGCTGGCTCATCTCGGCGGCCTGATCGGGCAGATAGACTTCCGCGGCCTTGCCCACTTTGCCGTCAACGGTTTTTGGCGCGAACAGCAGCAGGTCGGGGCGTCCGCTCGCATGTGCGACCCATTTGTCGGGCTCGAACGTAAGGTGGAGCAATAATTGTGGGGGGGCGGCGGCAGGCTCCGCGACGAGGCGGAGACTGAGGATGGCGAGCAGGGAGAAAGCGGCTGCGGATAGCCATGGACGTGACGAGAGCGCGGAGCGAGTGATCATGTGCGACTCCTGTGTTTAGTCATTTCCACCTCAAGCTTAATGCGTAAAATGTTTGGAGAATTCCATGTCGCAAGTAAAGTCACCGTTATAGGGGTGGTACGGAAATGACTTAGTTCACAAGAAAGTAAGCGATGCGGACGGCGTGTCCTTTGCTTTTCTCGTTCGCCGTGGGGGCGACGCGCAGCTCCAGTTCATGGGGGCCGGGGGCGAGTTCGGGAGCAAGCACTTGGGCCCAGGGAAGATGCATACCTCCACTCCACGGCGCGAACAGGTCGCGGGTGGCGGTCGCTCCGCCGTCAATGCGGTATTCGACGGTTCCGGCGTCGGGGCCCGCCGCGACGAAGACGCCCACGCCGGTGCCTTCGAACTTCAGCTTCAGCGTGGCGCCGGGTTCGGTGGCGACCAGCATCGGGACGTTGACGAAACCGGGACGGGTGCCGGCGTTATCGGAGGGTTTCCAGGCGGGGTCGATCTTCCAACCGTCGCCGAGTTCCGCGCTCTTGACGTCGACGAGTTTCCCGCGGAAGTAGCTTTTCTCGTCAAGTGGCTTGGCGGGAAGTTGATATGGTTTGACCTGAGCATCGGCAGGCGGCGGCTCGGTCCAGGCGGCGTCGAAGAGGCGGGCGATCGTCTTGGCGTACACGTCATGTCCAAAAGGAGCGGGATGAAGGTCTTTGAAATCCTTCTCCCAGGTGAACTCGTTGGCGTTGATGCGCTCAGTCACTTCACGCGCCAGGTCGATGGACGGCAGGTTGTAGTGCCCCGCCACCTTCTCGTGGTTGATGATGACCTCGGGGGTCTTGCCTTTGCGGATGACGTTCATCTTGCCCGGATCGACGAAATGCACCAGGACGATGTCGACCGCGGGGTTCGCGAGGCGGGCCTGCCTGACGATCCCCTCGACGCCGCGGATCTGCTCGACGGCGTTCTGTCCGTTGACCTCGTCGTTGACCGCCGCCTCGCTGAAGAGCAGGTCGACGGGACCTTTGGCGAGGACGTCGCGGGAGAAGCGGAAGGCCCCGGGCGTGGAACCGAGAGATGAAATGCCGGCGAAGACGAAATCGAACTTTGTCTCCGGAAAGCGTTTTTGGAGCTCTTTGCAGACAAGCTCGCGCCAGCCGCTCATCTCGGTGATCGAGCCACCGATGAACGCCACGCGCCCCGTCTTTTCCCGCAGGAATTTCAGGCGGCAGTTGTGGAGGCCGCCGCGGAGGATGAAATAGTCATAGCCGTAGGGGGTGACGTCGGGCTTCGCGGGTGGAAGCTCGAAGCCGGCAGTGTGACGCAGGATGAAGTCGACGATCGGTGCGGGCTCCTGAAGGCTGTGCGGATGGTGCCCGCAGAACGGCTTCGAGATGACCTTGATCTCCCCGCCCATGGCGCGGTAGCGCTCCGCGAGCAGGCCGCAGTTGTCAACGACTGGGACGGGATCGTCCGTCGCGCCGCAGACGATCAATACCGGAACCTTGGCGTTGGCCATTGGCTTGAGGTTGTCGACAGGGTTGAGCTTGTACGCCAAGGCCTCCTGTTCGGTGAGGCCGTAGACCTTGAGCAGGTTGCTCCAGTCGCCCGCCGAGCCGCACCCCTTGCCGACCTTCGCGCCGGGCCAGCTTTTGAAGTCGCAGACCGGGGCGTCGCCATAGACGCAGGAGACCTTTTCGGGATTCCGTTCCGCCCAGTTGAAGGCGAAGAGTCCGCCGCGGCTGAACCCCTCAAGCACGACTTTAGGCGAGAGGCCGTATTTCGCGGTGAGATGCGCATAGAAGGCGTCCATGAGCTCCATCGCCGCCGGCGCCCCATACATGTTTTCCATGTTCATATAGGCGACGTGGAACCCTTTGCCGAGCAGGGCGATGTCAGCCTGCGGCTCGTGGCCGAAGAACTCGGTCCGCCAAATCCACGGCTTTCCGGGCGCGGTCGTCTTGGGGATGACTAAGAGGCAGGAACGTTCCTTGACCTTGAATTCGAGGCTGTCAAAACCGTAGCGGCTGGATTTCTTGACCGTCTCGTCCGCCTCGCCGACTCCGCTGAGCGGCATGGAGGCCGACACGGCGACACAACATAATGTGAGCAAACGTCTCATCGCAATCACTCCATCCGTGGGGTTCACTGGGTTGCTGCCTCGTGTGTCAGTTCAGCAAATAGTATATTCCACGGTATAAGGCAGTTCCATGTACGCCCGAATCGAAGTTGTGTGTTTTTGACGCACCTGTTGACAAAAATCCGATATGTGATATAATTATTATAAGTTATAAAAATAGAAAAGAAATAACCTATTTATGACTCAGGCGGAAATAGCGAAAGAATTCGGCGTCTCCCAGGCGACAGTCTCCTACGTTCTCAAAGGAGGCGGAAATGTTTCAGCGGAGCTTCGTCAGAAGATCGTGACGAAGGCGCATGACATCGGTTACTCCAGAAAAAAGCAGGGGAGGAAGACCGGCATAACCATCATCATCAACAAATTGCTGTATAAGACGTCTTTGTGCGACAGGTTCATGATCGGGATGCAGGAGGAGGCGCAAAAATACGGGATGAGCCTTACCCACTACATCTATGGAATGCCCGGTTTCTCCTTTGACACCTTGAGCCAGGACAGTGCCGGTTTCATCCTGGCGAGCCTCTCCGCTGACGAGGCGGATGTGACACGGCTTCTTGAGACTCAACGCCCATGCGTATTTCTCAACAGGGCAAGCCTTGACGGACAGAGCGATTCCGTGATGGTCGACAATGCGGGCGGCATCAGAAAAGCCGTGAGACATCTTTGGGGGCTGGGGCATCGGCGCGTAGGCTTCTTTGGCATCAGGTCTTTCACCTCGAACCGTGCGGAGCGATACGCCGGGTATTACCAGGCGTTGGCCGAGCTTGACGCCCCGCCGCCCCCGTCAGAATGGCTTTTCATCCCATACCGGCATGAGTTCAGCATGAAAGACGTTGAACTGCTGGTGTCACAGGCGCTTGATTCCTGGCGTGTCTTGAGTGACAGGCCGACGTCGATTGTATGCACGGCGGATGTGGAGGCCTTAACCATCCTGAAGGTGGCGGCGGCGAAGGGGATCAGAGTTCCGGAGGATTTGAGCGTGGTTGGCTTTGACGACAATGAGGAGGGACTTTCTTCCTCGCCGCCCTTGGATTCGATATGGCAGCCTGTCGAGCAAATGGGAAGGATGGCGGTCGAGATGATCATGAGTCGGCTGGAAAGGCCAACACTCCCTCCGCGTCAATGGCGGGCGGAGTCGAAGCTGGTCGTGAGAAGCAGCTCCGCATATACACTCCGAGGGGCGGCTGGCAGCGGCAGCGAGTCCGCCAGTTGAGGTTTTCTGGAGATATGTGCGACGGACAGACTGTTTAAATTTTGAAGGAGAGTGAGTCAAATGCGCATCAATCATTCTCTTGTGCGGCAGATCCGGACAATTACTAATTCGATTAAGGTGAAGGCGGACGCCTTCACCTTAATCGAATTATTAGTGGTGATCGCGATCATCGCAATATTGGCGGCACTACTGCTGCCGGCGTTGAAGAATGCCCAAAGCACGGCGAAACGGGTCGGCTGCGCCAGCAATCTCAGGCAGATCGGACAGGCGACCTTGGGGTATGTGAGCGACAACCAGGATCTCCTCTCTCCGCAGAATAATGGAGCGTATTGCAATGTGCCGCAGTATGTGGTGACGGAGTACGTTCAAATCAAATATCCCAGGCAAAGCATCTTGTGGTGCACGAACGAACGACGCGCCGGTGGCTGCCGCGCCTATGGGCAGGGGGCGCATCCTGGCTACCAAAGCCCGGACGGGAACACCATATCAGCGAGCTATGCGAGCCATTCGGATGGCGTATTTGGCTGGACGCCCAACCAGATCAAAGCCAGTTCGATTCAGAAGCCGTCGCGGCTTCTCATGTGGGCTGACGGTGCGGTCCGCTGGTATTTCGACCGCTGGGAGCAGACCTTCAGCAACCAGCATGGCGGAAGCTTCAACATCCTTTTCGTGGACGGCCACTGCGAGCCATACCAAAACGGATATCCTCAGGACACGGTCTTCGATTCCAACTCCGGGGGCGTCGCCCCCTCTCCCTTCGACGCCAACGGCGACTACTTTTGTCGATGAGATTTTTGAACCGTCCAACGTCTGGCTTGTATACTCGCATCATCACTATGGAGGAAGCAATCTGATGAGTTTCAAATGTGGTTTCGCCAGCGCCATCTTCTCAATCGCTTCTTTTGCGCCGTCAAACGGATCGCTCATGGCGGGGGAGCCGCAGCTGCCATCGCCGGAGAAATACAATGTCGAATGGGTCGGCCACTCAAGTGGCAGCATCGGCTCGATGCCGCTGGGAAATGGGGACATCGGACTAAACGTCTGGGTGGAGAGCTCCGGCGACATTCTCTTCCATCTCTCCAAGACCGACGCCTGGGACGGCAACGGGCAGCTCGTGAAAGTTGCCCGTGTCAGGCTGCGCACGGAGCCGGCTCTCACTTCCGCCACCGTCAAACAAAAGCTCTCCCTTCAAGACGCGTCCATACGCATTGACGGCGACTGCGGCGGACAGCCCATCCAGTTCAAACTATGGGTCGACGCGATGCGTCCTGTCGTGTGGATAGAGTTGAACTCCACGCAGCCGGTCTCCCTTCACGCGTCGGTCGAACTTTGGCGAAACAACGAGCAATCCTTGGTGCGGTTCCAAAAGGACAGGCTGCTCTTTCTCCAGTCCAATGGACGAGCGAAAGTCTCCATCCCCAAAGGAGCGCCCGACCCCATATCGAGTCGCCGCTTTGGTGGCCTGCTGAAAGGCAGCGGACTTGTGTCGGACACCGCTGTCTCGCTCAAATCGGCAGGCCAGACAACATCTGCGACGGTCTTGATAACGCTTCTCTCAAGTCAGTCCAAGGACGATGATG
This sequence comes from uncultured Victivallales bacterium, assembly GCA_964436735.1. Lineage (GTDB taxonomy): Bacteria > Verrucomicrobiota > Lentisphaeria > Victivallales > GWF2-38-69 > CAYTFM01. The sequence goes on along the minus strand of CAYTFM010000020.1, from coordinate 10,985 downwards.
AATTCATCAAGTCTCTTGAGGAAATGGACTTGGCGGCGGCATCCGTCAAGCGGTCTGATGCCTGGGAGGCGCACTCCAGCTGGTGGCGCGCCTTCTGGAGCAGAAGCTGGATCCAGGTGGAAAGCAAGACGAGTCACGCCGAGGCCTTCAGCGTGTCGCAGGGGTACGCTCTCCAGCGCCTCATGAACGCCTGCGCGGGGCGCGGGGCCTTTCCGATTAAGTTCAACGGATCCATCTTCACGATGGACAGGATCGAGTCGGATCAGAAGCGCGACCGTCCGATGGATGCCGACTGGCGCCGCTGGGGTGGCTCATACTGGCTCCAGAACACAAGGCTCGTGTATTGGCCGATGCTGGCCAGCGGCGACTTTGAGATGATGAGGCCGTTTTTCAGGATGTACGCGGGACTCACCCCCTATCTCGCGGCCCGCTCCGAGGCGGCGAACAAGCATGCGGGAGCCGAATTCTTCGAAACCATAAGCATCTTTGGGCAGGACAGCACATCCAACCATACCCTCCATGATTGGAACGGAGCACTTGAGTTGATGGCGATGCTCCTCGACTACTATGCGTACACCGGAGAGAAACAGGCCGTCGACGAATGGCTGGCGCCAATGGCCAAAGCCTATCTGGACTTCTTCGACCTCCATTTCAAAAGACAGGATGGCAAGTTGCTCATGACGCCGTCCCACGCCAACGAGACCTACTGGGATGTCGTCAATCCCACGCCAGACGTCGCCGGGCTTCAGTGGGTCATCGACGGTCTGCTGAAGCTTCCCGAAGGATCCCTGCCTTCCACCCTCCGTGGACAGTGCGAACGCATGCGGCAGGAGATTCCGCCCCTTCCGCTCACCTCCTCAGACTGGGCCGCTCCCTTCCGTTCCACCGAACCGCCCAGATACCCCTTTCCCGTCTCGGGCAAAGCGGGAGCCATGTGCATAGCGCCTGCGGCCACCATCAACGACAAGCTGCCAAACAACAGCGAAAACCCCGAACTCTACGCGATCTTCCCCTTCCGCATTTTTGGCTGCGGCAAACCGTCATGCGAGGTCGCCGTGGAAAGTTTCGAACGCCGTCTTGCCAAGGCCAACTATTGCTGGCATCACGATGAGATACAGGCGGCCTATCTGGGACTCGCCACCGCCGCGCGCAAAGGGCTGTGCTCTCGGGCCAAAGGCATGGACAGTCAATGCCGCTTCCCTGCCTTTTGGGGGCCAGGGCACGACTACACTCCCGACATGGATCATGGAGGAGTCCTTATGGAGGCGCTTCAAAGAATGATCCTGCAAGCCGACAACGGAAAGCTCCTTCTCCTCCCGGCATGGCCCAAGGACTGGAATGTCGACTTCAAACTCCACGCGCCGGACGGTCGGATTGTCCAAGGCAAAGTGGAAGACGGTCGGCTCTTGAAGCTTAACGTGGAACCTTCGCCGAGAGAGCAGGACCTCATAGTTCATGAGCCTCAGTGACGGCGTTCCAAAACAATCTGTCCGGGAGAGCACCAAAAAAGGAGATAGGAAAATGAATACGTGTTGGACGTTGGCGCTGGCAGCAGCGGTCTCATGCCTTGCGATACAGGCTTTCCCCCAAGTCCCGTCCGCCACGGCTCTTGCGGGACTCCATGGAAGACCTCAGATATCCTTGGCGGGAGAATGGCGGATGCAGATTGTCGAGAATGTCGACGAGGCGCCGTTCGATAAATGGGAGGGCAAGCCTTTCCAGCTTCCCGGGACATACAATCTGCCAAAGGGCAAGAATGGCTTCTGGCTGGAGCGCGGGATCAGCATCCCGACAGACTGGAAGGGATCCCGCGCTGTCGTCCATGTCGGCCACCCGTTCTACGCGGCGGAACTGACGGTCAACGGCGCCATGGTCGGAGTGATTCACGCCTGTGGTGGCGAGTTGGACATCACGGAGCATGTCCGATGGGGCGAGGAGAACACCCTTCGACTGTTCTTTCCGCGTTGCGGCGGCGCTGCGGTCGCCGGCGACGAATGGGCGAGCAAAGTTGTGACGACGCTGAGCGAGTATGATCGCTCCAGAGTCGGCGCGCTTGGGCTTCCTGACACGCTGTATATGGAACGGCAGCCGGCCGAGATGATGGTCGCCGACGTCTGGTATCGCACATTCACGCGGGCGGCCGCGAGAATCGAGCCGCAGGTGACGATCATCGCCTCGCGTCCGGCGCGCGGCGTTCGGGCCAAAGTGGCCATCTATGATGGCGTCAAGGCGGTGCCGGTGGCGGAAGCCGTGTCTCCGCTTGGCGATCTGCCTGCCGGTCAGTCCGTCCACACCGTGGTCATGTCCGCCAAGGGGCTCAAACTGTGGAGCCTGCGCGAGCCGAATCTCTACTGGGGGCAGGTGACGCTCATCGACTCCTCGGGTAAAGAGTTGGATCGTTCGACGCCCACGCGGTTCGGCGTCCGAGAATTCTGGTTGCAGGGACGAGACTATTATTTGAACAATCAACGCGTCAACTTCACGCTCGACTGCTATCTGTTCCCCAAGATAGAGGAGGCCTTGAAGGCCGGGGTCACGCTCACGTACAGCAAGCACGCCGCCAACGGCGTGAACCTCGTTCATGACAACGCGGAGGAGGCCACCACCTGCGACCGGCTTGGCATGGGATACATATCATATGGCGTCGGCGTCGGGCACGACTCTCCCGACCTGACAAACCCCGCGGTCCTCGCATCCTACCAGAAGTGGGTGCGGGCGCACACGCGTAAACTGCGCAACCATCCCAGCATCCTCTTCTGGGTGCTGTCCACCAACTTCGCCGGAGGGGACACGTTCAATCCGGAGACCGTTGGCCGCTCGTCCTCCATGCGTTGGAACCACACCTTTTCGACGCTCTCCTACGCAGCCCAGCACGAGGCCGACGACACCCGCCCCGCATTCCACCATGCGGGAACGGGGACAGGCGACCTGGACACCGGCAACGTCTATTTCAACCATCTGCCGCTCCAGTCGGTGGAGGAGTGGATGTCCTCATGGAAGGAGTATGGCGACCGTCCCTTCATGTTCATCGAATACATGGGCTGTCCCCTTGATGTCGATTACTTCAAAAGCAACCTCAAGCTGCCGTTTGTCAGCTACGCCACCGAATACGCCGCCAGGCTTGCCGGCGAGCGGGCCTACAAGGAGGAGACCCCTGAGTACCGCGACTATGGCGCGCACAAGGTTCCGCGCCTCCAGTCGCCGTGGAACTATGACCCGCTTGGCGTCTGCCCGCTGGTGGTGGAGCAGCTCCGCGCGTCGATGGTGCGCACCTATCTCGCCTGCCGCTATGACGGGGTTCCCGCCGATTTGTGGATCTTTCCTCCCAGCCCGAAGAAATATCCGTCCAAGGATGACCCCTTCCTCGCCGCCAAGATGGCGCTTGTGCAAACTGCTACCGAGGTGCTCAGACCGGACTGCTTTTGGATCGGCGGCCCGGCGGACGAGTGTACTTCCAAAGCCCACCAGTTCCGCGCCGGTGACATAATCGCCAAAAGCGTCCTCTGCGTGCACGACCAGCCTTACAAGACCGACGCCGTCGTCAAGTGGGAGGCGAAGCTCACCGGCGAGGGGCGGGTCGTCGATTCCGGAACAATGAAAACCACTTTGGCTCCATGGTCACGGAAGGCCGTGGAATTCACGTTCAAGGCTCCCGACAACAGCTCCAGCGCTCCTTTGCGTCTGGAGGTGAAGGCGTCCGTGAGCGGCATGAAGGGGTGCTCGGACACCGAACTGGAGCCGTTCGTCTGCGAGGTGTGGCCCAATCCCAAGCGGTCGGACTTGGAGGCGCTCGATTGCGACGTCATCGATCCCGAGGGTGAGACCTTCAACTGGCTGGAGGAGGCGGGCGCCAAACCGCGCCGGCTCGCGCCGGATGGACAGCGGGCTACCATTCTCGTGGTCGGACGCCGCGCGCTGAGCGGGATGGACAAACTGCCGTTCAAGGCGGAAGACATCCGTTCCGGTCTGCGAGTCCTGCTGTGCGAACAGAAGTGCGGCGACCTGGAGCGGTTGGGGTTCCGGGTGGAGGATCATTGTCCGCGCCTCGCTTTCGCGCGCTGTGCCTCGCATCCCCTGCTGTCGGGACTGTCCAACGACGCCCTTCGCGATTGGAGCGGGAGCTCGACGCTGCTGCCATGGGGGCCCAAAGGCGATGTGACGCGCATTCCCATCTCGCGCAGAACCTACCATTGGAGCAACCGGGGATCGATCGCCTCCAACATCGTCGAGACGCCGCACTTCGGCGCCTTCAAGGCGGTCGTCGACTGCGAGTTCGATTTGGCGTACAGCCCGCTCCTTTCGTGGCGGCACGGTACCGGCGAGATTCTGTTCCTCCAGATGGATGTCACGGGACGGAAAGGGGATGATCCGGCGGCGGATCGCCTGCGCCGCAATGTCGTCCGCTATCTCCAGGCGCCGCTCGACTCTCCGCAACTCCGCACCGCTATCGGTGTCAGCCAGAAAACCAGCGACCGCGTCGCCGCGCTTGGTTTCTCGTCCAACGTGTGGAACGACGCTCCTGACTCTGGCCGCGGCATTGTCGTCGTGGGCAAGGGTGACATTCAGGAATGGCAATCGCTTCGGGAGAAGATCATCGCATTCGCCGCTGCGGGAGGGACGATCGTGATCAGTCCCGCCACCAGCGAAATCTTGGCCGATCAGGTTTTCAAGGGGTTGTCGCTCAAGCCGTTCCGTTCATGCGGGGCGGGAACTGCCGTCGACGCTGACCCCCTGCTTGAAGGCGTGGGGCTCCAGCATCTGCGCTGGCGCGAACCGCTCGATCTGCTGAAGCTGGAGGCGGAAGCCGCCTGCGGCTTCAAAAGTCTGCTTGGGGGACTGGCGGGCACCCTTCAGCATGGCAAAGGCCGCTTTGTGTTCGTGCAGATCGACCCGGAGGCGTTCACCAACTATGCAGCCGTCAAGGATGATGATGCCCGTCTCCGAAAGGCCGACGACAAGGAGCTACCCGACGCATGGTACGCCAAGGACAGGAACAGGAGCCGCTGGCAGACGAACCGTCTGTTCTCCTTGGTGTTGACCAACCTGGGGGTGGAGTCGTCCCCCGCCCTGGTCAAAACGATCTTCGAGGGGAAGCGTAAAATGCCCTTCTATCCCGTGGAGAAATGGGCGCTGCTCGGCCCGATCCCGCCGCCGGAGAATCCGGACGCCGATCCTGTGGCGGCCGATCTGGAGCCCTTCCTCAAGAGCCGCGAGTTCGAGAAGCCGGTCGTCCTGCCGTCCGGCAAATCCATCTCATGGTGCGCTCCCAGCGACTTCAACAACGGCCTCGGCATCGGCGGCATGGTCGATCTTTCGAAAGTCCATGGGGTCAGCACCAGACAGGTGAGCATCGCCATGACGCAGATCTGGAGCACCTGCGACCGGACGGCCACGCTGCAGTTCGGCGCCGACTGGTGGCTGAAAATCAATCTGAACGGCAAAGAGATATTCCGGACAGACTCCGACGTCACCAGCCACAACGGAATGAAATTCTCGAAGGACTTCGGCTTCACCATCAAGGCGCAGTTGAAGAAAGGCTGGAACGAGGTCGTTTGCTTTGTCGGCTCCGGAAGCAATGGCAACGCCTTCTGGTTTCAGCTCTCGAATCCCGGCGACACCGTCGAGGAGCAGGCCATCACGCCGCCGAAAGATACCCCCTTTCTGCTTGTGCGCTTCGCCGCAGGAGGACAGTATGGGAAGATGTCGGCGGCGGAGTTGGAGGAGTCGGAGAACGCCCCGGCCGGCTTCCCGCTCTACACGGAGCCGTTGACCGTCACGGATGACCCCTATCTCTATCTTCGCTGGTGACGCATGAGCTGAAGCGTGGACTTCAACGGCTCCCACGCTGATGGTCCGTTATACAGTTCCGGCCGTTTCCCGGTCGAACTCCAGACGGATCACGGGGATGTCCACGTTGCCCAACTCCGGCGGCAGGTGCAGCCAGAGTCCCTGCGGTGTCGCCGATATCACGGGGATGTCTTGCGACGTCTCCAGCACCCGCGCGTTGGACGGCGCGGTTTTCACCGGCTCGAGCAGCAGCGCCGTGCCTGGCGTGAAGTTGTAGAGATGCAGATATATGGAGCTGGAACCGTTCTTGTGTTGCCGCCTGGTGATGCGGCCCCAGTCCATCTTGGGATAGGGGCTTTTCTCCGTGCCATATATGGCTTCGCCGTTGACAGCCAGCCATCCGCCCATCTCGCGCAGCCGTTTCAGTGCCGCGGGCTGGAACTCCCCGCTCCCCGTTGGTCCGACATTCAATTGGTAATTGCCGCCGTATGACGCGTTGTTGATCAGGAATTGCAGCAGATGCCGTGTCGACTTCCATTGATGGTCGGCTTTGTGGTATGCCCAGGAATGGTTCAAGGTGCCGGACGTCTCCCATGGTTTGGAGAAGGATTCCTCGGGAAAGCAGTTGTCCATCATTGACAGGACATCAACCCGGTCGGAGGGAGAATCGTAGCGGATCCTGCTGTTTACCAGGCATTTGCCGCTGACACTGCGGATCAGGCTTATCAATTCGTCCTGCCGCTTGTCCGTGATGTAGCTCTTTGTGTGCTCGCCCCAGGAGTCGAACCACAGGAACCAGGGATCGTAGTTCTCGAGCAGCTCCCTTACCTGGGGGAGGCATTTGCGCTGCCAGTAGCGTTCAAACTCCTCCTGCGTGGGGTGGACGTACTCCTCGTTCACCATGTACGTCTCGCAGACGTCGCCGCCGGTGCCCTCCCAGTCCTGCCAATGGGAATAGTAGAAGCCGAGCTTCACGTCATGCCTGTCGCAGGCGGCGGCGAGTTCGCCCAGGATGTCCCGTTTGAACGGGGTCGCGTCCATGACATTGTAGGCGGAGGCCTTCGACGGCCACAACGCGAAGCCCTCATGGTGCTTGGCGGTGATGACGAAGTATCTCATACCGGCGTCCTTCGCGGTCCGGATCCACGCGTCGGCGTCGAAGGCGGCGGGATTGAACTGCGCGGCGAGCTTTTGGTACTCCGCCCGCGGGACATGCTCCGAGGCCTGCAGCCATTCCGAATACGGATGCGTGTTCTTCTTGCCCTTCCAGATCCCGGCGGGGTTGCTGTAAAGTCCCCAGTGGACGAACATGCCGAAACGGTCATTGGCGAACCAGCTCGAATCGATCATTGTGTTTCCCTTTGCTCTCAATGCGCTGTTCATGGACACGGCGGCAGATCGGGTTGCGGGCAAACTCCGCATTGGTATATTATACCGTATAAGGTGGAGAGCGTATAAGGGGGTTCCATGTACGCCCGAACCGAAGTTGTGTGTTTTTGACGCGTCGATCGTCAGAAGCAGAAAAACGGTGCTTATGTCGGATTTCGCGTTCCCTGAGATACGGATACTTATCGTCGACGTCAACACGTTGGGGCAGTGGTGGACTCGCAAGAGCTTTTGCTCACCGCATTGGCGGCTGTATTGGAATGCGGCGCAGGGAGCTTTTGTCGCGCACGGTGGGCGCCGATATGAGCTCCGTCCAGACCATTTTTTTCTTATTCCGCCTAATCTCGACTTCTCCGCCTACAGTCCGGAGCCAGGGCCAACGCAGTTTTATGCGCATTTCATTTTGGCACCGCAAGGTGACAAGGTTCCGCGGGCAATCCATGCGGTTCCCGCGGCGGCGGCGGACGTGGCGTCAGTCAAAGACCTCATAGGCGACATCGCCAGTCCGAACCCGCAACGTTTCCAGACGGGATTGCGCGGGCTGTCGCTTGTCGCCCGGGTGCTTGCGGAGTGTCCCGAGGCGTGGAGTGGTGATGAAATGGTGCTCGACGAGAGAATTGCCGCCGCCTTGCGGATGCTGGAGTACAGTCCTGAGGTGTCCAACGACCACTTGGCGAAAACGGTTGGCATGAGCAGGAATGCGTTTATCCGGGCGTTCAAGCGGGAGACGGGGGTTGCCCCGCACGCCTACGGGTGCGGAAGGCGGATGGACAAGGCGCGCATCATGCTGAGTATGAGTGAATTGGCTATTGACGAAATAGCCGAGCATCTAGGTTTCTGCGACCGTTTCCATTTCTCAAAGGTGTTCAAGCGCGCCTCTGGCGCGTCACCCGTCGAGTTCCGCATCCAGCAGCGCGCCAGGCTCAAGACTGCGTTATGCCCTGAACCCTGAACCCTGAACCCTGTGACCTGCCCACTTCCCGTCACTTCCCTTGGCGCAGCCACTCGACGACGCCGTCCGCGAGGGCCGCGGCCAGTTCGCGCTGGGCTTTCGGATCGACGACCCACTCGAATTCGAACGGATTGATGATGAACCCCAGCTCCATCAGCACGCAGAGTGCGGTCGTCGGACGGCAGACTGCCAGACTTTTCCAATACACGCCGTCGGACGGACGGGCGAGCGTCTTGGCAAGATGGTTTTGCAGGAAAGTGGCCAGGTCGCGGGCCTGCGGGTGGAACCAGAAGGCGCCGATTCCCTGCGTCTTCCAGGCGTCGCCGCTGTCAGGCAGCGCATTGTAGTGAAGGCTGAGGAAGAGCGTCGGTTCCTGTTTCTCGATCATGGCGACGCGGTCGTTCAACGGGACGGCGACGTCACGGTCGCGTGTCAGACTTGCGGTCGCACCGCGTTTGACGAGTTCCTCCTGGAGCAGTTTGGCCACAGCCAGGGTGACATCTTTTTCGGGTAACCCAGTGGGACCTCTGGCGCCGAGATCCTCGGGGCCGCCGTGACCGGGATCGAGGAGAATTTTGACACCATCCAATGCCGCCGCGGGAGGATGCCTGAGAGAAAGCACAAAATTTCCTTTCTCGTGGTGTGTCTTATACCCCCACAGTCGGTCGGTTTTCAACAGGAGGCGGCCCTGAAGGCGGTCTGGTTGAATCGGGAGGCAAATCAGGGAGGTGGCCACGGGATTGTCCTCGAGGGGGATGGCGGCCAGTTGGGCGGTCGCGTGGTGGAAGATGATCGTGATCGATGGAGGCGTCGTATCGAGATCTACCGCGACGGGAGACTGCAGGGAAAAGCGCACGTCCGTCCAACCGCCGTTGTCCTTGGCCTCGGCCCACGTCAAGATCGTCCGCGGCGGCGCGGCTCCAGGGCGGATCTCCACTTCCTTCCTACCGATCCACGCGCCGTAGTCGAGGCGCAGCCAGTCGCCTTCGCTCCCCGTGACGAGCGCCAGAGTTCCCTTGGGCAGCGGCGTGAGTCGGTTGCTGTCGACGCTGGGGCCAGCCCGCGTGATGCCGGACTCGGCAACAACTTCGATCACTTCGGATGGAGTTGTCGGATCTCGCTCATTCGCAACAGCCTCCTTCGCAGTATGTTCGGCATGAGGGGCGATGCGGTTCACCGTCAGATTCAGCGTCTCCTCGCCATGCTGGAGGGTGAACGTGTTGGCTCCCATCTGCAGCGGAAAACTTGGGGCGAAGTGGCCGGCGGGGCTGCGCGGGATCGTTTTCCCGTTGACCTGCACTTCGCCGGTGGGCGCGGCGGTGCCGATGAAAAAAATGCTGGCGGAGGTGGTCTCATGCGCGGCGGGCGGGTAGGCGACGAAAAGGTGTCGTTCCTCCGCCTGTGACGTGGTGGCCGCCAGAAGAAGGGGCAGGAGCGCTGATATGCGGAGAAGGCTCCCCATGCGATGTCCGTTTGCTATTTCCTATAAGTTCTATGACGCGGCGTGTGATACTGCAACCGGTGCGAGTCCAACGACGGAAATAGCATAGAAAAAAATTCTGCCGACAGAATTGTTTTCGGCACAGTTTCTTCACATTCGGTTGTATGCTCACCCGTATAGGGAATCCATGATGCGCCACGGAGCGGCACCTCCCAATATACCGACACGGTGTGGAAATGACAAGAAAGCGTCAGCACTGAAACCACCTTGCGCAGCCAAGGTGGTTTCAGTGCTGACAGGTAAAAAAATTCTGTGACCGGAAATGTCCCGGTCACAGAATTTTTTGCATGTAGTCGAGAAATTTCCCCGCATGGCGGTCGATGTTTTCGAGGGAGCCGCCATGGCGCAGCGGGGAGCAGGTCTCGTAGCTCACCCACCCATCGTAGCCGATCTCCTCGAGCGCCTTGAAGTAGCGCGGGTAGTCCATCACGCCCTCGCCCATCGGAACCGCCTTGACCAGCGGCGGCTCCCTGGACTCGTAGTTCACGAAGTTCGGACGGTAGTTGTGGCGCGGCAGGACGACATAGTCCGCCACCGTCGAGAAGACCATCTTGTCCCCTACCTTGCGGAGCGACTCCTCAATGTTTTCGCCGCGGAGGAACATGGACCAGGCGTCCGCCATGAGGCCGAGGTTGGGACGGTCGATCTCGTAGGACAATTCGAGGAGGGCGTTGGTGTCGACGGCGATGTCGTGGTGGTTCTGGACGCCGATGGTCACGCCGAACTCCTTGGCGGCGTCGCAGCAGGCCTGAATTCCTCGAACACACATCTTCCACTGCTCGCCGAACGGCTCCTGCGCGTTCTCGTAGCCCGTGAAGACGCGGACAAGACCGCAGCCGAGTTTCGAGCCAAGTTTGGCGACCTCGCGCACATAGCTGACCTGCAGGTCGAGCAGCGGCACCTCCCGCGAGTCGCCGCCCGCGCAGAAGTTGGTGTACGCCGCCATGCAGGCGACCTCGAGCCTGTTGTCTTTGACCAGCTTCCCGAGCTCTGCCACCTCCGCCTCCGTCGTATCGAACGGATAGAGGTGCGGTCGCTTGCACATGATCTCGATTCCCTCGTAGCCAAGGGTTTTGGCCTTGACCACGAACTCCTTGAGCGAAAGGCGATCCTGGCCCCACAGTCCAGCGTAACTCACCGAGAACAAACAGTTTCTCATCGTTTGACTTCCTTTTATTTCCTTCAATGTGTTATGCCATTACGTTTGATGACGATGTACCGCGAGAGCGACGACGGAAATAAAATAGAAAACAATTTTGGTGGCAAAATTGTTTTCGGTACTGGTTATACTCTATAAGGGTGAAAACTTAAATTTTGGCGAGTCGGATTGTGGATTGGATTTTTTCGATCCGACTGACG
>CAYTFM010000019.1:43684-47877 GCA_964436735.1 uncultured Victivallales bacterium | reverse complement strand
ACAAGGCGATGGCGCAGCTCGCCCGCGAGGGGGTGGTGACGCGCAAACCGCATGCGGGGACGGTGGTCATGGGGGGCGCCGCCGAGCTGCGGGCCGCCGGGGTCTATCTCCCCTCACGAGCCCTTTCCCCCGACTGGACATGGAACTTTTGTCGCGCCGTCTACGAGCGGCTTGAGGAGCTCACCCATCAGGAGGGGATCAGCCTATCTTTGTTCGTCGAGCGGCGCAGTATGGAGGAGAGCGAAGGGCTCCCGGATGATCTTGTGAGGGCGGCGCGGGCGGGGAAATTCCAGGCGATCTTCTCCGTGGCGACCGACCGGCGCGTCGTCTGGCTTGAGGAGCTTGGTCTGCCTTTGGCGGCGCCCGGGGGCCACGTGCCGGGGAGCGTTGGCTTCGACTGGGAGAAGGCTGCCGACCAGTGCGTGGCGGAGCTTGTGGCGCGGGGCTGCCGTTCGGCGGGATTTGTGACGTCGGTGCGGGGGGGGGAGACGGACTGCTTCGCCAAGGTGTCCGCCTCCTGCGCGGGGCGGGGCGTCGAACTGTGCGGGGAGTGGATCCGGCGTCCGGTGGAGTACGGCTCGGAGGTCAACGCCGCCGCGTACAGCTATCAGGAGCTTATCACGCTGTGGAGCATGCGGCGGCGTCCGAAAGGGATCATCGCCTATCCTGACATCGTCGTGCCCGGCGTGGTGTCCGCCGCGCTCAAGCTTGGGCTGGATGTTCCGGGAAAGATGTCGTTCCTGTTCCACAAGAACAAGGGTAGCGAGGCGTTCTGTCCGTTCCCGGTTTCATGGATCGTGACGGATCCCGCCGCGGTCGCGGAGGGGATGCTCGACTACGTCCGTCGCCGGGTGGCGGGGCAGGACGCGTCGCCAGCCTTGCTCGAAGCGGACATCGAGGCTGAAAATCCGAAACCCGAATATCGAAATCCGAAGTAAATTCACAATCCAAATCTTGAATGAATGAAACAAAACAGTTCAACAGCGTTTTCCGCTGTTTCGAATTTCGACATTCGCATTTCTAATTTCTTAATCAATAGGGGGTGCGCGATGGGTGTGAGAGACAGGCTGATGATGGTGGCCGCGGGATGCGCGGCGGCGGTGCTGTGTGGCTCGACCTCTCTGGCGGGGGAGAAGTGGCAGGAGAGCGCACACGCCATTCCCGCGTCGGGAGAGCTGCGCGCCTACGGCCGGGTCGCGGTCGAAAACAAAACGTTCACGTCGGCGTCGGGACAGAAGGCCTGGGTGTCTGAGTTTTCCTGCCAGAATGGCGAGAAGGCGAACGTGCTGGTCGGCAAGTTCCTGGCGGATCTCGACATCTCGCCTGACGTGAAGGATATCCAGTTGAAAGGTAAAGCGGGCGACGTGCCGGCGAAGCAGACGGCGTCCGGCGCGGTCATCGTCGGTTCGGCGCGCGGCGCGGTGGCGCGGATTGTCTCCGTCGCCGACCAGGCCGTCATGCTGGCGTTTCTGGACGAGTATCCGGATTTCGCCAAAGGGGCTGCCGTTTCGGCGAACTATCCGGCGTACCTCGACCGCTTCGACCGCTATGGCTGGGGCTGCTACGGCATGGGCGGCTTCAACAACTTCCACGACTGGATGAAGGCCTTCGGCGACAAGAACGCCCCGAAGGATCCGACCGAGGATGTCGACTTCATGATCAAGAACAAGTTCCGCTTCGAGCCGTGGCTCGATCCGGCCGGACTCGACAACAGCGACGGCATCATCAAGAACACGGAATGTGAGTGGATGACCAAGGTGCTGGCCGACGCCAAGATGCCCTTCTCCTTTCGTCTGTATGGCGCGGCCGGCGGCGCGGATTGGACGCAGCGGCGCTTCGGCGCGCATCTTGAGCAGCCCGCCGACTGGATGATGTGCGGCTGGCTGCGGCCCTGGCTCGACGCCAAGTCGTCGCCGCATCTGAGCTGGTTCGACAAGGATATCCACCGCTACATGGCGGTGAAGGCGATGGATTTGATGAAGCCATACGCGGACAATCCGATGAACATGGGGTGGATGCATCCGCATGGCGAGCTGGTGCATCAGCCGTGGTACGACTGCCATGATGATTATTCACCGCTGGCGGCGCGCAGCTGGCGCGACTATCTGCGGAAACAAGGGGTGAGCCTCGACGAGGTCTCCCGCATGTATGGCAGGGAGAAGCAGCCGTTCAGCGATTGGGAGCAGGTGTCGATCCCCGAATTCGCGACCTTCGCCGGATTGAATGGCATGATCGAGTCGCTCCATGGAACCTGGTTCTACCGCCGCGGCCGGATGAGCAACGACAAGAAGGACACGAGCTTCCCCGGCGTGGCCGAGGGATGGTACAAGCAGCCTCTTGATCCCGAGAAGTGGCAGATGGTCACCGGCGTGCCCGGCAGCGACCGCATGTACGCGGCGCTTGACAACCAGCTTATTGGCTCGCACGGGACCACCTGGTTCCGCCGCTCGTTCACACTTAGCGCCGCGCAGTTGAATTCCTCCCCTTCCACCTCTGGCTCTTCCACACCTGAACCCGGAACCCCGACCCCTTCTCCCCTCTACTTTTATTGGTTTCCGATCACGCATGACGGCATCCATTCCGGCGAGAACGCCATCTTCCACCAGGTCTTCATCAACGGAGAGAAGGCGGGGGAGATCGGATCGTGGGGCGCCCTCGACGTCCGCAAACTCCTGCGCGTCGGCGACAATGAGATCGCGCTGCAGCTTATCGGCCCCCTCTGGCAGGGGCGCGCCTTCCTTTCCACGGAGAAGCCCGCGGTGTATCCCTATCTGGGCAAGGAGCGCAACCGCCTTTTCCTGCTGTGGCAGGATTGGCACATGGACGCCAAATACGACTCGTGGGTGGAGGTGCTTGATGGCATGCGGCAGGTCGATCCCAACCGTCCGATCAAGTATATGGCGCCGATCAAATTCCGCGCCAACCGCTGGGTGAAACTGGCCCGCGACTGGGGCGGCTTCGGCCACTTCACCGGGGAGGGGATGTGGTTCTTTCCGTGGTACAAGCGCTACGGCTTCCTCTACGATGTGCCCGGCTCCAGCGAGCTTGCCGGCCCCGCCAACAACGTCGCCGAGATGTTCAACGGCTTCCGCCGCACCTTCCTGGCCGGCCTCAACGCCCACGATCCGGTCTTCATCGCGCAGAGCTACACGCGGCCGCCCGAGATGCGCACATGGTGGGAGACGCACAATCCGATCCTCAAGCGCATGGGCAAGTACGACATCTACGGACCGCAGGTGCTGCTCTACCGCTCGACGCACGGCACCATCCGGCTGTTCTCGCCGAGTCCCTATCCCAAGCTCGGCGAGTCGACCCGCCCGATCAACAACGGCTGGGACTGGGATCTGGGACGCGGCAGCCTGCAGACCCTGGGACACTCCTATCTGTATTTGGATGACATCGGCCTCGCCGACGGCAAAATGAACGGCTTCCCGCTGATGATCGACGGCGGCAACGAGACCATTTCAGAGCAGTCGCTCGCCGCGATCGAGGAGTGGGTGAAGGCCGGCGGCACCTATGTCACGCTGCCGTTCAGCGGGCGCAACACCGAACTGGAGCCTGACGCGTGGAAAATCTCCGGCCTGACCGGATGCAAGGTCGGGAAGCTGCGCGAGATCGGCACGGGCGAGGTAACCATCAAAAAGGATCAAGGCGTCTTCAAGGCCTTGGCGGGGAAGACGTTCCCTGACAAAGGCAAATCCATGGACTGGGTCGGCAACAATCACAATCTGTACAGCGTGGAGCTGGAGCCCGGGAAGGACTGCGAGGTGCTGGCGACCTACGAGAATGGCACTCCCGCCATCGTGCGGCACAAGCTGGGCGAAGGCTCGGTCATCGCCCTCGGCTCGGTGTTCTGGCGCGACTGCCAGGACCGCAATGGCATTTGGTGGCCGGAGAAAATCGAGACTGACTTCCTGGCCGACCTTCTCGATGGCGTCAACTTCGACAAGGCGGCCTGCACAACCGACGACCGTCTGGTCTGGGCGCAACCCTAACGCTCCAACAATGGCCTGGACGCCGTCACCTGCCTGGTGAGCTGGAACGAGGACAAGGATGTCGACGTCGCCGTCAAGTTGCGTCTGCCGCGCAAGCCGGCGAGGCTGGTCTCCCATGGCGTGGACGGGCAGAAGGAGCTTGAGTTCAGCTGGGAGAATGGGGTCGCCGCGACGAAGATCACCATGCCGGCCAAGGAG
>CAYTFM010000019.1:0-43674 GCA_964436735.1 uncultured Victivallales bacterium | reverse complement strand
TCATCGACGCCGTCGTGTACACCCCCGAGGACGCGGTCGCGCACTGGTGGAACTATCAGCAGAAGATGTGGCATCAGATCAAGCAGCCGACCATCGATTTCACCCCTTACCGCACGGGCGAATGGGCCGATCCGACGCTTGATCTGCGGCAGGGCGGGGCGGAGTTCACCATGACCGACCCGGCGGTGGGGAAGGCGGAATGGAAGGGCTGTCCAGTGAGCATCCTCAACTTCTGGGGAGCGGAGCCGAACAAGCCGGTTTGGCTGCGGAAGACCTTCAAAGTCCCGCAGGAATGGAAGGACAAGGGCGGCCGCGTCTTCCTGGTCAGCGGTTCCTGGAGCGGTGGGCAGTATGAAGGCACGGCTCGTCTGTCGCTGAATGGTAAAATACTCCATGACTTCGCGGCGTGCGCCAACTACCGGCAGAAAGAGTTTGACATCACCCAGCTTGCGAACGATGGCGTCAACGAGCTGCTGATCGAGTTCAAGGGCGACAGCAAATACCAGGGGATCAAAGGGCAGCTCTATCTTTACCACTGGGCGCCCCCCGCGCGCCGGATCGATCTCGCTGGCGAGTGGAACGGCGAGGACGCCGAGAGAAAGCCGATCGACGTCAAATTTCCCGGGCTGGCCAAGGGGTGGAACCTCGGCAGAACCGTCTTTATACCCGAGGAGTGGCGGGGTAAGTACCAGGTGCGTCTGTATTTGGATGGACATCCCCATGCCACGACGGGCGCGTATGTCAACGACCGCCTTGTGCGGCGGCATCATCATAATTTCGAGACCGTGTGCGATCTCGACATCACCCGTTTTCTCCGCTATGGCGAAGACAACGACGTGAATCTTCTCCACCCCTACGGCGGCGGCAAGCGTGACGCGAAGCAGCCCTTGCAGTGGGATGTGCGCAAGGCCGAATTGCACCTGTATGAGACGAAGGGAGAGTGACGTGGATGCGCCGCGGAGCGTGACGCCACTTTGACGATGAAGTGTGGAAGCTTCTTCACCCACGACACAAGGTCGTGGGGGCCGCGGTGAATTTAAAGAAAGGTTGGGGGTAGCTGATGATCATCTTCACCCATGGGACAAGCCCATGGGGGTCGGTGAAAGATCCCAGGAGACGCACGTAAGTCACGAGAAAACCGCCTGATCGATACGGTTTGAAAATATCAGCTGCAAGGGAGTTATGACGATTCGATACACAAGAAAACTGTTGCTGTGCCTCGCCGCGCTGGCGCTTGCCGCCGGCTGCCAGCATGTCGTCGTGGACGATCCGCCTGACGCGGAGGACCTAGCACAGTTCCCGTTTGACGCCCAGGTGCTGGGCTCGCCGGCGGCGTCGGGGGTGAGGAACTGGCGGACGCCGTTCCGTCCGCTCGACGTGGAGGGCTCATACCTTTCGGTGGTGTCCTGCGCCGATGGGCAGGTCGAAGTGTGGCGGAACACATGGAGCGACGAGGGTGGTCCGGAGACGCGGCAGCTGCAGGTCTACCGCGGTCCTTCGCTGGAGAAGCTCGGCCCGCCCGAGGCGGTCTGCGATGGCACGATCATCACCGACGTGTTCAATCCCGCCGACCCGAAAACGCTCGCCCCCAAACGCGGCATAACCCGCATCGACCTGACGCGTGATCCGGAAGTCGGCTACGTCGCCTTCGTCTGCGTCTGCCCCGACTATCTTCCGGGAAGCGTGCCGCTGCTGCCGGCGATCCTTGTCTCAAAGACGGGCGAGAAAGGCAGTTGGAGCTATTTGGGCATCCTGCCGGGAGAGCCGAAGGATGAGGCCGCCAAACAGAAGATATGGAGTGACGGCGGAAGCATCATCCATCTCGCCGACGGACGGTGGCGCGTCTACTTCAACGGCTTCGGTGGACGGACGATGTGCGCCGCCGAAAGCGACACGCTCAAAGGTCCGTGGAAGTTCCTCAGAGATGACGCTGGCGGCATTAGGGAGCTGCTGGCCGACTTCCCTCGGGACAAGGGGCGCAACGGCTGCTTCCCCCAAGTCTTGAGAGTTGACGACAAAAACTGGCACTGCTGGCTGGTCGACAAGTGGCCGCCGCAGTGTGTCCTGCATTTCTGGTCGGCGGACGGGCTTGTGTGGCGGTCGTTCGGCGAGCAGCCCGAGGTGACCCGCGCCGCCTTCAACGGACGGCCCATCAAGTGTCTGCGCCCCTTCCTCATGCCGGGCGGACGGGAGATCGGATGTCTTCTGTCAGTCTGGGAAAAAATCGGCGAGGGAAAATACTGGAAACCACGCGTCAGCGAGATGTCGTCGGACGGTCTAAACACTCCGAGGGTGAGATGATATGAGCGGCGTGTGTTCCAGGAAGGAACGGCAAGCGGGAATGTTTTATACTCAATTACGGACGGATTGTTTTGTTATAAAAAAGGATGAGTCACATGTGTGTCCACTATTCTCAGGCGCGACGAAGTCGGACGAATAATAATTCAATTAAGGTGAAGTTTTTTGCCTTCACCTTAATTGAATTATTAGTGGTGATCGCGATCATTGCGATTCTGGCGTCGCTGCTGCTGCCTGCGCTGAGCAAAGCGCGCGAGCAGGCGAAGAAGATTGGCTGCCTCAGCAACCTGAAGCAGGTGGGGCTGGGATTGATCTCGTACGCCGACGAGTCCAACAACTGGCTGCCCATCACGGTGATGGAGTGGCCGTCCAATGGTGGCGGCTGCTGGTGCTGGCGGGCGCGCGAGCACTTCAACAGCGCGGTCAAAGACGTCAACGCCTCCGACCTGCTGCGCTGTCCCGCGAGAACCACGACAGGCACGACCAGTTACGACAAGAAAACCAGCACGTATACGATGGTGGCGTACCAGGCGACCAATGGCAGCAACGAGGGGCCGGCCGATTTGGTGTACGGGAAAATGTATGCGGCCACCGCCGGACGGCTGGCGAACGCCTACACGCAGACCTATCAGGTCGCCCCGCCGTTACAAGCGTTCAGTAATCCCTCGGGATCGCTCATCCTGTACGAATATAGCTGCCATGAGGTGTGGAAGGGGCACTGGGGATCCATGTGGAACGATCTCCATGACAGCCAGGGCATGTTTGGACCGCTTGGCAAATGGCACGGACAGGTTGGCTTCATGAACGGCGCCTTCGCCGATGGACACGCGGAAAACATCCAGACTCAGAGCTCATATGGATCGCTCAACGTGACGTCCGACCACCAGTACGCCAGAGGTAAGATGTTCTCGATCACGGGACAATAACCAGAAACCACATCCGAAATACGAATCTCGAAACGAGAAATGGAGAAATCCGTGAGAAAGACCATTGCGATCCTGTTTATTGTGTTGTCGCCAATCCTCACCCTGCGTGTCTGCGCCGCGGAGCGTCCGTTCCTGCACGGGCTTTTCTCGGACAATATGATGCTGCAGCGGGAGATGCCCTGCCCCGTGTGGGGATGGACGGAGCCAGGAGCGGAAGTAACCGTCAAACTCGACGACCAGACGGTCTCTTCGACAGCGGACAAGGACGGTAAATGGCTGGTCAAAGTGGGACCTAAGCCAGCGGGTGGCTCGTATGCGATCACCGTGACGAGCGGTGGCAAAACTGTCACGTTGAAGAACGTGGTTTTCGGCGACATCTGGGTCTGCTCCGGGCAGTCGAATATGGATATGGGCATCGATGGCGTCAACCAGTGGTGGAACGAGCTTCCGGGGGGTGAGATGGACGGCATCCGTCTGTATTGGGTGATGCCAACCAGCAGTTTCGCGCCGGAGTCGACGGTGACGGGCAGTTGGTCCGTCTGCTCGCGGGACGCGCTGCTCAAGAAGAAGCAGCCTTTCACCACCACCGGCTTCTCCGCTGTCGCATGGATGTTCGGGAGGAGCGTGAACAAACGCGCGGGTGTTCCCATCGGTTTGATTGAGAGTGCGCAAGGCAACACATCCATCCAGTCGTGGAGCGCGATCGAGAGCCTCCGCACGGAACCCAAGTATGGCGCGGAGGCGGACGCCTTCACCTCGTACGAGAAAGAAGTGACGGCCTGGGCCAAGGCCAGCGATCCGGCTAATGCGCAGACCGAGATCTGGCGCACGGCCGAGTTCGATGACAGCTCCTGGACGGCGATCGATCTGCCGCAAGGGACAAGCAAGACGGCGTTGAGTGGTTTCAACGGAATCGTGTGGTTCCGCCGGGCGGTTGACATTCCCGTTGATTGGGCCGGCCGGGATCTCTGGTTGAACTTAGGTCCCATCCAGGAGCAGGACACGACATGGTTCAATGGCGTTTTTGTTGGCGGCCAGGACGGCTACCGCAGGGATCACGCCTTCCATGTGCCGGGCAAGCTGGTCAAGGCGGGAGCCAATCTGATCGCGGTCCGGGTGCTGGGAAACGGCTGTTTCATTGGGAAGCCCGAGCAACTTCGTTTGAGCAAGGGCGCCGCCGCGGGAGAATCCATTTCCTTGGCCGGATCGTGGAGATTCCAGACAAGCACCACCGCGGACAAGCTGACGGGGCGTAAACGTCAATACGACCGCATCTGGATGCCGGCCGGGCTCTACAATGGCATGATTGCGCCGTTGGCGCCCTTTGCCATCAAAGGCGTGCTGTGGTATCAAGGCGAGGGGAATGCCGGGCAAACCGCCTACGCGCAGGAGTTGACGGCGTTGATTCGTGACTGGCGGGGCCTGTTTGCCCAAGGGGATTTTCCTTTCTTCATTGTGCAGCTTGCCGGGTTCGGGCCCTTGCCGGAGGCGCCCGTGAACTCAAGTTGGGCGGTGACCCGCGAGATTCAGGCCGCCGTGGCCCGCGCCGTCCCCAATAGTGGCGTGGCGGTGGCGATCGACCGTGGCGAGATATATGACATCCATCCACCCAACAAGCGCGACGTGGCCGAGCGGCTGGCGGCGCTCGCCTTGGCGAAAACATATGGGCTCGACGTGCCGTGTGAAGGGCCAACCTACAAGGAAATGAAAATCGAGGACGGCTGCGTCCGCCTCACGTTCGACCATGCCGAGGGGCTCAAATCGCTCGGTTCGGGGCCGACCGGCTTCGCGGTCGCCGCCGCCGACAAGAAGTTCGTCTGGGCGCAGGCCCGGATCGACGGCGAGACGGTCGTGGTCTCTTCGCCGGACGTGAAGGCTCCGGCCGCGGTCCGCTATGGCTGGGGTGACAATGCCCTGTGCAATCTGTACAACAAGGCGAACCTGCCCGCGGTGCCGTTCCGCACCGACGCATGGTAGAAGTCGACAGAACACACCTATTTTCAAGGCGAGCTGTGACCATGTCGACAGATGAAAATCAACCAGTACCAAAAACAATTTTGTCGGCAAAATTGTTTTTTCTGCTCCGAAAAAGAGTTGAGTTGCGAAATGTTGGAGTTCACACCTCAGTGTGTCAGAAACGCCCCTGGACACGCTAAAGCGTGAACTCCAACGGGAGCTGCGATTTGTCAATCTGTGGCAGTTGCTTGAGAAGTAACAGGTGAAGAAAGGTTGAGGCGATGGCGAAAGTTTCATTATGCGGCGACAAGATCCGAGTTGAGGTTGAACTGGCGGAAGGCCGTCTTCATGAGTCATATCTGGCCCAGACGGACGACGGGGCATGGGTGGAGGTCGCTCGGGCGGGTGAGGACGGTCCTGTCAACGTGTACGGCACCCAACCGTACTGCGATGGCGGACTGATGCCGGTCCAGTTTCCGGTGCAGGCGGAGAAGGTGTCTGTCGCCGGCAAGGATATGATCGAGTTGTTCACCGCCGGTCCGCTTCGATTGTCGCGGAAGATCACGGTCGACGCGGATTCGCCATGGCTCCGCGTCACCACTCGTTTGGAGACGACGGAACCCGTTGAACTTCAGGCGTTCGCCGACCGGTTCGTCTTTCCGCATTCTCCCGAGTGGGCATATTCGCCATCGGTTGGCGGTTACAATCCCGACGCTCAATACAAGGCGCCCCTGATTCTCGTTCAGTCCAAACGGACGGCTTTCGGCATCGTGCCGGATGTCGCGGCGCTTGATCGAGGCACGTTGGGAATCTGCACTCACGCGTTGGACTTGAGCGCGTCGGAGAATCCTTCGCTGTGCGTCGGCTTTCTTCCCGCCCAGTGGGCCTATCATGCGGTGTATAGTCTTGACACGCGGCGGGCATGGAAACTGGATAAGTCTTTGGAGAACAGCTATTTCCTGCTGGTGACGGCGTCCGCCGAGCCAGAGCGGGCATATCGGCAGTGCGTCCGGTTTCATTGGAAGCGTTTTGGCCGCTTGAGTCAGTCGGTGGCCGCTGCGCAGCAGATGGGCACCGGCCCGTATGAGCAACTCGCGCTGTTCGACGACTGGCGGCGGCGCGCGTGGCAGGAGGAGTCCCGGGACACGTGGGTACACATACCACTCCCAGACGGTTCCATTGGCGGAGCCCCCGCCACCAAACGGGCGATGGGGCCGCGGTCCGTCTATATGGGGTCGTGGTTCAACAGCCTGCGCACCTCCTTCGGTATGGCGCTGCACGCGCGGCGGACTGGGGACGACGAACTGCTGCGGCTCGCGGCGCAGACTGCGGAGCTGGCTCTTGCTGCGCCTGGCGTGGACGGGGCGTTCAAGTGCATTGCCGCGATGGATGCGGATGGCAAGCCCCAATGGGGCGCCGGCGACGGCCGCGGCGGCAGCACGATTGCCGGATTCCTCAGCTACGACATGAGCTGGACGGCGTACTGGCTCCTGCGCTGGCGCGAGGCCAAACTGCCCGGGCATGAGAAAGTCTTGCCTCGCTGCCAGGCGCTCGCGCGGTTTCTGATATCCCATCAGCAAGCCGATGGCATGTTCATGACCTTCTTCGACGAGGCTGGCAAGCCATTGGTGGACAAGGCGCCGTATGCGATCGCCGAGACGGGACCTGTCATCCTTTTCCTCTTCAAGCTGTGCGAGGCGGAAGCAAATACCGGTTATCTCGCCGCCGCCATGCGCGGCCTGGCGTACCTTGAGAATGAGGTGATCCCGCCGCGCAAGTGGTATGACTTCGAGACCTTTTGGAGCTGCAGCCCGCGGGGCATCAAATTCGACGAGCGCACGCGGCAATGGCCCGCCAACAACCTCGCGCTCGGTCAAGCCGTCGCCGCCTACCTTGAGGCGTTCCAGTTAACGAAGGAGCGGGATTATCTCGGGAAAGGTGAGGATCTCCTGGACTATCTGCTCCTCACGCAGCAATGCTGGACCAATCCGATGCTCGAAGGGCTGACGGGCCCCGTCATGCTGTTGGGCGGTTTCACCACCCAGAACTCGGACGCGGAATGGTCCGACGCCCGACAGAGCCAGCACGGCAACATCCTGCTCGACTATTACCGCGCCACAGGCAAGGCGGAGTATCTGGAGCGGGGCGTCGCCGCGTTGCGCGCGCAATTTCCCGTCTCGCCTTCGGAGAACTGGGCCCACCATGGCTATGGCGGCAAGGCCGGGGTCAGCAGTTTCCATTGGGGGACGGGCAGCGGTATGGCGGGAATCGAGATGGAGCAGGAGTTTTTGCGGGACGTCGTTGTTGATCTTGCCGCCGGTGTCGGCGTCGGTGTGGACGGGCTGAATGTGACCAGGTGCGCGGTCGGCGCGGAAAGGATCGAACTCGACATCGATAGTCCCTTCGCATGGCGGCGCAACCCGGTGGTGGCGTTTCATTACGCGGAGCCGGGAAAGAGCTATGCTCTCGCGGTGAACGGCGTCGAACTGGGACGTTACACGGGACGCGATCTGGCGGGGTGCGTTCCGCTTGACGCCAGCCTCATCAAAGAGCGACAGCCCTCGACGCGCTGAAGCGGAAAGAACAATCAAGGAGTAACGCTATGGCGAACGCATCATCCGCATCCAAAGAGAAACCAGCTGAGTTCATCGACGACGGACGGCGGTACATCATACGGGATGTGCATCATCTTGAACGGGCGGATAGTCATTTGTTCAACGACAGCATGGAGCTGCAGATCGATCAGCGGGGCAAATGCCGCTCGCGGTTCATGCAGCCTAACAGCACCCCGTATGCCGAGCCGCTCCGCAGTTTTTTTCTGCGCGACGAGGCGACCGGAACGTTCTGGAGCGTTCCCTTCGATCCCGTGCAGAGGGAGCCGGAGAAGTTCGAGTTCTCACCTGGGCTCGCCGATATCCAATGGCGCGTCATTGTCGAAAAGGTCGAGGTTCGGGTCCGGGTGGTGATTCCCCGCGGCGACCAGGTCGAACTGTGGACCGTCACCGTGACCAACCACGGCGCGAAGCCGCGCAAACTTTCGCTGTACAGCTACTTCCCCGTCGGACAGGTGGGGTGGATCACCCAGCTCTCCCGCTACGATGCCAAACTCTGCGGTATCGTCGTCGAATATTTCCCCTACTACGTGAAGGTGGAGGATTATTATAAGCTTCGGTCCCGGAAAAACATCATCTTCTGCGTCGCCGATCGCATACCTGTCGCCGCCGAGACCAACCACCGGGAGTTCCTTGGCGGCCGCGGTCCGCACGATCCCGCGGCTCTGCGCCTGCCAAAGCTGGCGGGCGGTGAGGCCTACTACGAGCCGTCCGTGATGGCCATGCAGTATCCGCTCAAACTTGCTTCCGGAAAGAGTGACACCATAAATTTCGTCTTTGGCCCGGCGAAGGACCGGAATGATGTCTCGCGGCTTACCCGTGCCTATCTGAAAAACGGCGGCGTCGAGAAGGCGTTGAAGAACGTCCACAGTTATCTGGAGTGCGTCAGCCCCGCGGTCCGCGTCGACACGCCGGACGCCGATCTGAACCATTTCGTGAACAACTGGCTGCCGCAGCAGACGCATTTTTGCGGCGGACTTCTGCGTATGGACGGCGATCCCTGCGTGCGCAACGCCTATCAGGACGCGATGGGCGCGGTCTTCACGATGCCGGACAAGGCGCGTTATTGGTTCGTCACGGTGTATGGCCACCAGCATGTTGATGGGTTCATGCCGCATGGCGCGCCGTTGGCCGAGGGCGTCGACCGCGCCATGATCAACACCATTCCGCACCGCGACATGAACGTCTGGCCGCCGCTGGCCTTGAGCTATTATGTGAAGGAGACCGGGGACATGTCCGTCCTCGATGAGCGCGTCGGATTCAAGGACGGCAAGGAGACGGCGACGGTCTACGAGCACGTCTGCCGCGGCTTGGAATGGCAGCTGCGCGATCGCACCGCGCGCGGGCTGTGCAGAATTGGCGAAGGGGACTGGGATGATCCGCTGAACATGGCGGGGTGGAAGGAGAAAGGTGAATCCATATGGCTGACAGAAGCGTTGTCCATAGCCTTGGACACCTGGGCCGAGGTCGCCCAGCGGATCGGCGACAAAACGCGCGCCGACCGATATCGTTGTGAGGCCGCCGCCGCCCGCGCGGCAATCAACACGCTCGCCTGGGATGGGGGCTGGTATGCGCGCGGCACCACCGACGCCGGAACATGGTTCGGCACGAAGAAGGACACGGAAGGAAAGATATTCCTGAACGCCCAAAGCTGGGCCATGATCTGCGGCGCCACCGACACGCCCGGGCGGATCAAAGCGTGCGTGCAGGCGGTCAACAAGCACTTGATGACGCCCTCCGGCCCCATGACCATGGCGCCGGCCTTCACCCGCATGCGGGAGGACATCGGCAAGATCACCCAAAAGACGCCCGGCACGGCAGAGAACGGATCAGTCTATTGCCATGCCGCCGCGTTCTACGCGTATGGTCTGTTCCGTGCGCGTCAGGCCGACGAGGGATTCCGCGTCCTGCGCATGCTGCTGACGGGTGCGGGCAGCAATCCGTTGAGCCGCTCGCAGCAGTTGCCATTGTACCTGCCGAACTTCTACCGCGGGACCGCATGCGGCACAACAGCCGGTCGGGCCAGTGGCCATTGGGGAACCGGCACCTGCGCATGGTATTACCGCACGGTCGTCGGAGAGTTGCTGGGCGTCCGCGCGGAGTTCGACGGACTGCGCATTGATCCACAATTGCCGGAAGGATGGAATCAGGCCGCCGTGTGGCGGTTGTTCCGCGGCGCGCGATTCACTATCGACATACAGAAAAGCGAAGCCGTGCACCAGTTACAGGTCTGTCTGAACGGCAAACTTCTGCCGGACAACGTGGTGCCTACGCAAGAGGCCGGCGGCGAGCATTCCGTGCAGGTGTTTGTCCCCAAGGGGTGACGGGGGAGATGGAAAGAAAGGGTTCGGGGTCAGGGTTCAGGAGGGTGTTCGAAAAACCGGTGTTCGGGGAAGCTCAAACCTGAACACTGAACACCGAATCCAGAGTTCAGGAGTGGCTGGTCACGTTCAAGAATAAGGAGTGAGTCGTATGGAATCGTTTGGTCGTGTCAGGGCGATGGCTTCCGTGCTGTTCGTCGTCGGTATTGTTTGCCTGAACTGTCTACCACACGCAGCCTGCGCGGATTCTGTTCTCAAAAGCGATGACACGCTGGCGATATGCGGGGATTCCATTACGCAGATGGGACTGTATTCCGTGTTTATGGAGGAGTATATCCTGATGTGCCAGCCGACGAGGGGAGTCAACGCCCTCCAGTGCGGATGGGGTGGCACCACCGCGCCGCATTTCGCCGTCCATATGAAGGACACGGCGCTGTCGTTCGCGCCGACGGTGGCGACGATGTGCTACGGAATGAATGACGGAGGATACAACACGTTCAACGAGGCGATGGGGAAGGAATACCGAAACGGTTTGACGAAGGCGGTTCAAAACTTCAAGGAGAAGGGGGTGCGTGCGATCGTGATCGGCTCCCCCGGCGCCGTGGATTCGTTCTATTTCAAAAATCCGCGTCATCGCGAGGTGACGGCGCAGATCTACAATGACACGCTCGGGAAACTGGGCGAAATCGGGCGGGAGGTCGCAAAGGCGGAAGGAGTTCTCTTTGCCGATTTGCATACGCCGATGATGGACGCGATGACGAAGAGCAAGGCGGCGAATGGTGAGAAATTCGCCGTATACGGCGAGATTGACGGCGTGCATGCGACGCCGAATGGACATCTGGTCATGGCCTATGCGTTTCTCAAGGCGATGGGGTTCGACGGGAACATCGGGACGATCACCTACGACGCGGGCGGCGGAACGGGGACGGCCACGGACGGGCACCGCGTGGTGTCCGCGAAAAAAGGTGAGATGGTGGTTGAGAGTTCACGCTATCCATACTGCTTCAATCGTGGCAACAACCATCCCGCGGGACCGACGGCCAGCATGTTGCCGTTTGTGCCATTCAACAACGAGCTGAATCGGTATTTGCTTGTGGTGAGGAATCTCGCCTCGCCCAAAGCTAAAATAACCTGGGGGGCGGATTCGAAGGAGTTCACGGCGGCCGAGTTGGAGAAAGGGATCAATCTCGCCGCTGAATTTATAAACAACCCCTTCGTGCAGCCGTTTATGGAAGTGGACAAGGCGGTTGCCGAAAAGCATGCCTTCAATGTGATGTTCATTAAAGACTATCTTGGCGACAAGGCACCGGAGATCCGGCGATCATTTCCGGAAAAAGCGGCGGCGCTCCAAGCGGTAGATGCTGGTTTCCGCGAGATAAACAGCGCGATGCTGGAGAAGTGCGAAAAGGCCGTCAAGCCCGTCACCCACACGATCAAGATAGAAGAAATAAACTAATACGTGAGTTGGAAGGAGCGTCGATATGGGATTCATGGTCATGACCCGAGGGATGAAGAATGGCGCGGCGACCGCGCTGGTTTCGTTGTTCATGGCGGCGTCCGCTCATGCCCAGACCAAGACCGTCACGCCGGTGTTGCAGGATGATTGGGTGCAGGGGCACAACGCCATGGTCGAGGATGCGAAGGCGCGGGCGGACAAGATCAAAATCGTCTTCGTCGGCGACTCCATAACCGCCCGCTGGACGAGAAGCCCGGGCGAGGGGATCTACAACGAGTTCTACGCCCCGATTGGCGCGATCAACCTTGGCATCAGCGCGGATGGTACCCAGCATGTGCTGTGGCGCATGCAGCATGGCGTGCTCGATCCGCTCCACCCCAAGATGGTCATCCTGCTGATCGGCACGAACAACCTCGGGGAGGATCCCGGCGACGTGGCGTATGGCGTGTGGGCGATCGTCGCGCACATCCGCAAGACGCTGCCCGAGGCCCGCGTGCTGGTGCAGGGAATCTTCCCGCGCTCCGACAAGCCCGAGCTGAACGAGAGGATCGCCAAGGTCAACGAACTCATCGCCACGCTCGACGACGGCAAGATGGTCAAGTACTTCTATTTCGGCGACAAGTTCCTGAAGCCTGACGGGTCGCTGAATCTGGACATCATGACCGACAAGGTCCACCCCAACACGCCCGATGGATTCAAGATCTGGCACGAGTCCATCCTGCCCATCGTGAAGGAGTGGCTCGAGAAAGCCCCCATTCCCAATGTTCCGCCGCCTCCCGCCCCGATCGCCGAGCCGAAGCGTCTCGTCACCTCCACGCCGGAGCCGCGCAACGACTTCCTCTACAGGCACAAAGGAATGCTGGCGATATCCAAGGCGCAGAAGGAGAAGTGCCAACTCGTCTTCATGGGCGGGGAGGCGGTGTGCTGCTGGGACCGCGCTCCGGAGGTGTTTAAAAAGGAGTACTGGGATTACCATCCGTTGATCCTGGCCATCTGGGGAAGCCGTCCCGAGAACATGCTGTGGCAGGTGGCGAACGGCGAGTTGGACGGCATTCGCCCGACACTGGTGCTGCTGCAGTCGCAGGAGGGCTTGCGCGGCGACAAGCCGGTCGAGGAGTTGGCAGCTGGCATGGAGGCGACCGCTAAGCTTGTCATAGAGAAGATCCCCACCGCGAAGGTGTTGCTCGTCGGCGCGTTCCCGATTGGGGAGAAGGCGACCGATCCGCTGCGGAAAAAAGTCGCACAGTACAATGAGTTGTTGTCGAAGGCGGCGGATGGGAAGACCATCAATTTCCTCGATGTCGGGAGTGCGTTTTTGTCGCCCG
This sequence comes from uncultured Victivallales bacterium, assembly GCA_964436735.1. Taxonomy (GTDB): domain Bacteria; phylum Verrucomicrobiota; class Lentisphaeria; order Victivallales; family GWF2-38-69; genus CAYTFM01. Next base: position 30,780 of record CAYTFM010000019.1, on the reverse strand, counting down.
ACGGCAGCTTGAAAAAAGGAGCGGTGCCAAGTCATGAGAACACCTCCGCGGAGTCGTACGCGGCGTGGGCCAACGCCCAGCGCGACACCATTCGCAAGCTGATGGAGGGGAATTCAAAATGATGATGATCCGGTCAGCGTCACGGCGCGTGAGCGCGCTTACCCGTTTCGCATTTCCCGGCTATGTCGCGGCCGCCGGGATCATGTGCGGTCTGTTGGGGTGCGCACCGGGGGGAGCGTTGTTGGAGGCTCCCGCGAAGGCCACCGCGGGGCTGACCGAGGCGCGGCGGGTTTCGCTGCCCGGAATGCCCTTGCGCGGCTATGGCGAACTGGCGGGCGACTTTGTGCTGTATGATACCCAATCCGGCGCGAAGTGCTCGCTGCTCGCCATTCAGTGCGAGAACGAGGAGAAGGCCAAGATCGTCCATGCCAAATATCTGAGCGACCTGCATGCGCTGCTGCCGGTCAAGGACGATTCGCTGAGCGTCGCTGGCGCGGCGGTTCCGGTGGTCAGCGTGCCGGATCAAGGAGTCGTCGCCGCCTTCCGCAAAGGGACGCGGGTTTGCGTCGCCGCCGGGACGGACGCCGCCAGTCTCGCGTTGGTTCTCGGCACACAGTCAGGCGCGTTCGAGGGAGCGGAGTTCGTTCCCCGCGGCACGGTGCCGATGTATCTGGACTCGTGGGACAAGTTCGGCTTCCGCTTTTATTACCGTCCGGGCGAGACGCCGCCCCCCAAGCCCGGCGAGAAGCGGGTTGAGTGGAAAGCCTACAATGTGTTGGGCGAGTTTGATTTCGCCAAAAAGAACAACAACTGCGGCTTCGTCTTTTGGCAAAACGAGGACCAGTGTGATTTCGCCGAGGGGATGCGGAACAACAAGGATTGGGAGTACGGGGCGCGGGCTTGCGCCAACCGTGGGCTGCCGGTGGTGGTCAACTCAAGCGCGGCGAGTCCCACGTGGCTGGTCAACCGTTTCCGCGACCAGACGCAGTGGAAGATGCCGAGCTACTGCGGTGGGTACTACTGTCCCTGCGACGCCCATCACGCCGGCAACCGGCAGATCGCCTGGAGCGCCGATGAGGCTTTGGACGCCACGCTCTCCAACCTGCAGAAGACATGGCGCGTCTATTCGAAGCTGCCGACCACCATCGAGTATCTTGAGCCGCACGGCGAATTGCGGCATGGCGATCACGACATCTTGAACGAGTACGGTCCGCAGGCCGACAAGACCTTCCGCGCGTTCTTGAAGGAGACGTACAGCGACCTTTCGACGCTGAGTCAGCGCTGGTTCGGCACATCCGACGCGCTGAAGTCGTGGGACGGCGTCCGCGTGCCGGAGCTGGCGACCTTTCTCGGCTATTCCGACAAGGCCCTTGACCTCGGCGGCGAGTGGCGCATCCAGTACGAGGAGTTCAAGGACGGCAAGGCGCCGCCCTGCAATCCGGCGCCGGAGGAGTGGTATCTGCCTTCGTGCCCGGACGCCGAGTGGCCGCTCGTCACCGCGCCGCACTCCGACATCACGATGTTCCTGCCGCGCCGTCCCGCCGTCTGGCGACGCCACTTCGCGGTACCCGCCGAGTGGCGCGCCGACAAGTCCAAGGTGTGGCTGTACATTTTCTCGCTCAACCGCTCCAACAAGGAGACGGCGCCGGTCTACTTGAACGGCAAGAAGATCGCCACGCCCATCATCGACAACAACGGCATGCGCCCCGTGGTGATCGAGGTGAGCGACACGCTGCAAGTCGGCGACAATCTGCTGGCCCTGCGTCTGCCGGCGAATTTCCTTGGCTACCGCGTCTATCTCACGGGCACGGCTCCGGCGCAGTACCCCTTCCTCGGCGAACAACTCAACGCCCAGTGGGCCGACTTCATCCGATGGCACGCCCGCATCCGCACGGACACGCTGCGCCGCAGCTTCGAGGCGATCCGCGAAGTCGAGCCGGACCGTTCGGTGGTCTGCATGGCCCCCGACGCATTCATCAGCCAGGTGGAGGAGATCTGCCAGGACTATGGCGGGCACTTTCACAACACCGGCTACATGGGCGGCTGGTGGGCCGAGCCGCTCCCCATGATGATGCGCGCCGCCGACATGCCCTTCTCCGTCGAGCCCGGCAATCCCGGGCACAACCTGGCCGAGTTCAAGTCAGGAATCGGCCATTGGCTCACCGAGGGTGTCAATGCGATCCATTATTTCATCCACGTCGGCGACGTCTATTGGAACGATGAGATCCGCACCTGGTTCGAGGAGAACCAGGCCATCATCGGCGCCCTTGGCAAGATGCATGTGCCGAAGGCGGAAGTCGCCATGCTGTATGGCGACGACGTCAACAACCTGACTGGCTGGCCGTGGAGCGGTTCCCATTCCGGCTATGTGCCGTGCCAGTTCAACGTCGCCCTGCACAAAGAGTATCACATGGACGGGGTGTCGATCAAGGACTTCGCCCGCGGTTTCGCCGCTGGTTACCGGGTCATCCTCGACACGAACACCTGCATCATGGATGCGAAGACCGTCGACGACATCGAGGGGTGGATCAAAGAGGGTGGCGTGTTCGTGGCGCTCGGCGAGACGGGCCGTCACACATCGGTGAAGGCCGACAGCTGGCCGATCAGCCGCCTCACCGGCTACAAGACCGTCAAGATCAAAACGCACCCCGAGTGGCAGGAGATACAATTCTCCGAGGGGCAGACGATGTTCCAAGCCGAGGCGTGGGACAAGAACGCGCTGAAGAGCATCGGTCAGGAGCTGGAACCTGTCGATCCGGCGTGCGTTCCACTCGCCTTGTGGCCTAACGGCAAGGTGGCTATCGGCATGCGGAAGATCGGCAAAGGGATGATCATCGATATCGGCTGCAATTACAACAAGGCGCCGCTGCTGCGTCAGATCCTGGCGTCGCTAAAGATCACGCAGATCCAAGGCTACTGCGATAACGAGAAAATCCTCTCGACCCATGAGATCAGCAACAACAGCTTGTACGACATCTGGATCATGTGGAACCGCGAGCAGAAGGAGAACAGCACCGACCTGCTCTTCCGCGACGGCTTCAAGCCAATCTACTGCATCGACCTGAAGACGAAAGAGAAACTGGTTCCGGTCGTCGACGGGGGCGTCGCGAGAATCTCCGACCTGCGGTTCGGCCCGGGTGACATCCGCATCTTCGCCGCGCCTCGTCAGCAGATCGCCTCTGCTCCTCTGGACTGGCTTTCGTTGCAGCGTGGGTGGTGGCGCGGGACGAAGCGTCCGAGTCACAAGATTCCAGCCTACGAGCCGCGTTTCGCCCTCGAACTGAACGATCAGTGGCTGATGAAACCGCTCGACGACAAGGACGCCGCCGACCACTCCGCCATGGCGGCACCGGAGTTTGACGATGCCGGATGGAGTCAGACGCGGCTGGGCTGCTGGCTGATACCCGAGGATCTGCCGACGCACCGCATCTTCTTCCGCAAGAAGTTCACCGTGCCGAAGCGGTGGGACAACGGCGAGATCGACCTGTGGCTGAAAAGCTGGCAGAGCGATCCCGTCATGGGCAAAGCCCGGGTCTGGCTTGATGGCGCGGAGGTTCTGAAGGACGCCAATCCACAGGATCTGACCGCCCAGTTGAAGCCGGGTAACGAGCATCTCCTGGCGATCGAGTTGAACGGCGAGCAACGGCAGATCATCGGATTCCGCGGCAACTTCTGGCTCGCGTATATCCCGAAACCGGACGCCACGCTCAGCCTGGCCGGCGCGTGGACCGCCTCGCCGGACTGCCTGACGTGGGACAAGGAAACGAAACTGCCCGGTCCGTTCGAGAAGCTCGCCATGGTGAAGCGGCGCATCATGATCGACACGGAGGCGGCCGGCAAGAATGTCGTCTTCTGGATGGACGCCCCGAACCTCGGAGAGATCATCGTCAATGGACACTACGTGCGGCGCCACCACCATCGGATCGGCACCCGCACCAGCCTGAACATCACACCCTGGATCAAATTCGGCGAAGAGAACGAGTTCATCATCCCCTGCGGCGGAGCCGATCCAAAGATAGGCATCAAGGAACTGGATTTGCGCTTTTTCACGCCGGGGGTATATCCGTAAAACGCCACAGAAAACACTCCGAGGAAACACTCCGAGGAGTGGCTGGTAGGCAGCGGCGTGAATGCCAGTGATAATCGATAGGCAGACAAATGCGTCGGACAGATTGTTTATGTGGGGAGCGGTAATTCAAAACCAATGAAAGTCCGTGGCGTCTGTGTGTCGCGCAGGGTAGGCGTAATCACATTCGGGTTATCCCGATTCGAGAGCGTCTGGCGGATTTTCACAAGCGAAGCGGGATTGTTTATATTTTACAGGAGGAGCGGTCACATGCACAGCAATTATTCTCATGGACGACGGAGCCGGACAATTAATAATTCAAATAAGGTGAAGGCGCAGACCTTCACCTTAATTGAATTATTAGTGGTGATCGCCATCATCGCCATTCTGGCGTCGATGCTGCTGCCGGCGTTGAAGAACGCCCGGGAGACGGCGCGACGGGCGTTGTGCCTCAGCAACCTCAAGCAGCAGTATTGTGGGTTCGCCGGCTATGCGGCGGATTATCAAGACGTTTTACCCGGTTCGCCGAAATATAGCACCACCTCCAACGCCTTGTATGATAATGGGGATCCCAGCTATCATTCGTTTCTCACCTACGCCTCAGATTATTTGGGGTTGCAACCCACGCCGGGTTCCAACAGTTACTACGGCCGCAACTCGTACGGCAGCGATGTCTTAAGTTGTCCCTCCGCCGGCGACCGGCGGAACGCCGCCGACAAAGGCAGAGTCGAATATTGCATGCGCAACGCCGCCGAGGGGGATGTGAGATTCACCAAGCTGGGTAGATTCGCTGAGATGACGAATGGCTACCCCAAGGCGATGTCGATGGATTTCCTTATAGTGGTCTCCTCGAACAACGCCGCCTGCGACCAGTATAACAACAACCACAAGGGCGTGGGCGGCAACGTGCTTGCCGGCGATGGTTCCGCGCGATGGGAGAACGCCGCCGAAGCCTGGCTGTTCCCGAATGTGTACACCGGCGAAGGGGTAACCCTTCCCGGGCGCAAATACTACTGCATCCGCAAATTCTTGGTAGGAGACAATGCGCAATTCATCATTCCGCCCAATAACGTCGTCACCACGGGCACCATATTCTACTGACCAATTCATATAGAAAAAGGATAGCGTGGTATGACCTTTTCTCGATTGATCACAGGGCTGCTCTTGTCGGTGGCCATCAGTTCGACCGCGGACGAGCGGCGGAACAGCTTGCTGATCCAGCCTGACGACGTGATTGCGGTTTGCGCCGAAACGCCGCCGCAGCAGAAGATGTTAGCGGTCGACATCGCCGACTATTTCCTGATGTGCCAGCCGGTCAAAGGGGTGCGGGTGGTCAACGCCGGCATCCACCGCGAGTCGGTCGAGAACTTCATGAAACGGCTCAAGAATGATCTCGCGCCGCTGCGTCCGACCGTTGTCCTTACCTGCTACGGGAGCGGCAATGGCAGGGAGAACGCCCAGAGCCGCGCCTTGTCGTATTACCAGCCGACGTACCTGACGCAGGCCATTGAAGGGGTGAAGGCCCTTGGCGTCCGTACCATCGTGGTTGGCTCCTCCTGCTGCGCCGACTCCTTCTATTTCCACAATAATCCCGCCGATGCGGCCACGTGGAATCAGAACCTCGCGGCGTTCCGCGACAGCGATCGTCAAACCGCCGAGAAGACGGGCGTGCTGTTCGCCGACGTCTATGGCGCGATGATGGACGTGATGCCTAAGGCGAAGGCGGCATTCGGCGAGAAGTACTCCTTCGCCCTCACGGACGCCTGGGACCGTTTTCCGGGACCGAACGCGCAATTGGTCATGGCCTATGCGTTTCTCAAGACGCTGGGGTGTGACGGCGCGGTCGGCGCGATCACTGTGGATCTCGCCTCGAATCAGGCGGAGGCGACGACGGGGCACAAGATCATCTCTATCAAAGATGGCGCGGTGGAGGTCGAGAGCGTCCGCTATCCCTTCTGCTTCTCTGGAAAGCCCGACAGTCACGAGGCGACGAGCGGCATCATCCAATTTTCCCCTTTCAATGAGGAGCTCAACCGCTATCTTCTGATCGTCAAAGGGCTGAAAACCCAGAAGGCGAAGGTTACCTGGGGAACCGAGAGCCGCGAGTTCACCGCCGCCGAATTGGCGAAGGGGGTAAATCTCGCGGCGGCCTTCGCCGCCCACACCCCGTTCGACGCGCAATTCGCCAAGGTCGAGGCCGCCGTCTGGACGCGGCAGGAGCCGGAGAAGCTTTTCATGGAATCGTATTACCACAATATCGAGGATCTTAAGAAAATGGCCCCTGACCGAACTGCCAACATTGAGCAGCTTGGCGCCGCGATTGTGGCGCAGGAGCGCGAGCGCAACGAGGCGGCCGCGGCGCTGGTCGTCCCCATCCGTCACACCTTGAAGATCGAGGGCATCCAATGAATAAACTACCCTGCGCGCTTCTTGCCGGTCTCTTGTGCGTTCTGGCTGTTCATGGCGGCGAACCGCTCGTGCGGCCGGGCGATCTCGTCGCCGTCTGCGGCGATTCGATCACCCAGCAGAAACTGTACTCGGTCTATATCGAGGACTATCTCCTCATGTGTCGGCCTGTCGAGGAAGTGCGGACGCTGCAGTTCGGCTACAACGGGGCTCCGGCGTACAATCTGAGGGAACGGACGCCGCGCGATCTCGCGCTCTTCCGTCCCGCCGTGGTGACCACGCTGTACGGAATGAACGATGGACAGTATCAGCCGCTGAACGACGAGCGGGCGAATGGGTTCCGCAAAGGCATGAGCGACTCGATCGAGGAACTCAAGAAGATCGGTGTGAGGACGATCATCGTTGGATCACCGAGCTGTGTCGAGTGGGCGAAAAGGGCCGACAACACGAAGATGTACAACACGACGCTGGCGTCGTTGGGCGAGATCTCCCATGAGCTTGCGAAGCAGCATGGCGTGGTGTTCGCCGACGTCCACGGCGTGATGGCGGAGGCCACCGCGAAGGCCAAGGCGGCCTACGGCCCCGACTTCGGACTCGGCGGCGACGGCACGCATGTCGGCCCAAGCGGCCACTTGATGATCGCCTACGCGTTCCTCAAGGCGATGGGGTTCGATGGGGCGATCGGCACGATCACCGTCGATCTGGGCGCCAACAAGGCGGAAGGCACGCCAGGACAGAAGATCGTTTCGGCGAAGGATGGCGTGATCGAGGTGGAAAGCACCCGCTATCCCTTCTGCTTCCAAGGCGATCCCGAGAAGGCGGAACCGACAACCGCGAATGTGCTGAAATTCCTCCCTTTCAACGAGGATCTCAACCGCTATCTGCTCATTGTCCGCGGTCTCAAGGCGGGCCGGGCGAAGGTGACCTGGGGGACTCAAAGCCGCGAGTTCTCCGCCGCCGATCTCGAGAAAGGGGTCAACCTCGCCGCTTCGTTCATTCCCGACAACCCGTTTGCCGCGCCGTTCGTCAAGGTTGAGGCCGCGGTCTTCGCGAAGCAAGCCCACGAGACGACGCTGACCTGGCAGTTTCTCAGCGCCGCCGCCCGTCTCAAGAAGGCCATCCCGTCACAAGAGGCGACGATCGACGCGATTCAACAGGGCGGCTTCGAGCAAGACCAGCGCCTCGCCAAAGAGGCCGCCGCGCAGGTGGCGCCGGTGCGCCACACGATCACGATCGAGCCAGTGCCGTGAGTTGTCCTGGGGCGTTGCCCAGGCTATGATGGGGATGCCCCTTTGGGGCGTAGAGGCTGTTGAGCTATATTCACAGGTTGGAGTCCGAGCTTTAATTCTTAAGAGGAGGAGATATGGCGACGAAGAGTGTGAAATGCAAGAGTGAAGTCCACGAAGGCTACGGCGTCAGTCATCTACTTTTCGACGGGGTCACCCCCGTGGCGAAGCGCGGACTTGGCGGGTTGGCGCGCGACCATTTCGCCAACGGGCGCCTGTTCGCGACTGTCGGCGCGCACGGCGGACTGCTCGGTGTCAGTTACTGGTGCAAGCAGCATCTTGGCGCGCCGAAATTCTTCCAAGGCGACGCGGAGAGCGCCTGGGTCAAGCTGTTCAGAGTCTGCGTCCGCATTGGCGAGAAGCGCTACTATCTGACCCCGAACGACACACGCCTCTACCCCTTCGGCTACGGCAGCCGCTGCGAGATCGACGGCGTCCTGTTTTCGCATGAGTTGCTGCTGCTCCCCGACGCATTGGTGCAGCGCGCCCGCGTCCTGCGCAATCCTCGCCGTCTGCCGGTGCAGTTCGAGATGGTGCACCAGGAGGCGTGCACCGCCGTTGGACGGGCGAACCGGACGTGGGGTGAGTTCGCGTTCCAGTCCAAGCAAAACGCCTTGATCGTCTCCTGCCGCGACGAAAACCCGCAGGTGGTGACGGGCGTCGATGACTCGGGGCTCGCGCAACAGGGGTTGACGCGCAAAGAGCCCGACGCGCCGAAGGCCACCACCTGGATCGGAATCGGCTGCGACGCTCCGCTGAACGTCCGCCGCGGCTACCATCGCCGCAGCAAATATTATATCGCCAGCAAACCTATCAAAGGCAGCGACGTCGCCTACGTCGTCACATTCGCCTCGGAGCGGAAACTGTTGGACACGCGCCTTGCGCAACTGTCCACGCGCGTGCATCAGGAATGCGACCAACTGCTGAGCGACTATGAGCGGCGGCTTCGGACGCGTCCGCAGGTGGATGTGGGCGATCCGGCGCTCAACTCGGCCTTCGGTCAGTATCCGGAAGTGATCGGATCGATGAAAGTGCCTGACCGCCCCGGCGCCACGCGCGCCACCGCCGCCGGCTATTTCGTCTGGGGCTGGGACGGCATGACGCCAATGGTTCCCTGCGCCCTCGCCAACGAGGCGGAGTACACCGCCGAGGCATTGCGCTTCTTCCAGGACACGCTGCATCCCACGTTCGGCATTCCGCACGCGTTCACCTCTTGCTTCCACTTGGCGCTGAAGGGGCCATTTCCCGCGCAGTGTCAGTACATCGCCAGCCTGTACCATTATGTCGCCACCACCGGCGACTTGTCCGTCGCCGAGGAGGTCTGGCCCACCTGCGAATTCATCCTCGACCGCTGCCGCAAGGACGAGGTCAAGAACACCGGCCTCGTCTCCGGGTGCGCCTTGTGGCCCGATTTCCCCGAGGCGATGGAGGAGGACGGCCACGATGTCAGTTCGCTGAACAACTCGTTTCTCTATCAGGCGTTGCGCGGCATGGAGTTTCTCGCCCAGGCGCGGGGGGACGCCAAGCGGGCGCGCGACTGCCGGGACTGGGCGCGGCGGCTGCGCGCGAGCTTCGTCGCATATCTGTATGACGACGAGAAGGGATACTTCATCTCGTCCTGCTCGTCGAAGACGCTGAAGCCGCGCAAGCACTACTGCTGTCAGGCGATCTTCTGGATCACGCCGTTCGCCCGCGAGCTGGTCTCGCACGCGCCGGGACGCATTTCCGCTTTCATGGACAAGCACTTGCGTTCCGACAAGTGCCTGCTTTCGCTGCCGCACTGGGACACCGCCTGGATGGCCGACGGCAACCAGCTCGGCTCAAGTTTCCCGACCGCCGACTACTTCTACCTCAACGTCCACAAACTGGTGGGCGACGATTACGGCCTCACGGCATGGCTTGGCGACGTGGACTGGTTTTGGCGGCGGCACACCGCTCCCGAGGCCTTCACGCCCGAGGCGGAGAACGAGGCGGAGCTCGGTCCCGACAACCCCGGCTGCAAGCAGCTCCAGGCCATCACCTGCTGGTACGCCAGCCTTTACATGGGGCTCGCCGGAATGGACTTCGATCACGAGGGGCTGACGCTGACACCCTGGGGTGATCGCCCCGTCGACATCCGCGGTCTAAAGCTGCACAACGTGTCCGTCGATCTGAAGATCCGCGGCCGCGGCACCCACGTCGGCTCGCTCAAGTTGAACGGAAAATCATTACCTGCCGGCTCGCGCAAGATCGCCTGGTCGGCGTTGAAGGGCGCGTCTGCGAAGCTGGAGCTTGTCCGTTCCGAAAAAGCTCCAAATCATCCGGTGATCGTCCGGGCGGATGGCCTGCGGGTGAAGGCGGTATCCACAAAGTCGGGCGCGCTCGCCGCGACGATCTCCGGCGACATCTCCGGCGAAATGGTCATCCAGGCTCCCGCCAAGGCGCGGGTGCTCGTGGACGGCAAGGCGGTCAAGGCCGCATATGATCAGGCGACGCGCGGCTTCATCATCCCCTTCGAAGGAAAGGGCGTGGTGATTGTGGAGGTTGTTTAAGCGAGGTGGCTTGCGTCGTGTGCCGCCGCATGTGGATTGACAGGTGAACTGGCTGTCTGTTGAGGAAATCGGAGCCGAAGTATGATATACTGATGGCTCGCTGAATGTAACAATGACGGAAACCATGCCATGCGCTATTTGACCCTACGAAACAGCTGTCTCGTTTTTTTCGGGCTGCTCTTCGTCGCGCTCTGTTTCTTCTGCGCCCCTTCGTGCGGCAGAAAGACTGACCGAGATGCGGGGCGGGTGATGACCCGGCTCACCGCGGCCGTTGGTGCGCCGGTGACGTTCAACGCCTCGTGGTACCTTCCCGAGGGTACGGATGTGACAAACGCGGCGTTTCAGTGGACGTATGAGAAGCCGCCCTCCGACGTGGTGGACGTGATTACGTCCTTCGAGACGCCGCTGAAATATGGCATGCGGTATGGGGCGAGGATACGCGGCTACCTTCATCCTCCCGTCACCGGCGACTACACCTTCTGGATCGCGTCGCACGACCAGAGCGAGCTGTGGCTCTCCGACTGCGACGACTGCCGCTTCACCAAGAAGATCGCCGAGGCGACGCAGGCGACCGAGCCGAAGAAGTGGGACAAGACGAAAGCGCAGAAGTCGGAGCCGATCAAATTAGAGAAGGGCAAGCGCTATTATGTCGAGGCGCTTCACAAACAGGGGAGCAAAGGCCCTGATCATATGGCCGTCGCCTGGCAGTTTCCGGGGACGAAGCGGGAAGTCATCGACGGGAAATATCTTTCCGAGAACACCGCCTCGGACGTGACGCGCATGGGCGGTCTTTCGCGAGAGGTGTGGAAGGAAATGGACGGCGTCAAAGTCGTCAATCTCACCCAAAGCCCCCGGCTCCGCGACGATTTGGTCGTCGAGATCGCCGGTGTCAGGTTGCCCGTGACCATCTTCACGCCGCCCGCTCCCGGCGACTATCTATTTCTGCTGACCGTTCAGACCGCCCAAGGCGTCACCTACCACCGGCGCCTCATTGTCTCTGCGGAGTAGGAGCGGGAAATCAAAGTGAATAGTGAATCGTGAGTGGTGAATAGCCAGACATCACCATATTACCATTCACTATTCACTATTCACGGAGCGTGGCTTATTTCCGCGGCGCCAGTCCGACCTCCTCGAAGTGGATCTTGTTGCCGGCGCGGCGCAGTTCGTCCTGCAGATCTTTCACGGGGAGCTCGTCGGGCGACACGCCCCGCTTCGCGGCGAGGGCGGCGGCGGTTCCGGCGGCCTCGCCGGTCAGCGCCGCGGTGGGGATGACCCGGGTGATCTCCCATGCGTCGCCCTCGGCGGCGGTGCAGCGGCCCGCGGCGACCAGATTCCTCACGCCGCGCGAAAGCAGCGTGCGGTAGGGGATTTCCCAGACGAATCCCGCCTTGCGCCAATCCGCCGCCATGCCGATCGAGTCGTCGAAACTCGTCCAATCTTGTTCCGCTTTCAGTGTGTAGGGCGCGTCGATGTGCCGCGTGGTGCGGAACTGCGCCATTCCCGGCAGCATGAGCGGAAAGAGCGTGGCGCGGCCGCGCGTTCCCGCGGCGTATTCGCGCTTCAGCCGTTCGCGGTATTTCTCACGGCCGCGGAGGACAAAACGGCTGACCTTCGCACCGTCGATCCCGTCGAATCCGCGGGTCGGGTCGTCCCAGCCGCCGTCGGCGCTGATGCCGATGTGCTCCACCGACTCTCCAAAGCACGAGGGATTTCCCTTGTCGTACTCCACGACCCAGCAGGCCAGACGGTTGTCGCCCACGGGACAGGCGCATCCCGCCTGGTGCGCGATGTCGGCGTCGCCCGTGGCGTCGACGAAACATTTTGCCGCAAGCGAGCCGCGGCCGCTTTTGTTCTCGACCTCCACCGCCGTCACCCGTCCATCCTCGACCTGCGCCGCGCAGACAAGGGTGTCGTACCAGATGTCGACGCCCGCTCCTGTCATCAGCTCGTCCATCGCCAGGACGAACGACGAGGGAGAGAACGCCACCCGATAGCGCTTGGTCTCCTCGGCGTTCCTGCCGGTCTTCCAGTTGGCGGGAACGTCTCCGGGACCGTATTTAAGGCTGGCCAGAAGCAATTCCTCGCTCAATCCGGAGGTCACTTGCGTCCCGTTACCGTCGCAGAGCGGAAGATAGATATACACAAGCCCGGTTGTCGCCAGGCCGCCCGCCCAGATGGTTTTCTCGACCAACGCGGTCCGCTGTCCCCGCCTTGCGGCCGCCAGCGCCGCCGCCACCCCCGCGACTCCTCCTCCGCACACCACGACATCATACGTCTTGTGGAACATCGTCATTTCCCCCTCCATTTATTTCCTTATGGGATCCTAACGTTTATGTATTGTGACGAGACGATACGCGAGTCCGGTGACGGAAATAAATTAGGAGAAAATTCCGTTGCGTAATTTTCTCCGGATCCGAACACCGAACACAATGCCTCCTACTTCCCCGCTATTCTTGCCGCCGCATCGAGCGCGTCTTGGGTCACCTTCTCCGGATCAAGGGCGTGTTGCCGCGGACAGCTGAAGGTGATCGTGCCGACGAGGTTTCCGTTGCCGTCGCGGACTGGAGCACCGATCTTGAAGCTGTCCGACGGCGTGAGTGACGGCGTCTCGGACCATCCTTGGCTCCGCGCCTCACGCACGCTTTTCTGGAAATTCGCCTCGCTTCCCCATGCCTCGCGGCCCTTGAGATCGAAGGAGTGCCGAAGCCTCAATCCCTCAAGACGGTCCGCCGGCATGAAGGCGAAGTAAAGTATCCCGCAGACCGTCAGATACGGATTGAGAGTCATGCCGGAAGGGTACTCGACTACACCGGGTCGGCCGATGGGCAGATTGAGCCGTCCGAAGATGTCCGACTCTCCAAGCTCTGTGTAGACCAGCGAAGACTGGGGGTGGAGCTTGTGCAGTTCGGTCAGAGCTTCCGCGGCGTGACGCAGTCGCTGTTTCCCCTGGCCTGCGAGATGAAGTTCGGCCGCCAGCGGACCGAGCACGTAGCGCGAATCCCGCTCCTTGGCGAGCATCCCTTCCGCCACAAGCGACTCGGCAAGATGGTAGACCGTCGTCTTCTTGAGACCGCACAGTTCCGACAACGCGGCGAGACGAAGTCCGTCCTCGGCGCCCGCCACGTGCCTGACGATCTGAAAAGCCCGCTGGAGCGATTGGATCATACCGGCTTACGTTTAATAATGATGAATGATTGTCTTGTAATGTTGAACAGTATAGCCGAAACGGGCAGACGTGTCAAGAGGCGGAGTGGGCGCGCGGCGGAATACCGCATGGCGCGTGGGCGTTAGGGACTCGGAAGTTTCAAATATCTCTGGCGGCAAAACAGTATATTTGCAATTTCCAAGTCACTTATTTCCCGGACGGATCACCGACGGTTTCGGCGTGGGAGGAGCCGGGTGTGCGGTAGTTCGCCGGGGCGATGGCGAGGTTCTTGATTTTGTAGTTGATGATGCGCTGGGTGGTGCGGAGGTAGCGGGCGGCGCCTGCGGCGTTGCCGCGGTTCTTCTTGAGGGCGTCGGTGATGATCTCCTTTTCATAGGAGTTGACGAGTGTTTCGAGGTCGGCTCCGCCCTCGGGGATCAGCTCGGTGCGGGTCTCCTCGCTGGTCTGCAGGGAGGGCGGCAGATTGTAGCCGTGGACGACGCCGTCGGTCGAGGTGATGACCGCCCGCTCGATGCAGTTTTCGAGCTCGCGGACGTTTCCGGGCCAATGGTAGACCATCATCATGTTGATCGCCGAGGTCGAAAGCCGCTTGATCTCCTTGCCGTACGCCTTCGAGTATTTCTGCAGGAAGTAGTCCGCCAGCAGGATGATGTCGGAGCGCCGCTCGCGCAGGGGGGGCAGGTGGATCGGGAAGACGTTGAGGCGGTAGTAGAGGTCCTCACGGAAGCCGCCGGTGCGGATCGCCTTCTCGAGGTCGCGGTTGGTCGCCGCGATGACGCGGACGTTGACCGCTATGGTGGCCTCGCCGCCGACGCGCTCGAAGCTCTGTTCCTGGAGGACGCGCAGCAGCCGCACCTGGATGCTGGGCGACAGCTCGCCGATCTCGTCGAGGAAGATCGTGCCGCCGTTGGCGAGTTCAAAGCGGCCGACGCGCTGCTTGACCGCGCCGGTGAAGGAGCCTTTCTCGTGGCCGAATAGCTCGCTCTCAATGAGGTTTTCAGGTAGGGCGGCGCAGTTCACGCAGATGAAGGGGTTGTCGCGGCGCTGGCTGTTGTAGTGGATGGCCTTGGCGACGAGTTCCTTGCCTGTCCCCGACTCTCCTCTGACGAGCACGCTCGCCGTGCTATCGGCCACCTGCGCGATCAGTTCGTAGATCAGGCGCATGTTGCCGCAGTTGCCGATGAGGCTGGTCATGCTGTGGCGGTCGCCAAGCTCCTGGCGCAGCCGCTTGTTCTCCGCCATCAGGGCCTCCTTCTCGGAGAGCTGCTCGCGGATGCTGGCGACCGCCTCGGCGAGGATGTTCGTGATGAGTTGGAGGAAACGCGCGATGCCGTACAGTTCCTTCTCCGTGTCCTCCTTCAGGTCGACGCTCATGGTGCCGATGACGCGCCCGGCGTGCAGGATGGGAATGCAGATGAAGGAGTTGCGCTCTCCGGAGCGGTCGACCGTCTTGTTGAGGAACTCGGGCTCTTTGGAGATGTCGGGGATGATGGCGGCCTTTCCCGTCTTGGCGACCTGGCCGGTGACCCCCTCGCCAAGGAGGTAGCGCCCCTTTTTCTTCTGCTCGGGCGTCAACCCCTTCGAGGCCTCCACGACAAACACGTCGGTGTCGGGGCGCCGCAGCGTGAAGGTGCCTCTGAGCACGCCGATGCCGCTGTGGAGGATATCCAGAACTTCCTCAAGGAAATTGGGGATGTCAGTCGTGCGGGAACCGCCTATCTGGGGAATAAGTTGGGAGACTTTGTAAAGAACTTCCAACTCTTTGCCTTGCGTGTTGAACATGCGTTTTCTTGCCCTTTATCATGAAGTCGACGGATTAACGAACAGCCAAAAATGTATAATAGAACATTATATCGACATATTTGTATTCCGCAAGGTGTCGTTCATGTGTTTTATTGTTTTTGGTTAATGTCGGCGGATATTTTCGTGGCCTCTTCTTGAAAGTTACAAAAAGGTAAAAAAGAGGGATCTCATCATGGGCAAAATGGTAAAGAACAAAGGATTGTCCCCTTTCACGACATCTATAGTCCCCTTGCGACTTTGTTGTTTGGGAACGGTCTCTATGCCTTGACCTTAGAAGATTTTTCGGCTACCTTTTCGAACATCGAACATCCAACATCGAACTGCGTAAACTCCAATGCGCAAAGTTCGATGTTCAATGTTGAGCCGAATACGTGCGCACTAAGGAAAATCAATGTGGTTGCACGATCTCCCGCCCCTTCAGGGCGTGATGATGTGTGCTCGATTGCCCTCGGGTTGAAATCCGAGGCTATAACATCAGGCAGCTCTGCTGCCGAGAGGAAAATGTTGCGGCGAACGCCGCTTAACTTGACGCTAAGCAAGGAGGCAGGAAGATGAAAACGTTGATCATCGTCGTCGTGTCGGCACTAATCGGCTCCTCGAGTGTTTCCGCTGCCGACCCGAACAAGAGCACTGCCAAGCCGGCTGCCGCTCCCCGTCCCGCCACTGCCCCTGAGGCAAGCGGGAAATGGACGGTCGATGACGCGCAGAAGTTCCTCTCCTCCTTATCGGGGAAAGGTGCGGCTGATCTACCCAAGTACGCTGACAAGCAGTCCCCGCTGAAGAAGACGGTGGATTCGGTCGACGACATGACTGGCGGCGCCGACATTCGTGCGCGCATGACGAACCTCAGCAAAACCCTCACCGTTCTCGGCACCATAACCTCGCGGTATTCCAATGCGGCGGCGCAGGGACACAACTATGATGAGGAAATCCTCTATCTGGTGTGCGCCTCGATGAAAACCTCGAGTCTGACGGTCAAATCGCTTGAAAAATATGTGGCGACGTTGAACGAAAACGAACCGACGTACCATCAGAGTCTGGCCAACATTGAGCGGATGAAGTCCAGTGCCGCCCAGCAGTTGCTTACCATGTGCATGACGATCGAGGCGCGGGGCGACATCAGCGACCAGTTGCGCTTGGTTGCCTGCAAATATCTGATCGACTACGGGGCCCCTATCGTCGCGAACACCCCCGAGACGCTCAAGCCGGGAGTGAAGATCAAATACCAGCAGCTCATCGATAGTGAGACGAATCCGGAGATCAAACTCCAGCTGACCAAATTCCTCAGCTGCTTTGGCTCCTGAGCGAGGGAAAAGAGTCTGTCCCCTTTCTGCGCCATCCCTTGACAAATACGCGACGATTGGTTATTATACGTACATGGCGGAGTGAACGTTCGCTCCGTTTTCTGGAAGGGTGTCGATATGCGAGAGTCTGGACGGCGGGGCGAGGTGATTCGGGCGGCGTTGGAGCTCATCGCCGAGTATGGGTTCCATGGCGTTTCCATGGCTATGATCGCCAAAACCGCGGGAGTCGGGATGGGGACGATCTACCGCTACTTCGACTGCAAGGACACATTGATTAATGAGTTGTACAAGGAGCTCGAGGAGAAGATCTCCAGCGTCCTGAAGGAGGAGCGCCCGGCGGACGGCGGTCCGGTCAAATTGCGTTTTTTTCATATCGGCACGATGCTGATCAAGTATTTCATCGCGCATCCGCGGCACTTCAGTTTCATAGAGCAGTATCACAACTCCCCTTATGGTGCCTCGCTGCGGATGAACCTTATATTGAACCAGCATGAGGGCGGCAACATGTTCATGGAGCTTTTCAGGGACGGCGTCGAGCAGAAGGTGATGAAGGATTTGCCGATCATCATGTTGTGCGCCCTGTCGTTCGGTCCATGGATGTCGTTGACGCGTGATCATATCTTTTCGTTGATCGAACTCGATGACACGTTGATTGAGCAGGTGGTCAATGCGGCGTGGGATGGGGTAAGAGGGCGTGAGGGCTAAATCCGAAAATCGAAACACGAAATCCGAAAAAAAGAAAACACTTTTGAACTGTTTGGTTTCGATGATTCGATATTTTAACTTAGAAATTGTTTCGGATTTAGACATTCGTATTTCGAATTTATTGAGATGAGGTCATATGCGGAACAGTAACGTTGTGGTAACACTCACCGTGGCGTGCGGGCTTGCGGTGGGGGGGTGTGGCCGGCCACCTCAGCAGGCGGCTATGCCCCCTCCCGGTCCGCCCGAGGTCGCCGTCGTGGTCGTGAAGGCGGAGCGGACGGAGATCACTGCTGAGCTGCCTGGTCGGACGTCCGCCTATCTTGTGGCGCAGGTGCGTCCCCAGGTGGGAGGCATCATTCAGAAACGAATGTTCGAGGAGGGTGCTGATGTCAATGCGGGCGACGTGCTCTATCAGATCGATCCCTCTCTGTATCAGGCCGCGTTCGACAGGACGAAGGCGGAGCTCGCCAGAGCCGAGGCGCATATAATCCCCGTCCGCTTCAAGTTTGAGCGCTACACGACGCTGGTCAAGTCCAAGGCGGTGAGCCAGCAGGAGTTCGATGACATCTCGTCAGAACTCGGCAAGGCGGAGGCGGAGATCGGGATCGCCAAGGCGGCGCTGGAGACCGCCCGCATCAATTTGGAGTACACGCGCGTCACCGCGCCGATCTCCGGTCGCATCGGAAAGTCGCTGGTGACGGTGGGGTCGCTTGTCTCCGCGAATCATATCCTTCCGCTGGCGGTCATCCAGCAGCTCGACCCGATCTACGTGGATGTTACCCAGTCGAGCGCCAATCTGCTGCGGCTGAAGCATGAGATCTTGAATGGTTTGATCACGACCGACGGAGACGCCAAAACGAAGGTGAAACTGCTGCTGGAGGACGGAACTCCCTATTCGCATGAGGGAACGCTGAAGTTCCGCGACGTCACGGTTGATCAAAACACCGGATCGTTCATCCTGCGCATCGTCTTCCCGAATCCCGAGTATGTCCTCCTTCCCGGCATGTTCGCCCGCGCCATCGTGCGGGAGGGGGTGGTGGAGCAGGGGATACTGGTGCCCCAGCAGGGGGTGACGCGCGACATGAAGGGATCGCCGATCGCCATGGTGGTGGACAGCGGCGACAAGGTTGAGCGGCGGACGTTGGAGATCGATCGGGCCATGGGGAACAAATGGCTGATAAAAGACGGACTGAAACCGGGCGACCGGCTGATCGTGGAGGGATTCCAAAGGATCAAACCGGGGGTTCCCGTCAAAGTCGTCCCCTTCGACGCGCCCGTCACCGCGGCCGCGCCGGGCGGGGCCGCGGAGCCCGCGAAAGCGGGAAATTGAGTTGAGGAGGCGACAGGGTTCGGGGTTCAGGATTCAGGAAGAACTGGACTACGCAACAAGAGGACGATGTAATCAGTCAATTATAGCTGGCGGAATTTCAATAAAGAGGTTTACGATCCAATGTTCCCCCCTGAACCCTGAACCCTATTTTCATTTTTAAATCTTAAATTTGACGTTCACCCATGTCCCAATTTTTCATAAACCGCCCCATCTTCGCCTGGGTTCTCGCCCTCATCACCATGATGGCGGGCGTGCTGGCGATCCGCTCCCTGTCGGTTTCGCAGTATCCCGCCATCGCCATGCCGGAGATCACGATCGACGCCTTCTACCCCGGCGCGTCGGCGAAGACGATCGAGGACACCGTCACCCAGGTCATCGAACAGAAGATGAACGGGATCGACCATCTGAGCTACATCTCCTCCACAAGCGACTCCGCGGGGTATGCGAGCGTCACGCTGACCTTCACCGCCGAGGCCAACATCGACACCGCGCAGGTGCAGACCCAGAACAAGCTGCAACTCGCCATGCCGCTTCTGCCGCAGGTCGTCCAGCAGCAGGGCGTCAGGGTCACCAAGTCCACCAGGAACTTCCTGATGGTCGTCGGCTTCATCTCGGAGGACGGCAGCATGACCCGCTTCGATTTGACGGACTACATCGTGGCGAACATCGCGGATCCGATCAGCCGCGTCGAGGGGGTCGGCGAGACGATGACCTTCGGCTCCCAGTATGCGATGCGGATCTGGCTCGACCCCGACAAGCTCAACAACTACCAGTTGACGCCGGGGGACGTGTCGCAGGCCGTGCGCGCCCACAACGTGCAGGTCTCCGCCGGGCAGCTGGGGGGGACACCCTCCGCCAAGGAGCAACGGTTGAACGCCACGGTCAACGTGCAGAATCTCCTTCAGACGCCTGAGCAGTTCGGGCAGATCGTGCTGCGGGCCGCCAGCGACGGGGCGACGGTGCGCCTCCGGGATGTGGCGCGCATCGAGCTGGGAAGCGAGAACTACGACGCGGTGGGAAACTTCAACGGCAAGCCGGCCGGCGGCATGGCGATCAAACTGGCGACCGGCGCCAACGCCCTCGCCACCGTCAAGGCCGTCAGGGCGCGCCTGGACGAGTTGGCGAAGTTCTTTCCGCCGGGAATGCAGATGGTTTTCCCGTATGACACCACTCCTTTCGTGCGCATATCGATCGAGGAGGTGATCAAGACGCTGGCCGAGGCGATCCTCCTGGTCTTCCTCGTCATGTACCTCTTTCTGCAGAACTTCCGCGCCACCATCATCCCCACCATCGCCGTGCCGGTCGTGCTGCTGGGGACGTTCGCCGTGTTGAAGACGTGCGGCTTCTCGATCAACACCCTGACCATGTTCGCCATGGTGCTGGCGATCGGACTGCTGGTGGACGACGCCATCGTGGTGGTGGAGAACGTGGAGCGGCTGATGAGCGAGGAAGGGCTCTCCCCCAAGGAGGCCACCCGCAAGTCGATGGACCAGATCACGGGAGCCTTGGTGGGGATCGCCCTCGTCCTTTCGGCCGTTTTCGTTCCCATGGCCTTCTTCGGCGGCTCCACCGGCGTCATCTACCGCCAATTCTCCATCACCATCATCTCCTGCATGATCCTTTCAGTGCTGGTCGCGCTCATCTTCACGCCGGCGCTCTGCGCCACGATGCTCAAGCCGGTGGCGAAAGGGCATCAGGCCAGCGAGGGCGGCTTCTTCCTCTTCCGGCCTTTCTTCAACCGGTTCAACCGCTTCTTCTTCAGCAGCCGCGACCGGTACCAATCCAGTGTCAAACGCATCTTGGCGACCAGTGGGCGCTATCTGGTCGTCTACGTCCTCATCGTCGTCTCGATAGGGTATATCTTCCTCCGTCTGCCGACCGCGTATCTTCCTGACGAGGATCAGGGAATCCTGTTCGTGATGGTCATGCTGCCCACGGGATCGACGCAGGAGCAGACGCTCAAGGTGATCGACAAGGTGCGCGACCACTTCCTCATCGACCAGAAGGAGGCGGTGGAGTCCATGTTTGGCGTTGCCGGATTCAGTTTCGCCGGCAGGGGACAGAATGCCGGGCTGGCGTTCGTCAAGCTTAAGGACTGGAGCCTGCGCCAGCGCCCGGATCTCAAAGTTGGCGCGGTGGCCGGCAAGGCGATGGGGGCTTTCTCCCGGATCCGCGAGGCGCTGATCTTCGCCTTCCCCCCGCCCGCCGTCATCGAATTGGGCACGGCCAACGGCTTCGACTTCAAGCTGCAGGACCGCGGCGGGCTTGGGCACGAGAAACTTCTGGCGGCGCGCAACCAACTGCTGGGCATGGCGGCTCAAAATCCCGCCCTCATGATGGTGCGCCCCAACGGCTTGGAGGACACGCCGGAGTTCAAGGTGGACATCGACTGGGAGCGGACCGGCGCCTTGGGGCTGCCGATCGCGGGCGTCCACGAAGCCATCTCCATCGGATGGGGCGGCGCCTACGTCAACGACTTCGTCGACAAGGGGCGCATCAAGAAGGTCTATCTGCAGGCCGACGCGGATTTCCGGATGCGGCCGGAGGATTTGGACCGGTGGTACGTGCGCAACAACAGCGGCGCCATGGTGCCGATCTTCTCGTTCGCCAAGCCCCGCTGGACCTATGGCTCGCCCCGGCTGGAGCGCTACAACGGATTCCCCTCGTACGAGATACTTGGCCAACCCGCGCCGGGGAAAAGCTCGGGCGACGCCATGCGCGTGATGGAGGAGCTTGCCTCGAAGCTGCCGCCCGGCATCGGGTTCGAGTGGACGGGGCTCTCCTATCAAGAGCGCATGTCCGGCTCCCAGGCCCCGCTGCTCTACGCCATCTCGGTCCTGGTGGTTTTCCTGTGCCTCGCCGCCCTGTACGAGAGCTGGTCGATCCCCTTCGCCATCATGCTGGTCCTGCCGTTGGGGGTGGTCGGCGCGATGCTGGCGACCTGGCTGCGGGGGCTGTCCAACGACGTCTACTTCCAGGTCGGCCTGCTCGCCACCATCGGCCTTTCCGCCAAAAACGCCATCCTGATCGTCGAATTCGCCAAGGAGCGCATGGAGCAGGGGGCGACGCTGGTCGAGGCCGCGCTCGAAGGCGCGCGGCTGCGGCTGCGTCCGATCCTGATGACCTCGCTCGCCTTCATGCTTGGCGTCCTGCCGCTGGCGATCAGCACCGGCGCCGGCTCCGGCGCCCAGAACTCCATCGGCACGGGCGTCATGGGGGGCATGGCCACCGCCACCATCCTCGCCATTTTCTTCATCCCGCTCTTCTTCGTCGTCGTGCTCCGCATGTTCGGCCGGAAGTGGAAAACCACCTGACAGCTCCGTTTCACGGCGCTCTGTTAGGTTTGTTATGTGGCATTTCCCCGCTATTTTACCCATGCATTCCCGCATGTGTATCTCAATCGTTTTGAATAAGTGAAAGGACGGAGTCGATGAAAAACGGCAAGCGTCAGAAGTGTTTTCTTGTGTGCCAGGCGCATTTGGATCCGGTGTGGCTGTGGGCGTGGGAGGACGGGATGGTCGAGGCGATCTCGACGTTCCGCGTGGCGGCGGACTTCTGCGACGAGTATCCCGACTTTGTCTTCACGCATAACGAGTCGCTCCTGTATGAATGGGTCGAGCGCAACGATCCCGAACTGTTCGAACGCATCCGCAAGCTGGTGAAAAAAGGGCGTTGGCGCGTCAGCGGCGGCTCGTACGTGCAGCCCGATTTGATCGCCGCCTCGGGCGAGTCGATCATCCGTCAGTATCTTGTCGCCAAAACGTATTTCAAGGAGAAGCTCGGCGTCGAGCCGACCAACGCCTACAATTTCGACTCCTTCGGCCATCCGCAGGGGCTGGCGCAGATCCTCGCCGGCTGCGGGTTCGACTCCTATGTCTTCTGCCGTCCGCACCGTTCTGTGCGGCCACTGCCCGTCGGCTCCTTCCGCTGGCGTCACGCCTCCGGGGCCGAGGTGGTGGCGCGGCGCAGTGATGACCACTACATCACGCAAGGCGATCTACGGAAGAGCATGCGCGGCGGCGACTGGCCGAAGTTCTACGCGTCGGAAGGCGACTTCATGTTCCTGTGGGGGATCGGCAACCACGGCGGCGGACCGAGCCGCGACGAGTACGCGCAGTTCCCGGGGATGCGCAAGGACTTCCCGAATGTCGAATTCATCGAATCATCGCCTGAGGAGTTTTTCAAACATTCCTTGAAGAGACGGCCGCGCGCGGAGCTGCCGGTCGTCACGGGCGACTTCAAGCCGTTCTCGGAGGGGTGCTACACCTCGATGCAGCGCGTCAAGACCGCCCACCGGCGGATGGAGAACCTGATGGGGCTGACCGAGCGGCTCGCTTCGATGGCGTGGTGGCGCGGGTTGCGCGCCTATCCATCGGCCGACCTTCTCGTCGCTTGGAAGGACATCCTCTTTTCCGAGTTCCACGACTTTCTGCCCGGCTCGAGCATTCCGAAGGTCGAAGCCGACGCCCTTACCCTGTTCGGTCATGCCGAGGAGATCCTGCGCCGCAAGAAACTCGAGTGCCAGATATCGCTGCTGCGCGCCGAGCCGCTGGCCGAGCGCGACGCCACGCCGCTGTTCGTCTTCAACCCGCACAGCTGGGAGGTGACGCAGGAGGTTGAGATCGAGTTCTGCCTTGCCCGCCAGTATAAGCCCGATTCCGTCGTCAGGCATGTCCTCCGCGGCGGCCGCGAAATCCCGGCCCAGTTCGAAAAGGGCGAGAACAACCTTGACGACCAGGGCTGGGGCGAGTGGCGGCAGAAGGCGGTCTTCCTCGCCACCATCCCGCCGCTGTCCTACCAGCGTTTCGACACTGCCTACGAGGTCTTGCCGTACGACACCGTCACCCGCTGGGCGTCGCCGCCGATGCCGAAGGGCGGCGCGCTGAAGCTCGGTTCGGAGGCTCTGTCCGTGGAGGTCAATCTGCGCACCGGGCTTGTGGACGTTGTCAAGGAATCAGGACGCAAGGTGCTTGGCGCCAATTCATTTCGTCCGCTTGTCTTCGCCGACTGGGCGCACAGCTGGGAGATGCCGGTCGAGTGGCAAGAGCCCGTGGGGGCGTTCAAGCTGGCGACGCCGACGGAGGCCGCGAGGATCGTCGGATCCGAGTTCTTCAATCCCGGCTTCAAGAAGGGGAAGCGGCCCGTGGCGATTATCGAGGACGGCCCGATCAGAACCGTCGTCGAGGCGCTGTTCGTCCACGGAACGTCATGGATCGCGCAGCGGTACATCATCAGCAAGGGGCGTCCCGCGCTGCGCGTCGAGCAGACGGTCTTCTGGACCGAGCACGATCGGATGCTGCGCCTTGAGATGAAGCTTGCCAAAGGGCCGAACCGCGTGGAGGCGGAGAAGTGCTACAGCGTCGACGACGAGACGCGGTCTCCGGCGAAGCAGGGGCTGGAGCAGGACTTCCAGCATTTCATCCGCTTCTCGGGCGGCGCGGCGATCCCGCCGTTCGCCGTCGTTTCGCACGGCATTCACGGCTACCGTTTGAAGAAAGACTGTCTGCGGCTGAGCGTCCTGCGCAGTCCGGCCTATGGGTGCATCACGGTGGCCGCCGACTGCCAGCGCTTCCATGATCGCTACATCCCGCGGCACGACCAAGGGCTGCGCGAGGCGCGCATCTCGCTGCTGTTCGGCCAGAAGGCGGCGACCGCGGCGGCCGCCTCCCGTGGCGCGTGGGAGGAGAACATGCCGCTCGAGCCGCTGGTCTATTTCCCGACGACTCGCGGAGTGCGACCGCCAAAGATCCGCTCCTTTGTCTCAATCGCCGCGGAGAACATCATGCTGGTGGCGGCGAAGAAGGCCGAGCGTGGCAACGATCTTGTGATGCGCTTTTGGGAGACCGCCGGACGTGACACGACCTTCACATTCCAGATCGAGGGAGTCTCATTCAAGGCCAAGATCGGAGCTCACGCGCTGAAGACGTTGCGCCTCGACCGGAAGGGACGGCTGTCGGAGACCGATCTGATCGAGCGCGCGGTGAAGTGAAAGTCTGTGAGGGGCTGCCCGATGTCTGACTGGTCTGACGAGTCCGACAAGTCTGACAGACGGCCACCACCACACATGATAAACTGAATTTTTCCGTGAATCGAAAGTCTGATTTCACAGCTTATGTGCTGGTTTTGGGGCTGTTCCGGGCATTTTTCAATTACTCCATAGCGTATTTTAACGATATCGTGTATATTTCATGTTTTGGCGTCAGCGGCCGACCCGTCCGGACGCCACCAACGCAGACACAACCGAGATTTTAAGAGAAAGGCCACAGCCACGCGTATGGACTTAATCAGCGACAAGATTCGTGAGGCGATCATCGTCGAGAAGAAGGATCTGGACCCATGCGTCAAGCAGGCCGATTTCACCATTCCCGCTCCGCAGGTCAAAATGGGCTACGAGATCATACTCAAGCAGTTCGCCAAAAACGTCAACCTTCCTGGTTTCCGCAAGGGTAAGGCGCCTCCGAGCATGGTCAAGAACCTCCACGCCAAGGAGGTGAGCGGCGAGACCCTCCAAGAGTTGATGGGCTCCTGCTTCCGCAAGGTGTCCGCGGACGAGGACATAGTCGAGGACTCGATCGATTTCCCGAAAGATTCGAAGCCCCCCGAGACGCTCGACCTCGCCGCCGACTTCCACGTCTCCTTGATCTTCAACGTGTATCCGAAGATTGATCTGCCGCAGTACAAAGGCATCCAGATAGAGGCGGTCAAGTCCAAGGTGACCGACGAGGAGGTCGAGAAGCGCCTTGTCTTCTACCGCGAGATCTATGGCCGCTTTGAGAAGGTCGACGTTCCCGCCGACAAGGGCGACATGTTGAAAGTCTCCTACTCGTCCGATCTCGAACTGCCGCCTGAGACGGCTGAGCATGTGCGCCGCCTGGTCAAGGCCGAGGAAAACTACATCTGGATCGGCGAGAACGAGATCCTGCCCGGCGTCAACGCCGCGCTTGTCGGCGCCACCGCGGGCAAGACCTGCGACGTCGTCATCGAATTCCCCGCCACGCACGACGAGAAAGCCCTCGCCGGCAAGAAGGGGAACTACAAGATCTCCGTTCTCGAAGTCCAGCGTAAACGTCCTCTCGCCGACGACCAGGAGCTATGCACCAAGCTGATGCTCAAGACGGTCGACGAGCTCAAGGAGAATATCCGCAAGCAGCTCGACCGCGACTCGCAGCGCGAGAGCGAGTCCCTCAAGCGCGGCAAGGTGCTTGATGCCATCACCAAGGACGCCTCGTTCCCCGTGCCGCCGGCGCTCGTCGACGAACTTGCCCGCGGCGAGCTCAGGAAGATCCTCAGTAGCCGAGTGAAGCCTGACGCTCCCGAGGCGGAGATCGCCAAGGAGTTCGAGGCGAACCGCGACACCATCCTGGCCGAGGCCCGCGCGAAATCGACTGAGCGCGTCCGCCAGTTCATCCTTCTCAGAGAGATCGCGAAGAAGGAGGACATCAAGGTGGAGCAGGATGAGTTCAACCGCCACATCCAGGGCATCAGCGACTATCTCGGCTACAGCACGGAGAACGTCCTGAAGCGCCTCTCCTCCACGGGCCGCATCTCGAAGGTCGTCGACGAGTGCCTCGCAGGCAAAGTCACCGACTTCCTCATCGCCAACGCCAAAGAGATTTGATCCATCCTCAAAGGAGTCACTTCCATGTCAGTGTTAGTTCCAATGGTCATCGAGCAGACCGGCCGCGGCGAGCGCGGCTACGACATCTACTCGCGGCTTCTCAAGGACCGCATCATCCTGCTTGGCACACCCATCAGCGATGAAATCGCCAACCTGATCGTGGCCCAGCTGCTGTTCCTGCAATCCGAGGATCCCAAGAAGGACATCGATCTGTACATCAACAGCCCGGGCGGCTCAGTTACCGCCGGACTCGGCATCTACGACACCATGCAACTCATCAACTGCGACATCAAGACCTACTGCGTCGGGCAGGCCTCCAGCATGGGCGCCGTCCTGTTGTGCGCCGGCGCCAAGGGCAAGCGCTTCGCCCTGCCCAACGCCCGCATCATGATCCACCAGCCGTGGGGCGGCGCCGAGGGGACGGCCGCCGACATCAGCATCCACGCCAAAGAGATCCTGCGCATGCGCTCCTCCCTCAACGAGATCATCGCCAAGCACACCGGACAGAAACTCGGCAAGATCACCAGGGACACCGAGCGTGACTTCTTCATGTCCGCCCAAGAGGCGAAGGACTATGGCATCGTCGACTCCGTCCTCACCACCGACGCGGAGGTCAAACTCCTGTCCGAAAAGTCCAAATCCGATGATAAAAATGACGAGAAGAAGGACGATTCGTAGCTGAGGGAGTTCAAAGGTGCCAGGTGTCAGGTGTCAGGAAGAGCAATGTTGTCTGAAACCTGAAACCCGAACACTGAAACCAAGTTGCGGCGTAGCCGCCTAATGTTCAATTGCTCAACAAGGATCCGTTTTCATGGCAATCAAAAGAGGCGACGACGATTTGCCCCGCTGCTCGTTCTGCGGGAAGACACCCGACAAGGTTGGACAGCTGATCACGAGCCCCAACGACTCGAACATCTGCCGCAACTGCTCGGAAGTCTGCCTCGAGATGTTCGGCCAGATGGACGAGCCCGACAAGAAGAAGAGCAAGGCGGCGGCGGCGCAGCCCGTCATCCCGCCGCTTGAGATCCCCAAGCCGCAGGCGCTCAAGGAGGTCCTCGACAAATACGTCATCGGACAGCAGCACGCCAAGAAGGTCCTCTCCGTCGCTGTCCACAACCACTACAAGCGCCTCCAGACCCAGCGCGAGCGCCAGCTCAGCGGTCTAAGCACCAAGGATGACATCGAGATCGAGAAGAGCAACGTCCTGCTGCTTGGACCGACCGGCTCCGGCAAAACCCTGCTGGCGCGGACGTTGGCGAAGATCATCGATGTGCCGTTCTCGATCTGCGACGCCACGCCGTTGACCGAGGCGGGCTATGTCGGCGAGGACGTCGAGAATATCATCCTCAATCTCGTGCAGTCCGCGAATTACGACATCGCCCGCGCGCAGATCGGGATCATCTACGTGGACGAGATCGACAAGATCGCCCGCAAGAACGAGAACGTCTCGATCACCCGCGACGTCTCGGGCGAGGGCGTGCAGCAGGCCCTGCTCAAAATCCTCGAAGGCACGGTCTCGAACATCCCGCCCAAGGGCGGACGGAAGCATCCCCACCAGGAGTTCCTCAAAGTCGACACCACCAACATCCTCTTCATCCTGGGCGGCTCCTTCGTGGGGCTCGACAAGATCGTCAAACGCCGTGTCGGCAAACAAGTCCTCGGCTTCAAAATCCCGAAGGAGGGCCTTGAGCAGCAAGCCATCCTCGAGGGCGACAACATCCTGAGCTACGCCGAGCCCGAGGATCTTCTCCGGTTCGGGTTGATTCCCGAGTTCATCGGCCGACTCCCGGTCGTCTCGGCCCTTTTACCGCTGTCCAAGGACGACTTGATGCGCATCATGGTCGAGCCGCGCAACGCGCTGACCAAGCAGTACATAAAGTTGATGGAGATGGAGGGGGTCAAGCTTTCCTTCGAGGAGGGGTCTGTCGAGGCCCTGGCCGAGAAGGCCGTCAAAAAGGGCACCGGCGCCCGTGGTCTGCGCTCGATCCTCGAGCATCTGATGCTTGACATCATGTTCTCGGTCCCCTCGCGGGACGACGTCGATGAGTGTGTGATCACGGCTGAGACCGTCGAGTCCGGGGTGCCGAAGCTCGTGACTTCCAAAAAGAAGATCAAGAAGGGCGACGAAATCTCCAAGAAGGATTTCGGCATCATCGAGCCCTCCGCCTCGGCGTCGTAAGGCGGAACGCGCGTTCCGCCTATGCGCTCTCGCGGCGGCGGATTTCGGCATCAAGTCGGGCGAACTGCCGAGGTGTCTGCGGATCCCTGATGCGGGCCAGCAGGAACTCCACCGCCAGACGGGCCATCTCCTCTTTCGGCTGCGCCGCCGTCGTGAGCGACGGCGTCACGAAGGCCGCCGCCATGATGTCGTCAAACCCCGCCACGGCGACGTCTTCCGGCACGTTTCGTCCCTTTTCCTTGAGCGCGCGGATGGCTCCGATGGCGCAGGCGTCGTTCACCGCGTACACGGCGTCGAAGGCCACCTGTTCAAGAGCCTGAAGCGTCTGCTGGTGTCCATATTCGAACAGGTTGTGTCCGTAAGGGGTGTTCCAGTCAAGGGCCTGATCGATCATGACTCCCCCCTCCGCATGGGCTTTCCGGTAGCCGCTGACGCGGTCGCTTAGCGTGCCGAGGCCGAGCGCGAGCACGCGGCGTCGTCCTGACTTCAGGAGGTGGCTTACCGTTTTGAACGCCGCGGTCTCCCGGTCGAGTGCCACGCAATCCACTCCGGCAATGTCCACGTCGTGACAGACGACGGGGATCTTGTTGCGTGCAAGCAGCTTGAACGTGGAAGCCGGAAGACCTCCCGTGGTGATAAACCCCAGCGGCCGGAAGCCGATGATCTCGTCGATGACTTGCTCAGCATCGTCATCGCCCGCGCATGTCCAGAGCCGCCAGGGCAATCCGGCGGCGCCGAGGGCGTTCTTGAGAGCAAGCGCCTTCTCGATGAAAAGCTCGTGGGTCTGGTCGTGCGTCAGCAGCGCCACCGCGCCGCTCCCGCTGAGGCGCAGGGAACGGGCCGCGGCGTTGCGGGAATAGCCCAGCCGCGTGCAGGCGGTCATAATTTTTTTCCGCGTCTTCTCGTTGATGTCGGCGTGGTCGTTCAGCGCGCGGCAGACGGTCGACGGCGAGACGCCGCACGCCTTGGCGACATCGATGACCGAGGGGCGCATTAAAGCGAATACCAGAAATCCCTCGCCTCGAACGCGGTGGCGAAGCCGTTCTCTCCGCCGACCGCCGCGTCGCCGGAGGGGAGGATGGCTCCCTGGGCGGCCCAGCGGTGGAGGCGGCGTAGGTGGTCCTTGCCGCTCTCGCCTGGCTCCCGCGGCCAGCCCCCGTTGTAGACCTTCCCCGCCGCTTTGATTTTGCCCATCGTCTCGTCGTAGGGGTGCGGGAACTTCGCCATGTGGCCGAAGTTGATGCCGCGCACCTCGGGGACGGCGAGGATGGCGTCCGTCAGGCAGTCGCTGCGTCCGCAGTAGTGCACCCACGCCCCGCCGAAACGGGCGGCCAGCCGCCGCGTGTAGGGCATGGCGAACTCCCGCACGTCGTGGGGGCCGACGATCGCCGTCGTGTCCTCGCAGATGCGGATTCCCATATTCTCGGCGTAGAGGCTGTTGCCATGGTGGTGCTGACCAACGGGCTCGCCGATCGCCTCCTTCATCCAAAGATGCGTCCGGATGCCGAGTTCAAGACAGAGCTCCATGAGATGATGGACGAACGGCGGATCGTCGCGCAGTTCCATGAACAGGTCGTCGCCGATCATGAGATGGGCGAGATCGAACGGCCCCTGCGTGTCCATGCAGTAGACGGCGCACGAGTCGCCCAGAATCCGCGCGAACCGCGGCATCCACTCGAGTCCCGTGGCGAAGGAGCCGCGGGGCTGGATGTCGTCGACCGTCAGCTTCGTGATCTGCTCCTTTGTCAGATGATTTTGCAGCCAGGGCATCTTGTCGGGATACACCTCCTGCTCAAGGCCGAGGCAGGCGAGGATGGTGCCGCAACCAAAGTTGACGCGGACCGACGGGACGCCGTCGGCGCGGGCGTTGACGACGGCGCAGGCGGCCCTGGCCTGCGAGCAGAGCATCAGATCGGCATCATCGAAGGCTTCCTTGAAGTTCGGGTTGGGGATTCTCTCCTGCGCCGGCGTGAGCGGCGCGTTGAAGACGATGGGGCAGGCGTCGGACCGCTCGCCGCGCCACAGGGCCGCCTGCCGACGCCGCGCCGTCGCCAGCCACGTCTGATCCACATCCAGCAGCTTCCGCAGCTCCGCCACGTCGAACCCGATCTCCCTGCTTCCGCCGTCCATATCGCAACTCCTCGGTTTGATGGAAACCGGCAACGTTGCCGGTAACGTTGCCACTAGTATAGCCGATCCCCCGCGCCGTGTCAAGCCCCGCCGCGCGGGGCGCGCCGCTCGATCATGTCCGCTTCAGCGCGGCGGGAGTCCTGTCGGAAGATGTGAATGATAAAATAACACAACAAAAAGTTAATAGCCGTCAAGACAGGAATAGACTTGCAGGCTAAAATCAGTCAAATGAAACCCCTTTCGGGTTGAACGGGGT
>CAYTFM010000018.1:0-49023 GCA_964436735.1 uncultured Victivallales bacterium | reverse complement strand
GCTCGCGGCGGCGGCGATGCCGGGGCCGGAGAGGTCACTCGTCTGGCGAGTGCTCGTCGAAGTAGTTCCTCTTGTTCCGAATGGTGTCGAGGCAGGAGAGCAGGTCGACCGCCTTAGTGAGGCTTGGATCATCCTTCTCCGCACCGACGGACGTGCTGAGCTTCTCGAAGTCGACGATGGGCGCGGGAGGCGCGGTGATGTCGGGGGCGACGCTTTTCTGGAACGTGCCGTCGACCCACTCCGGATACACGGGAATGACGAGGCGGTCGTTGGTGAAGAGTTTAACCTCCCGTATGGAGGGGGGCGTTCCAGTGGTTGGGCTTCCGATGACAAGGGCCTCACCGGCGGCGGAGAGATATTCGGCGAGCAGTTCGCCGAACCCTTTGGTTCCTGGCCCGACAAGCGTGATGAGCGGAAGGTGAAGTACGACAGACTCTCTCGGCGCGCATGGTTTGGGGAGCTTCTCCGGCTCCACCAGCACGCCAAGAATGTTGAGCAGCGACTCCTCGTCCCCCGAGGCGCAGTTCCGTAGATCTAACACGATGCCGAGCGGCTTGTCGGCGAGCCGCGCGGCTGCCGTGGAGTCCTCGGCGAGCTTCTCAAAACTTGCCCTGTCCAAATTGTCGAGGCGGGCGTAGAACACCCGCTGGGAGGCGATGATTTTTGCCGGGTAGGAGTGGCATTCCGCAGGTTCGACCGTCTTTTCCTCCGAAGTGGGTGCGGCGACAAGGTCGGCCTTCGGATTGAGCCGTTTGACAAGGTTTCTGAGGAATTCGGTGCGGAAGGACGGCGACAGCGCTTCAGGAGTTGTTCTCGCGTCCTGCATGCCATGCAAAATGTCGATGACGTCTCTGACGAGCGCCTCATCCTCTTTGTCAAGGGTGATTTCCTTGAAGCCCTCCTGGATGGGGGCTCGGACGGCATCGTCCTTGACGTGAGGCCCCGGTTTCGCGGCGTCAGGCTTTTCGGTTTCGACGTTCTGCTCTGGGACGACGGGGTGCCCTTCATCGGGCGGCTCATTTGGTAGCTCGAGGGTCGAGTCCATCAAGTCGAAGGGATCGGGTTCGTCGTATCCGTCGTACCCATAATACCCGTAGTCGGCCAGTAGTGCTGCTCCGCATAGGGCGACGCATAAAACGAATATGTTGACTTTGGCGTTCATGCCGCGCAATGCGGAGTCCGTCCGCAACCCAATTTGATTGCTATGCCTGACATAGCAGCCGTCCGCGCATCGGACGAACGGCCCGCCTTGCATAGTGTGGTGTATTTTTTCCTGTTTTCCATGTCGATCATGCCACTATTCACCATTCACTTTTCACTATTCACTTCTTCTCTCACCCTTTCCCATACTTCGCGCTCACCTCTTTGTCGGATGCGCGGACCTTGTCCGACTGGCTTTTGCGGAACTCCTTGAGCTTCGCGGCAAGCGCGGCGTCGGAGAGGGCGAGCATCGAGATGGCGTAGAGGGCGGCGTTTCGCGCGCCGGGTTTTCCCGAGCTTACGACGCCCACGGGGATTCCCGGAGGCATCTGGACCATGGCGAGGAGCGCGTCGAGGCCATTGAAGGGCTCGCAGGGAATCGGGATGCCGATCACCGGCAGCGTGGTGTGCGCGGCGATGACGCCACCGAGATGGGCGGCCATCCCTGCGGCGCAGATGATCACCTTGTAACCGTTCCGCTCGGCCTCGGCCGCGAACGTGGACGCCTCGTCGGGCGTTCTGTGGGCGGAGATCACCCGCACCGAGTAGCCCACGCCGAAATGCTCCAGAATCTCGAACGCCCCGCCGAGCAATGAAAGATCATTCTCGCTGCCCATCAAGATCGCCACGTGTCTCGCCATTCCGCACATCTCCCACTCTAAGGCCGTTAAAATTGTTTCCTCCGACTTTACATCTATGCGGGGCGCATCGCAAATCCGGTCTTCTCGTTGCGCGGGAAATGATGGTGTGTCGGAATGCGCGGCAGGCGTGTGTTCTCATCATGATGTCTGGCGTCAGTCTCGCATGCCGCGGTAATCGAAGGCTTGCTTATTCGGACGGTCGTGGTAGAGTGTACGCTTTGTTTCGGGATTTCGGACGGAATCCATGCGCAATGGCACTCGAAATCAAAAAAGTGCTCTATTCCATTTCTTTGGATGACTCGCTATCCAGGGCGGCGATTACGCCGGTCATCATTGCGGAGTCAGACGAGAGGGCTACGCTTATTGCCTCGCTGGAGGTCGACCGCATGGAGCTTCTGCCGTCGGCGAGGTTGTCTATAGAAGAAGGATTGAGTGTCCATACGCTGAGGCCGGTGGCGATTCACCGCCCGCTGCTTTGGTGGCCGAGGCCGTGCGGAGGACAGCATCTCTACACGATGAGCCTGCGCATTATCTTGAATGCCAAAATCTCGGTCGCCGACATACGGCGCATCGGCATACGGGACGTGCGGCTTGAGGCCGCTCCCGCGGCCTCGTCGCCGACCGTCTCGCTCGGCGTCAACAACAGAACGCTTGACGCCTTTCGCCTCGCCGTGCCGCCCGCCGTGCACGGGGCGGAGCTTCGGCAGGCTCTCGAGGTGGCGGTCGCGCAGGCGGATCAGGCGATGCCGCTTATCGCGGAAATTGACGATATCAGGGAAGGTGACGACCAGGCGCTCGACTGGTCCGACGAGAACGGTGTGATGATCTGGTGCGGCGGGCAAGGCCGTTCGGCCGCTCCCGACCGCAAATCTTTTGATTTTCTCCTGGACGAGTCTGGTGCTCTTGCGAGGTGCAGGAACAATCCGTCTTTGGTGCTCTGGTGATGCCGCAGTTATTTCCGTAGACGGTCTACGGACGTGACGCAAACCGATGTAGAATCACGCAAACAGGTCAGACATAGAACTCGAACGGAAATATCTTTCGTATGCCCAAAAACAAAGTTTCCATATGCGTCGTCAACTACAGAACTGAGATGCTGACCAAGCTCTGCCTGCGCAGCATCAGGAAATACACGCGGCACCCCTGCGAGGTGATCGTGGTTGACAACAACTCGCAGGATGCCTCATTGGACTATCTGCGGTCCCTGTCGTGGATCAGGCTTATCGAGCGGCCTGGCGAGGTGATGAAGTCGGGCTCATGGGCGCACGGCTCCGCTCTCGACATCGGACTTGAGCATGCGAAGAACGAGTTCTTCCTTTCCATGCATTCCGACTCTATTCCGCGTAAGCCAGGCTGGTTGACGTGGCTGGTGACGCATATCAAGAACCCGCCGCACACCGCCTGCGTCGGCTCGGGCAAGCTCGACATCAAGCCCGCCTGGCAGGAGTTCCTCAAGAAGGCCACCGATGTGCGGGCGTTCATCAGGCGGCTCGTCGCCAAAGACCCCCGGAAGTACGACTTCTACGTGCGGACCATCTGTTCGCTCTACCGCACCGACATCCTTCGCAAGGAGAAGCTCACGTTTTCGATGGGCGTTGACGAGGGCGTCACCTGCGGCAAACGGCTTTATTTTGAGCTCATCGACAGGGGCTACCATGCGAACGTGATCTCCGAGCGCACGATGTCCGGCATGATCCACCACCTCGCCCACGCCACCATGGTGTTCAATCCCGAGTTCAAGGTCCGCACCGGCACCGAACGCAAATGCAAGGCGAAGATGGAGAAGCTGCTCTCGTCACCCGCCATACAAGATATCCTCAACGACGATTCGCTCGACCGGTGAGAATGGTTAGTCATTGGTCGCTAGTCATTAGTTGATTGGCGAACGACCCGCATGACAACTCATAAACTCAATTAGGCTGAAAATAAACATTTTCGCACTAATGTGAGAATGTCACTGAATAGCCGCCGTGACGGCGGTCTGATGTAACTGGAGTTTTTGATGGAGCAGACGGATATCTCGCAAAACGCCACTGCGTCCGCGTCGAAGGGGGGCCGCTTGCGGACGTTCGTCGGCTTTGTCCTCAAGCTGCTGGTCGTTGGCGGCATTTTATACTTCCTCTACTTTCGGAACAACACCGACGAGCTGTCGGCCAACCTGCGCGGCGCGAATCTCGCCTGGCTGGCGCTCGCCGCGGCATTGTACGGATTCCATCTCTTGGCCGGGACGTTCCGCTGGTTTCTGCTGCTGCGATGCCAGAACATAGAGATCACCTACTGGAAGACGCTTTCATTGAATTTGCAGTCGCTGTTCATCGGCATGGTGATTCCCGGTGGGGCGTTGGGCGGCGATCTGGTGAAGACCGCGTTCATCACGGCGCATGCGCCGCCTGGGTCGAAGGTTGAGGGCGTGTTCACTATTCTCATCGACCGTATATTCGGCATGCTGGGGCTTTTTCTCGTGGCCAGCGCGGCGTGTGTGCTGTCACTCCACACGATCGATTCTCTCAGCAAGAACATGCTTCTCGTGGTGTATCTGCTGCTTGCCTGCTGCGTCGGCGCGCTGCTCGCGGTGGTCGCCCTGTGGTTCCATCGGACGTTGGAGAAGATCCCGCCGGTGCGGAAGCTGATCGCGCTTGGCGACCATTATGCCAAAGGTTCCTTCACGCGGCTCGCCACCGCCCTCGATCTTTTCAAAAAAAACACACGCACCCTGGTCGCGTGCCTACTGATCAGCACCTTCGCCGTGCATTTCCTGCTCGCGGTGGTCACCTTCATTCTCGGGTTGGCGTTTCATTCGGGCGACAACGCCGGTTTTGGCACCTATTTGCTTGCCGTGTCGGTCGGCAACTCCCTCGCGGTGATACCGGGGGCTCCCTCCGGGCTGGGCGTGCGGGACATCGGCGTCGTCTCCCTGTTGATTGCGGGAGGCCTCGCCGCGGACAAGGCGAAGTCGGTCATGAGCTTCTTCTCGCTTTTTCTGCTCTTCTTCAACCTCAGTGGCGGTTTGTTCTTTTTGTTTGATAAAAAACGCGCCGCGGCGCATAAACGCGTGGAAACAGAGTCAGATTCGGGAGGTGAGACGAAATGAGCACAACGAAAAGAACCGGCATATTGGCGGCAGGCAACCTGATCGTCGACCACGTGAAGATTATTGATGTGTGGCCCGGACAGGACGCCCTTGTCAACATCACGGAGGAGCGGATCAGCTTCGGCGGCTCGCCCTACAATCTGCTCGTCGACCTCCACCGTCTCGGCGCCCCTTTCCCGAAAGCGGTCGCCGGACTCGTGGGCGACGACGCCTACGGCAAGCTGCTGATCGGGTCGTTCGACAGCAACAGCATCGACACCTCGCGGATCCGTCCGACCGCCGCCGCTCCGACCTCGTACACTGACGTCATGACGGTCAAAAGCACCGGCCGCCGCACCTTCTTCCACCAGCGCGGCGCCAACGCCCTCTTCTGCCGAAAGCACCTCGACCTCGACGCGTCGACTGCCCAAATCTTCCATCTCGCCTACCTTCTGCTCCTCGACGCCATGGACGCCATCGGGGCCGACGGCGTCACCGAGGCCGCGCGCCTTCTTGAGGCCGCGAGGAAGAAAGGGTTCGTGACCACCGTCGACATCGTGAGCGAGGACAGCGACCGCTTCCGCGCGGTCGTGACGCCCTCGCTCCCCCACATAGACTACCTCGTGATCAACGACTTCGAGGCCTCGCGTGTCACCGGCAGGAAGATGAACCACGACGGTTCCGCGGATCCCGTGGAGCTCATGGCGGCCGCCACGGATCTGATCGCCGCCGGCGTGAAGAAGGCTGTTGTCATCCACTATCCCGAGGGGGCGGTCGCCGTCGATGTCGATGGCGCGCAGTTCCGCCAACGCCGCCTGAAGGTTCCCTCTGCGAAACTCGCCGGGACGCTGGGCGCCGGTGACGCTTTCGCTGCCGGCACGCTGTACGGATTCCATGAGGGGTGGCCCATGCCCGACTGTCTCCGCCTCGCCGTCTGCTCGGCCGCCTCGTGCCTCTTCAGTCCGACCAGCACGGAAGGCGTCCTGAAAAGCGCCGAGTGCCTGGCCCTCGGCGAGAAGTACGGCTTCAGGTAGTTTTTGTGGTGCTTCGCCCACAAAAACTTATGATCAGAAAAAGAACATGAAAAATCATTTCGCGGCGGATGCCGCATGAATGTATGTCCGAGACGCGCTTCACAACATCCGCCGAGGAGCGGCTGCTCAGTTTGCAGCGGTTCGGCATAAAGCTCGGACTGGAGCAGACGCGCGAGCTGCTTGGCAGGTGCGGTGATCCCCAGAACCGCTTGCGGTTCGTCCATGTCGCCGGAACCAACGGCAAAGGCTCCGTCTGCGCGATCCTCGCGAAGGCTCTCGAGTCCGCCGGTCTTGTGACGGGGTTCTACAGCTCGCCGCACCTCGTCTCGCTCAGGGAGCGCATCCGGGTGGACAGCCGCGGCATCGCGGAGGTTGATCTCCATCGCCTCGTTGACGCGGTTTGGCCGCATGTCGAGGCGATGCGGAGTGACGGGCGGTGCCCCACGTTCTTCGAGGTTACGACCGTCATGGCCGCCCTTTATTTCACCGAGCGGAGCTGTGATGTGGTCGTCTGGGAGACTGGCATGGGCGGCCGCTACGATGCGACCAACGTTGTTACGCCGCTTGTCTCGGTCATCACGGGCGTGGGGCTTGACCATCTGCAGCACCTCGGCGACACCATTGAGCGTATTGCCGTCGAGAAGGCTGGCATCATCAAGCCGGGCGTTCCGCTTTTCCTGGGAATGTTGGACGAGGCCGCCCGGCGGGTTGTCACCGCCGCCGCCACAGAGCGGAATGCCCCTGTTGAAACGCCGCCACCACTCGTGTCTCAGGAGGATCTCGACGATCCGTTCCATGGAGGACGTTTTTTCTCGGTTGAGGGGAAAACGTATGTGTTCGCGCTGCTCGGCTCGTATCAGTGGGCAAACCTCTCGCTGGCGGTCGGTGTTATCAAGTGTCTGGCGGAAGTGATCGGCTTCGAGCTCGCCGCCGCGTTGCGAGGTGTCGCGGGTGTCCGCTGGCCGGGACGCTTTCAGGAGCTGCCGGACGGCTTGCTCCTTGACGGCGCCCACAATCCGCAGGGCGTCGCTTCGCTCGTGGCGTCGCTTCGCCACTACTTCCCCTCACGGAAATTCGTTTTCGTCTTCGCCAGTCTTGAGGATAAGAACCCTAAGGATGAACTGCGTCTGATGGCGCCGCTTGCCTCCCTATTTATCTTCACGCCTATCGCCAATCCTCCTCGTACATGTTTCACACCGGAGGCATTGCTGGCGATGGCCGCGGACGCCGCGCCTGGGGTGCCTGCCCGCGTCGCGGAGAGTCTGCCAGCCGCCCTTGCTATGGCGAGGGGGGCGGGATTCCATGGCGTGATCGCGGGATCTCTTTTTCTCGCAGGTGAGGCTTTGACGCTATATTATACCGCCGAGGACATTATCAACTTGAACTATCCCGCATATAAATCGAAGGACTGACCGATGACGCCGTTTCGTTTTAGCCTATTTCTTTGTGCCTTTACGTCTTTCGCTGTGCTGTTCCTCCCGTCCGAAACCTTCGCCGAGGAGGCCGCCGCGCCTCGTCTGATCGTCCGGCCGCCGGGAACCGCGGGAACCGAGTCGGGCGTCGAATCCGAGAGCGACTCCGAGAAGAAGCTTCGCGCCCTTGAGGATAAACGCCGCGAGGTCTCGATGAAGATGCATGAGACGCGGGTGAAACTCATCAAGGAGAGCCCGGAGCTTGCCGAGATACACAAGAAGATCATGACCCTTCACCGCAACCTCGCCAACAAGCTCGATAAGGCGCCCGAGATGAAGAAGCTTCTTGAGGAGGCTGACAAACTCGACTCGGACATCGCCGCCATCGTCGAAAGCATGGCACCGCCCAAAGCGGCGAAGTGACGCGCCAGCAAAATGTGAAGTTATTTCCGTGTGAACCCTCAGGTTATGCGCACCTCAAGCCCGTCGTAGGCGAGATGGACGTGTGACGGCAGACGTTTTTGCGTTTCCTCGTGGAGTCCGATGCCATGGCTGAAATGCGTCAGATACGCCACGGTCGGCTTCAGACGTTCGATCTCCTTCAGCGTATCCTTCACTAACATGTGCGACACATGGGCTTTCCGCAGCCGCAGCCCGTCGATGATCAGCGTGTTCACGCCGCGCAGAATCTTGGCGGCGGCATCGGGTATCGCCTTGCAGTCAGGCACATACGCCACACGCTTCCCGCTGGGTGCCTCGAACACATATCCTCGGGCGTCGACCGGACCGTGTGCCACCGTGACGGCGGTGACGCGCAGTCTGCCGACGGTGAACTCCTCGTCCGTCCGCAGCGTCATCTGGGGGACGGTCAATCCCGAGCTCTTCTTTGTGGTGAACGCATAGGCGAATACCCTGCGCACGAACGCCTTGTCTTTGGCCGCAAGAAAGACGTCAACGGCACCCTCCCGAAGCCTGTTGAATTGGCGCAGGTCGTCCAAGCCGAAGATATGGT
Source organism: uncultured Victivallales bacterium (assembly GCA_964436735.1). Lineage (GTDB taxonomy): Bacteria > Verrucomicrobiota > Lentisphaeria > Victivallales > GWF2-38-69 > CAYTFM01. The sequence goes on along the minus strand of CAYTFM010000018.1, from coordinate 40,654 downwards.
CGGCGTGCGTGTGCGTCAGAAGGACGGCGTCGACCCTTTTGACGCCGAAGGCGAGGCATTGGGTTCTCAGATCCGGCGGCGTGTCCACCAGGATGGAGACGTCGGCGTGACTCACCTGCACGCAGGGTCTCAGCCGGTTGTCCCTCGGATCCGTCGAGCGGCAGACGGCGCAACGGCAGCCGATCATCGGCACGCCGAAGCTTGTCCCCGTTCCCAGGAAGGTGAAAGTCATGGTGGCGTATTGGTGTCTGACGTGTCTCACAAGGCGTCCCTCCAGCGGCATTTCGTTAACATAGTGCGGCAATGTGATCATGCCATGCGTTTGCCGGGGTACGATATTGGAGCTCCGCCGCATTGCATTGTGCCCTTCATCGGTATATAATTCCAGCTTTTCAAGGGTGGATGGTCGCGGGAGCGTATGGGCGACGTTTCACCCTTATCGTTGAGCACGTGGTCGCAGCGGAGCCGCTTAATTCAAAACACGGGGCAGGATGTGATGCTAAAGAATTTCATCGCCAAAATCGGGAAGAGGAAAGCCGTGGTGGGCGTCGTGGGGCTTGGCTACGTGGGGCTTCCACTCGCTATCGAATTCGTCAAGGCTGGCTTCAAGGTCATGGGGCTTGACATCGACGACCAGAAGATCCGCCAATTGAAGGCGCGCAAAAGCTATATTCGCCACATATCGGCCGAGAGGATCGCGGCGATGGTCAAGACCGGCCGCTTCGAGCCGACCTCTGACTTCGGCAGAAGCGGCGAGTGCGACGCCATTATCATCTGCGTCCCCACCCCGCTCACGCACAACCGCGAGCCGGACATGAGCTACATCGTCAAGACCGGCGAGGAGTTGGCGGGAGGCGTCCGGAAGGGGCAACTGTACAGCCTCGAGTCGACCACCTATCCCGGCACGACGGACGAGGTGCTGCGACCCATTCTCGAAAAGGGCTCGGGACTGGTCGCTGGCAAGGACTTCTACCTCGCCTTCTCTCCCGAGCGCGAGGATCCCAACAACAAGGACTTCTCGACCTCGACCGTTCCGAAAGTCGTCGGCGGCATGAACCCCGATTCTCTGGAGGCCGCGCTCGCACTCTACAACACCATCATCTGCAAGACTATACCCGTATCCAGCGCGTCGACCGCCGAGGCGACGAAACTGATGGAGAACATCTTCCGCGCCGTCAACATCGCCCTGGTCAACGAGCTCAAGGTGATCTTCGACAAGATGGGCATCAACATCTGGGAGGTGATCGAGGCGGCGAAGACCAAACCCTTCGGTTTCATGCCCTTCTATCCTGGGCCGGGGCTTGGTGGGCACTGCATCCCGATCGATCCCTTCTACCTGACGTGGAAGGCCCGCGAGTACGACTGCGCCACGCGCTTCATCGAACTCGCCGGCGAGATCAACATCCAGATGCCCCGCTATGTGGTGCAGCGGACGCAGGACGTCATGAACGACCGCGGCATCCCCATGAAGGGCAGCAGGATTCTGCTCGTCGGGCTCGCCTACAAAAAGAACGTCGATGACGTCCGCGAGAGCCCCAGCTTCAAGCTGTGGACTCTCCTCGAGGAGAAGGGGGTCAAGGTCGACTACTACGATCCGTTCTGCCCCTCCGTGCCGAAAAGCAGAGAGTATCCTCAATACGCCGGGATCAAAAGCGTTGACATCAAAAAAATTGGCCGCTACGATGCCGTCATCATCGCGACCGCCCATGACGGCGTGGATCATAAGAAGATCGCCGCCAAGGCGAAGCTCGTGATCGACACGAGGAACGCCTTGCCGGACACGCCGAATGTCGTGCGCGCCTAAAAAGATGTGCCTTTTCACACACTAGTAACACCCGTTGGAGCGAAGAGCGCGCATGCCTGAACCCCGTAAGATTTTTGTCACCGGCTCGGCGGGATTCATCGGTTTCCACCTCTGCCGCGAACTTTTGAAGCGGGGACATGACGTCGTCGGCGTCGACAACTTCAACGACTACTATCATCCTGCGGTGAAGGAGGGGAGGTCGCGTCAGCTTCTCGCCTGCAAAGGCTTCACGGAGAAGCGGGTGGCTCTTGAGGACTATGCCGCCCTCGACGCCATTTTTAAGGATTTCCGTCCCGGGGTCGTGTGCCATCTCGCCGCGCAGGCGGGCGTGCGCTACTCGCTCACCAATCCCTTCGTCTACGAGCGGAGCAACATCGCCGGCTTCCTGAACATCGCCGAGTTGGTGAGGCATCACCAGGTGCCGAGGCTTGTCTACGCCTCAAGCTCCAGCGTGTATGGCGGCAACAAGAAGATCCCGTTCTCCGAAAGCGATCCTGTCGACACTCCCATCTCGCTGTACGCCGCCACGAAGAAGGCCAACGAGCTGACCGCCCACTGCTACACGCATCTCTACGGCTTCCAAAGCGTCGGCCTGCGCTTCTTCACCGTCTACGGCCCCTGGGGAAGACCCGATATGGCCCTCTGGCTCTTCACCGAGGCGATGCTTGCGGGCAAGCCGATCAAAGTCTTCAACCACGGGAATATGCGGCGGGATTTCACCTATGTCGACGACATCGTCAAGGGCATCGCCGCGGCGATGTTCTCAGATGGACTTGAGCCGTATGAGATCTTCAACCTCGGCAACTGTCGCAGCGAGCCGCTCCTTAAAATGATATCGATCGTTGAGAAAGAGCTTGGCGTCGAGGCGCGGAAGGAACTTCTTCCGATGCAGCCCGGCGATGTGCCGGAGAGTTTCGCCGACATCGACAAGGCGCGGCGCAAACTCGGTTTCGAGCCCTCCACCACGATCGACCAGGGCATCCCCGCCTTCATCTCCTGGTACCGGGAGAATCCCGATTTGGTGAGACTCGTAAAAGACGCAAGGTGACGAGTTCCGCCGCTGGCCTTGCTGGTCTTCTGTGACTGCGGGTGTCACGTCTTGCAAAGAAGCCGACTACCTCAGAGCTTCCGCAAAATCGGTTGGAGTGCTGGGAAGAGTGAGCGGAACAGTTCGTGTCGTTCGTGGTAGGCCGCATGTCTTCGGGGATCGGGTTCGAAGGTCTTTTCCCTTTTCACAAAAATCCGCGCCGCCTCTTCCGGCGTCGAAAAAATCCTTGTCGAAATGCCGGCCAGCATCGCCGCCCCCGCCACTCCTGCTTCGGCGACGAGGGGACGCACAAACGGGAGCCCGAATATGTCGGCCTTGATCTGCAGCCACGCGTCCGATTTGGAGCCGCCTCCCGAGGCGATGCATTCGTCCATCTCCACACCATTGTCCCGCAAGGTTTGGATGCCCTCGACAAAATAGAAGGTGGCGCCTTCCATGATGGCTTTGAGTATCTCGCCACGGGTGGTGCGTGTTTTGAGTCCAAGGATGACGCCAGAGGAATCTGTGACGGATTTCGGCCACAGGAGCGGGTCGAAATGCGGGAGTACCAGCAGCGAGGATGGCTCGGTGGGGAGTTCCTTGTTCAGTCGATCGAATATGTCGCCGCCCTGATCCGTCTCCGCGGCGGCGAAGGTGTCGCGGAACCAGCGCACCAGACTGCCCGCCTGGTTGAAAAGAAACGACACAAACACTTCCGGCGCGACGTGATGCTCGATGTTGAGGCCTTGCGCCCGCATCGCCGTCAGGTTGCCGGGTTTATGGAACGTCGGCGTGACGCATTCATACGTCCCGATCCCGCACACCATCTTTCCCGCCGCCACGGCGCCGCAGCCGAGCGCGTTGCAGCACTGGTCATGGCCGCCCGCCACGATGGCGACGCCGCGGGGAAGTCCAAGTTCGTCCGCCACGGTGTCGGAAACACTCCCCACGACAGCGCCGCCGGGCACGACCCGGCCAAACAGACTGCGCGCAAGTCCGCTCCATGAGAGCAACTCGTCGGACCAGTCGTTGGCATCGAGATCGAACAGCAACGTCCTGTTGGCCAGCGAGTTGCTTGCGTAGGGATCGGCGCCGAGCAGAAATCCGACCGCGTCGGCCCAATGGAGGAATAGTTCCGTCTTTTTGAACAATTCCGGCTGATGTTCCTTTATCCAGAGAATTTTGGGCATGGAATACTGCGGGCCGATGATGTTCGGGTTGATGCGGTAGAGTCGTTCCTCGCCGAATGCGGCGCGTAGGGTGTCCGCGTGCTCCGCGCCGCGGGTGTCGGCGCACAGGATGCTGTCGCCGAGAATACGCCGGCTCCGCGACAGCGGGACGACGGCTTCGCCCATGGAACTGACGGACAACGCGCTGATCGGGTCGCCTTTGGTCGTGGCGGCCACGTCGGACAGTGTCTCCTTGATCTTTCCCCACACTTCTGTGGCGTCAAGCTCGGCGTAGCCGGGGTGAGGATGCCGCGTACGGTATTCGCGCGACGATAGAGCGAGAAGGCGGCCGTCCACGCTGAAGGCCGCCGCCTTGCACATCGTCGTCCCCACATCAAGGCCTAGGAGGCTCATGGTGTCGACTCCTTGTAGCCGAGATACCGGGTGAGCGCCTCGCGGACAGCGAGTGCGGAATGTCCGTTGGTCACGCTCACGTGGTGGCGGTAGCCCTGTTGTCCGACAAGTTCGAGAATCTCCTGGAGTCCGTTTATCCGGGCGACGCCGGCGCATCCGAAGAAGTCCTCGGGAATCGGATCGCTGGTGAATTCTCCCTCTCCCAAGAAGAAGGAGGTGTCACCATTCTCAGTCTTCATGCTGGCGAACGTCATGGGACGTGGCGCGATTCGTCCCACGTTGCAGCCAAACCCGCAGCCGGCTCCCAAGGCTTTCGCGAACATGGGATGGTCGATGACATCGCCCTTGGCGGTCATCATCGACTGCGGCACCGGACCGCAGTGGAAGAGGATGCATTTGTCGGCGTCGTCCCCGTAGTTGTTGTTCCAGTCGAGGCACGCGGGAGCGGTGGTCGACGCGAGATTCAACGCCTTCATGGCGACTGCGTTGCACACGTCCATCTCGCATGCGGCGGGAATGCCGCGGTCGTTCAGTTCGCTCAGCAGCACGCAGGGGGACACGCCGAACTCCTTCTCGATCTCGATCCAGCAGCGGAGGGCGACGGCGTCCAGTGAGTATTCCCTGAGCATGTCGTCGATCGCCATTGACAGCTTGGCGAGGTTTGAGAAGGACTCATCGGGAACCCCTTTCCAATTCGTGTACTGCGCGAGCCTTCCGGTTTTGGCGGCGAACGCCTCGGTGCCGGCTTTGATGCTCCGCGTTCTGCGGAAGAGTTCGGAGAGGTCGAAGGTCTCGACGCTGACGCCGCGGCGCTGGAGCGCGAGTTCGTCGAAGCGGATTGTCTTGAACGCGGTGGTCCGCGCGCCGATGGCTCCGACATTCATGCGGCGCATGCCTTTCACCACGCGGCAGGTTGCGGCGAAACTGCTGAGTTGGCTCCCGAACAGCGTGGAGAGTGGATGGACGGTGTGCGGCTTGTTGGTCGTGAACGGAACGCCATACTGCCGAAGAACATCCATGACAGAGAGTTTGCCGCAGAAGGCGTCACGGCGATGCGCGAATCCCATTTTGTCCAACTCGTCGGGATACGCCTGTATGAGGATCGGCACACCTGCGTCGCGCAAGGCCGCCACCGCGCCCGTCTCGTCGCCGAAGTTGGGCAGGCAGAGGATGACGCCGTCGACGCCGTCCCGGTTGTCTTTTAGGAACTGGGCGAAGCGCTGCCCTTCATCGGGCGTCTCAACCGCTCCGAAGCGTGTGGCGTCGGCGTCCATCATCAACGCGGTGTGCCCTTGGGCCTCCAGAGCTTTCCGCATCTCCTGCCGTGCGCTGGCGATGAGCGTCTCGGGGAAGAATCCCCGGTTGCCGAAACAGACGGCGAATGTCATGGCTCCCATGGATTACTCCTCCACTTGTTGGTTGGGTGAATATCTTACGCTGTCGGGAAGCTCGTCGGCAAGCAGCCTGCGCATGGCGTCGTAGACGGCCTGCTGTCCAGCTTCCACCGATGTGGCGATCGCTCGCTCGTAGGGTTGACGGATGGCCGTGGCGATGTTGATCTTGGCGATGCCGCTCCGTATCGCCTCATGCACGCACTCCACCGCGATACCGGTGCCGCCATGAAGGACCAGCGGCACCTTGGCGGCGGCCTGGATGCGGGCAAGATGTCCGATGTGGAGACGCGCTTTTGGCTTGGTCTGTCCTTTGGTGGCTTCCGAGATCGCTCCGTGGATGTTGCCGATCGCCACCGACAGCCAGTCGACGCCGGTCTCGGCCACGAACCGCGCCGCCTCGTCGGGATCGGTGAACCCTTTGCAGGACGCGAACAACTCCTCATATGGAGGAAGCGGTCCGGCCTCGTGCCCCAGCACGGCTCCCAGTTCCGCCTCCACGGGGACACCAGCGGCATGTCCCATCGCGACTACTTGCGCCGTCATCTCGATGTTCTCGCGCAACGGCAGCCGCGAGGCGTCGATCATCACCGACCCGTATCCCGCATCAAGGGCGCGACGGATGATCGACTCGTAGTCCACAAGTTTGTTGTCCTCGTCGACGGCGGGCACGTGGTCGAGATGGAGACGCGTGTGCCGGGCGTCGCCTACCCGTTTATATTCGTCGCGGATGGCTTCAAGGCTCTTCGACTCGAACTTCTCCCACTCGAGTCTGGCCACCATGATCAGACCGAAGGCGTCGGCGTCGCGGAGCGCCCGGACCACCGGTTCCATCATGGGCAGATAGGGGATGTTGAACGCGGGGACCGCCCGGTTGTGTCGCCAGGCGGCGGCGATGGTTTCCTTTGTGGATGGCTCTCTCATGTCTGCGCTGCCTCCGTTTGTTTGCAAGGTCAGCATAGCGTACGGAGGAGGGTGGCGGAATGGACGGGGAAACTATTACATGTATATTATTGCACGAAATGCAAAAAAGATCATTTATTGAGGATTATACATGACGCGTGGCAGGATTCAGTTGTACACGGCGCAGCGGGAGAAGCTCAATGAGATCCTCGGCCTGCTGTGGCGGCTTTTCAGCATCCGGATAACCTTCTTCGACATGCGGGAGGAGGAGTTGGACGGCTTGCAGGTGAAGCCGGACTCGAACTATTGCCGGACGCGACGCGCGTCTCCCGATTTTGACAAAGCGTGCCGGAGGTGCGACGCGCGGCATCTGAGTCTGGCGAAGGAGCGGGGAGACGTGCTGATCTACCATTGCCATCATGGCCTGCTGGAGGGGATTGTCCCGCTCTACGACCGGCGGGGCGTGTATCTGGGAGCGGTGGTCTTCGGCCAGCTCCGCGACCGCGCGAAGAAGGCTGAGGGGCCCATGGCGGAGTCGTTGCGAGCGGCATATGATGAGCTTCCGCGTTCCACGCCGGAGGAGGTGGAAGATATTGGACGGCTGTTGAAATGGGTCAGCGAGTACATCATCGAGAACGAGCTGATCCGGTACCGCAACCAGCCATGGGCCGAGCGGGTCGAGGCGTACGTGGACACCAACCTCGACAAGCAGATCACGCTGAAGGATCTGGCCACGGTGGTGGAGCGCTCGCCGTCATTCCTGTCGCATCGCTTCGAGAAGGAGCTGGGCACGACGCCGCTCCAGTACGTCCGTCAGCGCAAGATGGAGAAGGCGCGGCGGCTTCTGGAGGAAGGCGCGATGGCGCGCACGGTGGCGGACGAGCTCGCCTTCTACGACGAGTACCACTTCTCAAAGGCGTTCAAGGCCTACTGGGGCAAACCCCCGAAGCACTTCAAGCGCGCATGAAATGCGCTCACCATCAACATCTCAACGGTCGTTGAGATGTTGACGGGTGAACGTTTTTCACCGCGCCTTCACGACATGGGCGATGATCGCGTCGGGATGGTCCGCGCCGACGGCCCGCTTGACCGTCTCGCGGGCCTTCAACGGATCGAGCTTCCTGCCGAGGGTGGCGTAGAACGCGTTGCGTGCGCGCCGTGACTGGAAGGTGCTCGTCGACCATCCGCTCATGAACCCTTTCCCATGCGGCAGCAGCAGGGTGTGGGCGTAGCCGATGGCGCCGGCGTCCGCGAAGTCGTTGACGAATGGCCGCAGGGCGTCGCAGGCGAAGTCGTCGATCATCTTCAGGCCCGGGGCGTTCATCTCGGTGCCGACGAACATCGGGAAGTCCCTGTCCTTGCATGCTTTTATGAAGCGCTGCAGTTCATGGACTTTTTTCTTCTGAACTTCCGGATCCTTGAAGTTGTGGTTCCGGTCGGGGATGATGTTGGCCGCCACGGCGCCGTATTTCTCATGGACTGCGAAGAGCTGGTCGATGGCGTTCTCGCCGGCGGACTCGCCGTTGAGCCAGGTGAGAACTGGTATGGCGCCGCAGGCGGCGATGAACTCGTTCATCTCCTTGAGCGGCGGGAACGACTCGGGCTGGGGGAGGATATAGCCGGGGCCGCCGGCTTTCATGGTTTTCGAACGAATTTCCCCCTGGAGCTTCACGGGATCGGCGCAGAGTTTTGCCGCGTCCTGCTCCTTGACCCCCAGCTTCCCGGCCCAGAATCGCGCAAGCTCCGACGGGGAGCCGAAGATCCGCCGCGCCTTGGCGTCGTAGGCGGCGCAGACGTGCCGCTCGGTGGCGTTGCCCGCCGGCGTGAGAGGGAGGACGTCCGCCTCGTAGTCGAGCGATGCCGGCGCAAGATAGGAGTTCACCTTTTCGACGATGCTTTTCGTCCGTTGGGCGGCACCCTCGCGCAGGCGGCGCAGGAACGGCGTGTGCGCCGCCGGCACGCTCCCCCCCGCGAAGCCGAACCCCATGTGGTAGGCGATACCCGGCTCGCCGGGAGAATTGATCACCTTGTCGATGAGTTCGGTGATCGAGACGCGCGTCTCCATGCCAGCCATCCCGCGCAGGCCAAGCAAGGTGCACGCGCTCAGAAATTCCTCGACGCCGTCCAGCACGTCGAAGTCGACCAACCCCGCGGCGAAGGCCCCCTCTTTCCTCATCCACCAGGCGACGGCGGAGGGGGACATCCCGTAGCCGTTGTATGAGAAGCAGGTGTGGCAGTGCAGGTTCACTTCGTTGGTCAGTTGCTTCGAAGATATCTCGCCCGACGCGAGCTTCTCTGCCAGTACGCCGCTTGCGGCTCGACGCGCGTCGGCGTCGAAACTCTTCAAATTCTCCTCAAGGGCGGCGACGCTCGTTTCCATGCTCATAACGCAAAATCCTCCTTAAAAAATGTCAGAACTGAATAATAAGTTCCGGCAGGGGAAATTCAATGCGGATTCGTGGCTGTTTGCCAGATCTCACGTCGTTCCAAGCTGAGCGTCTTCGCAAATGGAACGCCTGTGTTCACCGTAGGCGTCTGCCGTTGGAGTTCACGCTTCAGCGTGTTCCTCCCCGTGCCGAAAAGAGGCGTAAGACACGCTGAAGCGTGAACTCCAACGCCAAGTCCCGCTAAGCTGTTTCCCGGCGGCGGAAAAGGAGCGTGCGTGCGAGGAGGATCCAGACGGCGAGGAGGACGAGGAAAAGGACGCAGGCCACAACGACGGGGAGGAAGACCGCCATAACCGATATGAGCAGCGCCGAGAGCAATTCCAGCGAGGAGACGATCGGATTGGCGAGGCCTCCCGTGAAGGCCGTGGAGAGGGCCCTAAGGGCGGTCGTCTTCGCTTGCACCACCATGGCGGTGCCGCCGCCGGCGATGATAGCCAGCGTCCAGCCGGCGAGTGGCTTGACATCGTTCGGGAGCACGGCGACCGTCAGGAGCATGCCGACGATTGGGGCGGACGGCGTCGCGATCGAGTCGAGGGCGTTGTCGATCCACGGGATATAATAGGCGCCGATCTCGAGCACGTTTGCCGAGGCGAACGCGATCAAGGCCGGCCACGAGGCCATCCACTCCCAGTTGTGCGACAGGTGCAGCATGCCGCATTTGGCCGCCACGCTCACGGCGAGGCAGGGCACGAAAATTCTAAAGCCGGTCGCCGCCGCGAGACTCGCCCCGAGGCATACCGCCGCCACCACCGAAAAGACGCTCACATCCGCTTGCATCGTCGAACTCCTTGGAATGTCAGGAACCAGGGTTCAGGATTCAGGAAAAATCATCAAAAAACTATATAGCAACGGAAATCCGTGATATCAATAGGGGAGCGCTTCAATCCCTGTGTTCTCCCTCCTGAACCCTGAACCCCGAACCCTATTTTCTTTTGTCTGCGGGGTCGGCATTCCTTTTGAAGTCGTAGAAGACCTTGTCGGCGATCGTCCGGTCGGTGCTCCGCAGGGCCTTCCAGACGAGCAGCGGATGCTTGACGAGGAGTCCCAGCATGAACCAGTCGCCGAAGCGGTCGAACTTGCGGCACGAGGTCGTGATGCCATGCCGCCAGATGGTGCCGAACTTCCGGCCCGTCTTTTTGCCGTAGGCCTTCAGGCGGAAGGCGAAGTCGAGATCCTCCCCCACGATGACCTTCTCGTTGAAGCCGCCGATGGCGTCGAAGTCCTTCTTGCGGCACCAGAACATCCCCGCCGAGATGCCGGTGAGAACAATCGGCATCATGAGCAGGAACCCGGTGATGATGATGCCAAGTGAGAATCGCTCGGTTTGGATGAAGGCCCCCCCGCCGACGTAGCGGTTCGTCGCCACAGCCGCGTCGACGGCGGACAAGGAGCCGGGCGACATGCGGCTGTCGGCGTCGATCGTGACGATGATGTCGCCCGTGGCGCGCCTCGCCCCGGTGTTCCGGATCATCGAGAGGTTCTTGCTCTCGTCCCGGACGACGACCGCGCCCCGACTCAGGGCGACCTCCTCCGTGTGATCCAGGCAGCGGTTCGCCACCACGACGACCTCAACCTCGGCGGGGAACGGCTGCGCCGCGGCCTCAATTGAGTCGAGACATCCAGGCAGATTCGCCTCCTCGTCCCTCGCCGGAATGATCACGGAGAATTTCATGGGGATACTATACCATCCCGAGCCGCCGCGGCCATGTTTCACGCCGTGGTGTTCCTTGCAAAAGCGAGGCGGTGGCGATACTGGTGCAATGGCAAGGAGAATAACATATGAGAGCATGCGTTAGTTCCGTATTGATAGCCGTTCTGGCGGCGGGGTTGTGCGGCTGTGTCGAGCGCGCCGGCGCGCCTGGCGAGGCCGCGGGGCCGCGGACGGCGTCCGTGGCGACGAACGAGGACGTCGACCTCGATCTCGCTCCGCTGGCCAACATGGGATTCGCGGACGACGTCGCCGGCGATGGCGTTGGCGGCTGGTCTGACCAGGGGCCCGAGAGGGACTTCCGCGGAATGGACCTTGGCGCCTCGTCGTTCCTCGGCTGCCCGCTCAGGATCATCGATCCCGCCTGTAACAACGGTCGCGCGGTTCTCTCCTTCGCCTCGCCGCGCAACTCCCCGAAGATCACCCTCCGCGAAGCGATCGTGCCCGTTCCCCTCTCCGCACCCCCTGCTCGATTCCTGTATCTGCTCCACACGACCTGCTGGAGCAGTCGGAAAGCAGGGGAGAAGGTTGGGACGGTGAAGGCAGTGTTCAGCGACGGCACGGAGGTTGAGAGGGAGATCAAAGAAGAGACCGACGTCGGTGACTGGTGGCAGCCATGCGACCTGCCGAACGGCGCGGTGGCGTTCTCCTACGACAACGGAACCAACGATGTAGGTTTGTATTTTTCCAGAATCCCTCTTGCCGACACGCCCCGCACCGTCAAGGAGATTCGCCTCGTCACCGCCGACGCCGCCGTGTGGATCGTGGTGGCCGCGACGCTGTCGAGCCGCGAGTTCGAGATGACTCGCCCGCCGTTGACCATCATGGCGTCAGACGAGTGGAAGGCGATCGACATGAGCAGCCTCGGCGTCAAGAAAGGCTCGATACTCGACCTCTCCGCGCTGCACGACTGGGCGCCGGTCGGTAGCCGCGGACGGGTCATCGTCGGGAAGGATGGGCACTTCACATTCGAAAAGGATTCTGGCAGGCGCGTGAAATTCCTTGGATGCTCGATCGTCGAGGAGGCCCTCGAGGGCCTTTCCACGAAGGAGAAGGCCGAGGCGTTCGCCGACCTCGTCCGGCGGCAGGGCTACAATATCGTCCGCCTGCGCGGTCTCGACCACTATCTGCTGAAGGACGCCAAAGAGGACGGCGTCTTCAACCCCGTGGCCCTCGATCGCTTCGACTATCTACTTCATTGTCTGCGCCAGAGGGGTGTCTACCTGTACCTCGACGCGATGACCTCGTGGGGTGACTACGCGAAGGGGAACGGGGGGGGCGAGGCGGTGAGGCGCGTGGGGCTCAAGGGCAGGATGTTCCATGACGAGGCGGCGCGGGAGCAGTGGCGCGCGGGCGTCGGCAGGCTTCTCAAGCACATCAATCCCTATAGTGGGACGCGGTTGTCGGAGGATCCGGCCATCGCCGCGCTGCTGTTCTTCGACGAGCAGGACATTCTTCTCAACGAGGTCGAAACGCCGGCGTTCGCGGAGTTGTGGCGGAAGTGGCTGACCGCGAAGTACGGCTCCGCGGAGAAGTTGGCGACCGCATGGACGGACGCCTCCGGGAAGCGCTGGCTGCCCGACGGCGAGACTCCCGGGTCGGCGTCGCTGAAGTACGGACTCTTTTGGGAAGGCAGTCCTCGAACCTCCGATCTTGGCTATTTCCTCTCCGACACGCTTGGCGGGATGAACGCCTGGTACCAGCGGGAGGTGGCCGCGCTGGGCTACAAGGGACTTGTCACCCAGTGGGATTGCTCAACCGAGGTCTTCTTCGACGCGGTCCGCGCCCCGCTTCCCGTGGTCTCGATGAGTCGGTATTTCGCCCGTCCGACCGCCGGCGTCGTCAGAGGGTCTTCCGTCAGGAGGGGAAGCTCGACCAGCATGGCGGGCGACTATTTCCGGGAGATGGCGGCGACACGCTTCTCCGGGCGTCCCTTCTTCATCGTGGAGTACCAGCATTGCTTCTGGAACGCCCATCGGCATGAGCAGGGGGCTTTGATGGGAGCGTATGCCGCCTTTCAGGACATGGACGGCCTCATGGCGTGTTCCTCGCCGGTGGCGACCATCTCGATCACGCCGATCAAGCCGTGCAGCATCTCGAGCGACCCCATTGCCAGGGCCTCCGAGGTCGTCGCCGCCTACCTTTTTCTGCGCGACGCGTCACCGTCCGCTCGGTTGGTGGAGTTGTCGATCGACGCCGCTTCGGTGATCGCGAAAGGTCAGGCGTGGCGAGACCTTCCGCAGAGCTATGCGATGCTTTCCCTGCTGACGCGCATCGGGATCGACGTGAAGGGCGCCCCGGCGCCATCCGGCGTTCCCCCCGTCCCGACGCCTTCTCTGAAGTTTGAGATCGGCGATCTTTCTTCCGCTCCTCCGCTGACGGAGCTCGCCACCGAGCTCCAGGCTGCCGGAATCCTCGCCACCGAGACGGCGGAGAAGACGGCGAAGGGTATCTTCGAGAGCGACACCGGGCAACTGCTGATGGACACGAGGGCGGGCGTCGTGAAAGTCATAACGCCTTGCGCGGAAGTCGTCTCTATCGCAAAACCCTATGAGCTCTCCCTCGGCGCGGTGAAGCTTGTCCGTTCGAGCACTCCCGCCTCGGTCGCCGTGATTGCCGTCGATAAGGCATCCAGCCTGAAAATGAGCAGGAGGCTCCTCGTGGTGTACTCGACCGACGCGCTCAACACGGGTATGGTCTTCGACAACGCTGACAAGTCCACGCTGCGCGAGCTGGGCACCCAGCCCGTCCTTATGAGATCCGGTTCCCTTTCGCTCTCGGTAGAGAGCGCACACGCCTCAAAGCTCCGCGCCTGGTCCGTAGGCATGAACGGCGCGCGTCTTCAGGAGATTCCTTTGAAGAAGAGGAAAGGGATTGTCACGTTCTCGGTCGACACACGTTCTCTCGCCGCCGGGCCGACTCCGTTCTTTGAAATCTCAGCTGACAGGTAGGAGGGCAAGGGGAGGCGACAGGTTGCTAACTGGAGATTCATTGTGGAGCCGCTTTACGGCTGACCCCTCCATTACTGTCGGGGCTCGGTTCGCGCGTCTGAACTGAGCCACGAGTGTGAGCGAGTGGTTGTCGCCGCCGCGGAACTGCTTAACTTAAAATCTTGCGCGGTGTTCGCGATTCAGGTTGCGGCCCCGTCTCTCCTTGTGTATACTGTTCCAGACTCGAGGGAGCGATATGGAGCGGATTTTCAATTTTAAATGTCCGAGCTGCGCGGGACGTCTTCAGGCCCAGCATGCCTGGATAGGCCTCGAAACCACATGTCCCCTGTGCGGCAACCGTATCGTCATTCCTGACTCGTCTGGCGCTGCCCCGCCTCCGCCGCAACCTGTTGCTCCTCCTCCTCCTCCGTCTAAGACTCCGTCTCTTGTTGACGAAGACAAAGCCATTGAGGTGGAGGGAGGCGAGAGCTTCTCTGACACGAAGACGGCGCGGATCAACTTGCGGCGGACCGATGAGAAGAAGAAGTTTCTGAGGAACAGGATCCTCCAGCTTCCAACCCTTCCCACGATCCCCGCCAATATCTCTCTCATCATCGGGTATCTCCGCGACGAAAACGTCGACCTCAAGAAGGTGATTGACGCGCTGAAGAGAGATCCTGTGTTGGTGGCCCGCATCCTGAAGTTGGTGAACTCAGGCTTCTATGGGATACGGTCGAAAGTCGCAACCATCGAGCATGCGATCAACCTGCTCGGATTCAACCAGGTGCGCGACGTTCTGCTCGCCTCCTCGATCATGCAGATGCTGACGGGCAAGGAGAAGGAGTTGTGGCGGCATTCGTATTCGACGTTCAAGCTCATGGAATTGCTGCTTTCCAGCATCGAGGGACTGACCGTCTCCCCCAACATCCAACTCGCCGCATTGATGCACGACATCGGACAGGTGGTGCTCGAGGACTATGATCCCGTCGGCTACCGTTTCGTCAGGGCCGAGGCCGACAAAAGCAAGATGCTGATCTGTCCGGCTGAGGACAACCTCTTCCAGATGAATCACGCCGAGGCGGGCGCATGGCTCCTCGGACATTGGCAGATGGCGGATGAAATCGTCATTCCCGTTCTCTACCACCACACCTCCGACACGCCGTCAAGCCACCAGCCCATCGACGCGCTGCCGAATTATCACGTCGAGACGGCGATGCTCGCGACCGCCGACTGGATCGACTGCCAGGTCAGGGGAATCCCCCGCGAACCTCTTCCGATGGGATTGCTCGCCTCATGCCAGCTTGACCAGCTCGATCTCGTCCAATGGTGCCAATTCCACAAGCAGCTTGTCTCCTCGTTGGACTACCAGTCGCCCATATGATGAAGTGAATGGTGGATAGTTGTCGCCACCACTCACGATTCACAATTCCGCTCCGTCCGCGCCGGTTTCCCTCTTGACAAAGCGGCGAGTTTATGTTATTATGTACTACATAAAGACAAATCAAGGAGCTGAATATGGTCAAAGAGCATACACCGTTACGAGGGATCGTGCCGCCGATGGTGACGCCGCTGGTTGGGCGTGACCGCTTGGATGTCGACGGCCTTGCGCGTTTGGTGGAGCATCTGGTCGTCGGCGGCGTCCATGGAATTTTCATCCTTGGCACGAGCGGCGAGGCGCCAAGCCTCGGCTATCGCCTGCGGCATGAGTTGGTCGAGCGGACCTGCGCGCTGGCGAAGCGGCGTGTCCCGATCCTCGTCGGCATCACCGACACGGCGTTTGTGGAATCGGTGGCGCTGGCGAAAAAGGCCGCCGACGCGGGTGCGGACGGCGTGGTGCTGGCCCCGCCGTACTATTTCCCCGCCGGTCAGGCCGAGCTTCTCCAGTATCTCGAGCATCTGGTTCCGGAGCTGCCGTTGCCGCTGTACCTTTACAACATGCCGACGATGACCAAGCTTGTCTTCGAGCCGGACACGGTCCGCCGCGCGGCGGAGATACCCGGGATTGTCGGACTCAAGGACAGCTCGGCGAACATGGTCTATTTCCACAAGCTGCAGTTGCTGTTCAAAGACCGGCAGGACTTCTCTCTGCTGCTGGGCAACGAGGAGTTGCTTGCCGAAACGCTTCTGCTGGGCGGACATGGCGGCATCTGCGGCGGCGCGAACATCAATCCCCGTCTTTTCGTCGACCTCTACGAGGCGGGATCGCGCAAAGACCTCGACCGGACGCTTGCGCTGCATGAACGGGTGATGGCGTTGAGCGCGTCGATTTACGGTGTCGGCCAGTACAGCTCCAGCTATCTCAAAGGGCTGAAGTGCGCCCTGTCCTGCATGGGCATCTGCGACGATTTCATGGCGGAGCCCTTCCACCGGTTCAGAGACGAGGAGCGGAAGAAGATTATCGACGGTTTGCGCGCAAATGGACTTCTCTCAACACAGGGTGACGCAGTATGAACGCATTCAAGGTACTACCGCTTGCGGATGATTTCGTGACGATCTACGAGTCGCCGGATCCCCAGAAAGTGTACGCCTATACACCGGGGTTGTTGACCTGCCCGAACGGTCGGCTGGTGGCCACCTGCGACCTCGGTGGTCCAGGGGTTGAAGAGCTTCCGGGCAGCAAGAGGAGCGATGCCGGATGGCCGGGGATGCCGGTGTGGGCGTGGCAGGGGAAGGTGTTCATCTCGGACGACCATGGCTTGTCATGGCGGCATGTTGCGGATTTCCCGTTTTTCCACGCGCGCCCTTTCATCGCCGGGGACACACTCTACGTGCTTGGCCATTACGGTGATTTGATGGTCATTCGCTCTGACGACTGGGGGGAGTCGTGGACGGAGCCCGTGAAGCTCACGGAGGGGCAGGACTGGCATCAGTCGGCCTGCAACGTCCACTACGCCAACGGGTGCGTCTACCTGGTGATGGAACGGCGGATCTCGCGGGACATCGCGGCATGGAGTGTCGGCGAGTTGGCTCCCGTGCTGATGCGTGGCCGGATCGGCGACGACCTGACGCGGCGTGAGAGCTGGACGTTCGCCTCCGAGATCGCAATGCGGAAGATCATTCCGGATTACGAGACGGATCCGGCGGTCGACTTCTTTGGCGTGCCGTTCTTCACGGCGCCATTTCCGACGGGATGCGACGCCGATGGCGTCAAAGGACGCGACTGCGCGCCGATGGGGTGGCTTGAGACCAATGTCGTCCAGATCTTCGATCCTAACCACTACTGGTTTGATCCGTCAGGCAGGACGTTTCATCTGTGGATGCGCGCCCACACCGGCGGCACCGGCTACGCGGCGCTCGCGAAGGTGGTTGAACACGGCGTGACGCCGGGAACTGGCCCGATGGAGATCATGCTGGAGACCGTTCCTTCGGGGAAGAAGATTCGGTTCGGCCCTTGTCCTGGCGGGCAGATGCGCTTCCACGTCCTGTGCTACGAGCCCACGAAACTCTACTGGCTGCTGAGCACGCAGGCGACCGACAGCATGACCCGGGCGGACCGCCTGCCTCCCAAGCGTTTCAATCTGCCGAACAACGAGCGGCGGCGCCTGCAGCTGCATTTCTCCAAAAACATGATCGACTGGTGTTTTGCTGGACTTGTGGCGGAGGGCCCCGCGGACAACGCCTCCCGGCACTACGCCTCCATGGCGGTCGATGGCGACGACCTTGTCATCCTGAGCCGCTCCGGCGACGAACGGGCCTCCTGCGCCCACAACGGGAACTTGATCACCTTTCACAGGATCAACGACTTCAGAGGACTGGTGTACTAAATGAAGATCACGCAAAAAGAATTCATCTTCCAGCAGGCCCCTTTCAAAGAATGTCATGCGTCGACGTTGGCGCGCCTGGGCGACGGAACGTTTCTGGCCGCATGGTTTGGCGGAACGAAGGAAGGGCACAATGACGTGTCGATCTGGCTCGCGCGGCGTTCGCCGAACGGTGGATGGAGCGCGCCAGTCATGGTCGCCAGGGTGCGGGAGGCGCCGCATTGGAACCCCGTGCTGTTCGTCCCCGCCGACGGCGTGGCGCGGCTGTTCTTCAAGGTCGGCGACTGGATCGACAAATGGGAGACGTGGTTGACCGAGTCGCGGGACAATGGGGTGACATGGTCCGCTCCGCGCGAGCTTGTCCCTGGCGACAAAGGCGGCCGCGGTCCCGTGAAGAACAAGCCGATCGTCCTCGCCGACGGCGCATGGTTGGCTCCCGCCTCGCTGGAGCCGAACAACGTGTGGAGCGTCTTCGTCGATCGCAGTGAAGACGGCGGGAAGACGTGGACAGCCTGCCAGCCTCCGGCGATTGACCGGAGCGTTGTCGCGGGAGTGGGGGTCATCCAACCCACATTGTGGGAGTCGGCGCCCGGATGCGTCCACATGCTCATGCGCAGCTCGTGCGGGCGGATTTGCGCCAGCGACTCGCGGGATGGCGGGCGGACCTGGAGTCCCGTCAGGCTGACCACTCTGTTCAACAACAACAGCGGGATCGACGCCGTTCGGAATGCGCAAGGAACGCTGCTGCTGGTCTATAATCCCGTCGCCGATCCGAAGGTGAGAACGCCGTTGTCGCTGGCTGTTTCCCGTGACAATGGCGCGGCATGGGAGCGTTGTGTGGACCTTGAGACCGATGAGGGGGAGTTCTCCTATCCGTCCGTCATCGCCACCCCCGATGGCTTCGCCGGTGTCCATACCTGGAAGAGGAAGACGATCGTGTTTTGGCAGACAACGCACCTCTGATGTGGGAAACAAAAGGAGTCTTTCATGAGTACGACGATCACCAACTGTTGGGGTAGCGCGCGCACAATCCGTCTGGCGCCGGAAGAATTTACTGTGCATAAGGCCGACTCGTGGACGGCCGCCTACAGCCATCATCCGCAGATCACGTCGCGCGACGGACGTCTGTATGCGACATGGTCCCTGGGGCATTTGCACGAGGACTGCCCGGGGCAGAAGATGGTTTGCTCCACGTCTGACGACAAGGGCGAGAGCTGGAGTCCTCCCGTGACGGTCGTCGCGCCGTCGCAAGGGGAGTGCGCTGAGACTTGCGTGACGTCATTGGGCATACGCGCGGTTGGCCGGAAATTGATCGCCTACTATGCCCATTACGATCTCACCACCATGGGGCTGGCGAAGTTCGCCGAGTTCGGGGCTCATTCGCGGGGGATTCCCGGCTTGCGCTGCCTTCAAGACGTGCATGCCGGGGTGGTGGTGTCCGAGGATGGAGGCAGGAGTTGGCGGGGGCCGGCCGCCACGATTCCGGGAATCGTTCCGAACCTGAGTCCGGTCCGTCTCGCAAGTGGCCGCCTGGTCTTTCCTTGCCACCAAATGTTCCCCTACTCCGACGACCCTGAGGGAATCACCGGCTGGAAAATGGCGGCGCTGCCCGACCTCCCCGAGGGATTCTACGAGGGAGCGGGCGGTGAGATACCCAACACCGCCCCGTGGAGTTCGCTCGGGGTGTGCGAGGGATGCGTGTACGAGAAACCATACGGCGTCGTTCGCATGATGCTGCGCACCGGTCAAGGCGTCCTCGCCGTGTCCGAGAGCCGCGACAACGGGGAGAGCTGGTCCGCGCCGGTCAAGACCTCCTACACCGACTGCGGCTGCCGTTTTCAGTTCGGACGTCTGCCCGACGGGCGGTACTTCGGGCTGAGTTGCCCGAATCCGAACATCCCCGAGTCGTGCCTGAGACGGACACCGCTTGTATTGGCACTGAGCGAGGATGGCGATGTCTTCGACAGGCATTTCATTCTTGGCGACGCCCCCGATCTGCCGTTGCGTTTCCCCGGCGCCTACAAGCACGGGAGATACGGCTACCCCTATAGCCACGTTCTCAACGACACGGTTTTCGTGATTCATTCGGTGGGGAAGGAGGACGTGGTCATACTGCGGTTCAAACTCGCGGATCTCACGTGAACCACCATACATGATAGAATCAGGGCACTGAGGCGCCAGGAGGAATCACATGTCACTTGTCCCGTTACCCATGTCACGTTTGGCGGATATCGTCGAAAGCCGGATCTGCGCCCATATCCGTGAGGAGAATCTGCGCCTTGGCGACGCCCTGCCCAAGGAGGTCGAACTGGCGGCGATGCTGGGCGTCAGCCGGAACATCGTCCGCGAGGCGCTGAGCCGTCTGCGCATGCTGGGCATCGTCGAGTCGAAGAAGCGCAGAGGTCTGGTCGTCTCCGATCCGGACGTCCTCAGCGGCATCGAGCGCGTGATGAGCGCGGCGGCGTTGAGCGAGCGCAGCGCCCGCGAGCTGTTCCAGTTCCGGCTGGTGATGGAGATCGGATTGGCCGATCTGATTTACCCTCGCCGGACGGAGGCCGATCTCGCGGAGCTGGAGCGGATCGCCCGCCGCGAGGAGCAGCATCCCAACGACCGGGAGCTCTCCCGTGAGTGCGACATCGCCTTTCACGGCATCCTGTACAAGATGTCCGGCAATCAGATCATCGCGCGCTTCCAGTCGATCCTCGAGCCCTATTTCACCCGCGCCGTCCGCGAGATGCCGCCGCCGCGCCGCGGCAAGGACTTCTGCTCGCACCGTGGTCTGGTGGAACTGCTCAGAGAGGGCACTCCCGCCCAGTTCCGCGACGGCATGCGCCGACACCTCCAGCAGCTCGTCGACTACTTCTGCCAGACCTCCGCCGAGGGGTGACGGCCATCGAGGGGGATGCGGCCGCGCGTGCTCCCGCTGTCGCGGGATGCGGTCATTCCCGAGAGGCGCCGGTCTCGTCGCCATGGGGGAAGAGTGCCGGTTGGAACCGTCGGCGGGCGTGGGCGCCGCTACTCTCGGAGTGTGTCGACCAGTCGCATGAACCGCCTGCCGTACGCCACGTAGTTGTCGTAGCGGACCTGGGCCTCGCTTCGCACGGAGCTGTCATGAGCGACGAAGGCGAGATGCGGTTCGATGGAGATTCCGCCGTCATATCCTCTGGAGAGCAGATCCTTCACGATGAGCGCGACGTCTCCCTCGCCCTCGCCGGCGTGGGTGAAGACCATCTTCTCTTGGAGATGGTCCCAGTAGCCGTCCTTGATGTGGAGGTACGCCACGTGCTCGCGGACGCGCTGGTAGAACTCCCAGGCGGATTGCTTCGGGTACGGCGCCGGACGGGAACGGTCGTCGGTGAAGATCGGGTTGCCGGTGTCGAAGACGAGTTTCAGGCCGGGGACGTTCTCCAGGAGGCGCAGGGTGTGCTTCCAGCTGATGCCGCCATAGTTCATGCAGTTCTCGTGGACGGGGGTCATGCCGTTGTCGGCGAACATCGCGCACAGCTTCCGCAGCCGCGCGAAGCGCTCCTCCTCCATCTGGTCGGCGCGCGGGGAGCCGTCCGGATTCTTCAGCTCGGCGAAGCTCATGATCCTGACCAGCGTGGTGCCGAGGGCGCGCATTCTCCGGATGGCGCGTTCGGTCTCCGCCAGTGAGGAGTCGAAGGGCTCGTCGATCCGCTTGCCCCAGTTCGCGATGGCGGAGCCGAAGCAGTTGATCCTCACGCCGGCCTCGTCGAGGGCGTCTTTGGCGCGGCGGAACGCCTCCTCGTCCAGATCGTGGATGTTTATGCCGTCGATGTTGCGGGCCTCGATCGACGCCCAGCCCAGCTCCCGCGTCGCCTTGATTTGAAGGTCAAGCGAGGGACCCGCCTCGTCGGCGAAACCGGTGTAATACATGGTCATGACTCCTCAATGCTTCTTGAAATGAACAACCACGAGCCCAAAATGCGTCCACTCCGCGGGGGAGGAATGGCTTTGTCTTAGAAGGTGCCGCTCATGTCGGCCGCGCGCATGGCGCGGACCTGCTTCTTGCCGCTCGACGCCTTGATCCGCTTCTTCAGTTCCTTCTCGTAGGCGGCGCCGTCCAGCGGCAGCGCGACCTCCTTGCCCAGAAACGCCGAGAGCAGCATGGCGTTGGCCAGTTCGACCGAGTGGATGCCCTCCGCGGCCGGGGCGATCAGCTTCTCGCCGTCCAGGATGGCGTTCACGAAGTTCTGCGCGATCCCCTGGTGTTGGGGACCGGGGTTGTCGGCGCACACGTCGATGGCCCAGGTGTCAGGCTTGTCGAAGCCGCCCGGGCAGGTCTTGCAGAACTCGAGCATCGAAACCTCGTTGCGGGTGAAGCGGAGGGTGTTGTTCTCCAGGATGATCAGGCCGCGCTCGCCGCAGATCTCGAGCCGGTTGGTGCCGGGGGCCTCGCCGGTGGTCGTCACGAAGACGCCTTTGGCGCCGCTCGGGTACTCAAAGACGGCCGTCACGTCGTCCTCGACCTCGATGTTGTGCCATCTGCCGAAGGCGCAGTCGGCGCGGACCTTCGAGGGCATACCGCAGATCCATTGCAGGAGGTCGAGCTGGTGGGGGCACTGGTTGAGCAGCACGCCGCCGCCCTCGCCGCCCCAGGTGGCGCGCCATCCGCCGCTGGCGTAGTAGGACTCGGTGCGGAACCAGTCGGTGATGATCCAGTTCACGCGGGTCATCCGTCCGAGCTCGCCGGCGTCGATCATGGCCTTGAGCTTGCGGTGCGCCTTGAGCGTGCGCTGGTTGAACATGGCGGCGAAGACCTGCTTCTTTCGGCCCTTGTGGGCCTCGATCAGCCGTTCGCAGTCCGCCTTGTGCACCGATATCGGCTTCTCGACGAGCACATGCAGCCCGGCCCGCAGCGCCTCGATGCCAAGCGTGGTGTGTCCGTAGTGCGGCGTGGCGACGAGCACGGCGTCAACCGCGCGCGCCGCGATCAGCTCGCTGCCGGAGTTGTATCGGAGCACGCCGTTCCAGCCGGCGTACTTCTCCAGCTTCGACGGCTCGATGTCGGCGACCGCCGCCAGCTCCGCCCTCGCGACCTTCCCGTCCCGCAGATACTGCGCATGGTAGCCTCCCATGCCGCCAATGCCGATCACGCCAATCCGCACCTTGTCCATGTGTCGTTCGTCCTTTCGCATCTTGTCTGCACGCCGCGCCAAACACGGAATGATTATGAGATATAGTATAGTGGCGGACGGGGTGGGCGTGAATAGTTGATATTTGCTTTGTTTTGCACTATTTTGTCATTCGATTGAACCTCGGAGCTGACCAGATGTACAACAAGCTGGACTATATTGCCTCGTCCCCGCGGCCGGATCCTCAGACGTCCCCGCGGCTGCTCGCATTGCACGACGAGGGCGAGGAGCGGCTGTTCCACGTCCTCTACCTCCACATCAATTCGCCGCGGGAGGCGCGCGAGGGGGGCCCGCTCGAGCGGCCGCACGCGCACGACGTCTACCATCTGCTCGTCTACAGCGGCGGACACAACCGGCTCGCGCTTGGAGGCGAGGAGCGCGGCTACGCGCCGGACGCCTTGGTGGCCGTGAGTCCGGGGGAGCCGCACGTGCTGACCCCGCGCCTGCCCGGAAGGGTGGCGTACCACGAGATCACCTTCGCCCTCGTGGGGGCCGGCGGCTGCTCGCGGAGGCCGTGGCATGAACTCCTCTCGGCCTACTTTGGCGTGGCGGTGCCTCCGCGCCGCTATCCGGCGCAGCTCACCAGGCGGATCGCCAACGGGTTCCGATCGCTCCTGGAGGGGGTGGCCAAAGGGCTCGCCTCGCAGGGGCAGGACCGCGTGGCCAACGGCTCGCGGATCGCCATGGAGCTGTTTGCCTTCCTGCTGAAAAACGTCTATTTCGACACTCACGGACAGGAAGGGGCGTCGCCGGGGCTGCCGGCGGCCAAGGAACTGCTTGAGCGGCGTTTCAGGGAGCCGCTGCGCCTCGACGAGCTGGCCGCCGCCGCCGCCCTCTCCCGCGACCACTTTTGCCGCGCCTTCGGCAAACGGTATGGCGTCTCGCCGATCTCCTACCAGATCGAGCTCAGGCTGCAGGCCGCCAAGATCCTGCTCACGGACACCACCATGGGATGCAAGGAGATCGCCGAGCGCGTCGGCATCAGGGACGAGTTCTACTTCTCCCGCGTCTTCACGCGCCGCGTCGGCATGTCGCCCGGCCGCTTCAGGGACAGCCAAAGACCCTCTCTGCGCGGGTAGAACGGTTTTCGCCGAAAATCACTGATCCAGGAGGATCTTCAGGCCGAATCCCCTCAGAATGGCGGCGGCGGCATGCAGCTGGGCGGGGGAAGGGGAGGTGAGATCACGCGCCGGATCGATCTGTCCGATGGCCTCGAACTTGGAGCGGGGGGAGTGGTAGGGAAGGAGGCGGACGGCGATGATATTCTCCAGGTCGCCGAGGAACTCGCCGATGGCCGTCATGCTCTTCTTGTCAATATTGAATCCAGGCACGGCCGGGATTCTGACCTCGACAGGCACTCCTTTCTTGGACAAGGCCGCGAGATTCCGCATGACGCCCGCGTTGGAGGCTCCCACGAACTCCTGGTGACGCGCGTCGTCGACGTGCTTGACGTCGAACAGGAAGAGATCAGTGTGGGGCAGCGTGGTCTCGAAGCATGCCCAACTGACGGCTCCGGAGGTGTCGACCGCTCGGTGGATGCCATCCTCTCCAAGGAGGGCGAACAGTTCCGCGCAGAAGCCGGCCTGCGCCAGCGGCTCTCCGCCGGAGAGGGTGGCTCCTCCCCCTTCCTGGTAGAAGTCACGGTCCAGGAGGATGAGCGCTCTGGCATCCGCCACACTCATTTTACGTCCGTAGAGCTTCAACGCCCTCGCGGGGCACGATTCGACGCAGCGCCCGCAGGCGACGCATTTTGTCCGGTCGATGACGCGCCTGCCGCTGACCGTCGTGTGCGCGCCGCGGGGACACGAGGTCACGCAGGCGCCGCAGTTGACGCACGTGGTTTCGAAATGGGCGATCCGCGGCGTTCGCGACATCCCCTCCGGATTGTGGCACCACCGGCAGCGCAGCGGGCAGCCTTTCAGGAAGAGCGCCGTCCGGACGCCCGGGCCGTCATGGACCGCGAAGCGTTTCACGTCGAAGATGGTCGCCGTGGTTTCCATGGCGCTCACCTGCGTATGTTCCGGGCGCGTCGAATATACATGTCCTGCTCTTGTCGGCTGAGCTCCGTGAACGTGGCGTTCCAGCCGCAGACGCGCACCTGCAGCCCCTGGTATTTGTCGGGGTGCCGCTGCGCGTCGACGAGGGTGTCCGCGTCGAAGATGTTGAAATGCGCCGCGACGCCATGCCGTTCGCGGTAGGTCCTGAGCAGCGTCCGCATGGCCGCCAGTCCCTCGTCTCCCTCAACGGTCGTGGGATGCAGCATCAGGTCGAGCGGGAAGTCACCGGGGAAGAGGGCCGAGTCGACGCGGGCGACGGACGCGAGCAGGGCGGTGACGCCGTTCGCGTCCATGCCCATGGTCGGCGAGATGTTCTTCGACATCTCCTCGCCCGCCAGGCGGCCGTCCGGGGTGGCGCCTGTCTTCTCGCCCAGCTGGATGAAGGTGCGGGCCGAGTGCATCGACGCGACGAAGAAGCCGTCGCGGCCGTTCGGCCGCATGTTGATTTTGTTCGCCATGAAACGGGCGATGGCCTCGGCGTAGAGGTCCACGGCGTCGATGCCGTTGCCGAACTTGTCCGGGTCGTGGAGCATCCTCGTGCGGAGTGTTCCGCTTCCCTCCCAGTTGCCGCGGAGGAGGTCCCTGAGGCGGGCGAGCGTCAGCTCGTTCCGCTCGTAGACGAGTTTCCTGACGGCCATCAAGGCGTCGACCGCGGTGGCGAACCCCGCCTGGAGTATGGCGGAGAGGTTATAGACGGAGCCGTTCTGGAAGGCGTCCCGCGCGGTCTCGAGGCTGCGCGTGACGGTGGCGGAGAAGACATTCGATGGGTTGATGCGGCTGAGGTGGCGCTCGACATCGGCGGCGCAGGTCATCACG
Source organism: uncultured Victivallales bacterium (assembly GCA_964436735.1). GTDB lineage: Bacteria > Verrucomicrobiota > Lentisphaeria > Victivallales > GWF2-38-69 > CAYTFM01. The sequence continues at coordinate 15,071 of CAYTFM010000018.1, read as the reverse complement.
TGTTCGATGATCGCGCCGAGCTGGCTCAGGTAGGCGGCGTGGAAGTCGTCGAACGTGGCGAGGTTCGCGAGGTCACCCGTCCGGCAGCCGAGATCGATGCCGGTGGTGGGATCGATCCCGTTGTGGAGGACCAGTTCGATGGGTTTCAGCATGTTGACGTGTCCGGCGGTGGTGCCGTTGCTCTTGCCTTTCGGCGAGAACTCGTAGCAGCCCGATATGTCGCAGCTCCGCGCCTCCTCCCAGGTGGCTCCTATTCCCATGAGGGAGCGCATGATGGACTCCTCGCATATGAAGACCAGACTGTTGTGTCCCCGGCGGATCATGTCAAGAGCCTTGTCGACGAACTCCCGCGGGGTGCGCGCGGAGATCTTCAGCTGGATCTTCGGGGTGCAGATGTCCAGCAGGTCGTACTCCTCGAGGATGAGGTGTGACAGCTGGCTGATCTCGGACTGCCCGTCCGCCTTCGTGCCGCCGAGATAGAGCGGCTGGCCCCAGTAGTTGTCAATCGAGGCCCATTGCATCAGGAAGTAGTCGATGAGCTCCCGGGCGCGCGCCTCGTCGCAGCGGCCCTCCTTCAGATCCGCCGCGTAGAAGGGCTGGAGGAGGCGGTCGAGGTTGCCAAGCGAGCGGGCCTGGAAGCGGTCGATGTGCTCGCTGAACATGAAGTAGAGATATATCAGCTGCAGGGCCTCGTACAGGGTGGTCGGCGCGCCGCGGCCGAGGGCGTCAAGACAGTCGGCGCAGGCGAGCATGCGGGCGTCGCCGGCGGCGTTCGACCGAGCGAGCGATGCGAAGCGCGCGAGCATCTCGAGGATCGCCTGGTAGGTGATTTCGATGCCGTCGAAGTAGGCCCGATCCTCGGGCGTCATGCCGCCGCGCGCCTCGCGCTCCCGGCGGCGCCGCCGCGCGCGCTCCAGGATGCCGGGGAAGCCGAGGGCGAGAACCGCGTCCCAGTCCGGGACGGAATGATCGAAGTCCTTCCATAGCACGGCGGCTCCGGATCCGTTCAGCGCGTCGAGGAGCCGCCGCGTCGTCAGGAGCGTCTCGTCGACCTCCTTCTCCCATTTCGCCATCAGGGGGCTCAGAGGGCGGTCATGGCGGTCGCCGCAGCCAAAGGCGACGAACCAGTCGCGGGGGCTGACGTCAATGCGGACGCGCCTTGTCACCAGCTCGAAGGCGCGCGCCTTGACCACCGGGTGGGGCTGGTCCCGCATCTCATCGGCCAACGCCATGACCTGCCGTTTGATCGTCTCGTTGTCGAGCCCTGTCGAAGGATCGAAGGAGATGCCCCGCGACAATTTCCGCCGGCCGCGGATTCTGAGGCTGCCCTCGTCGCGGGAACGCGGGAATTTGCCCCACAGGTACTCCAGATCCCGCTCCGGTATTCGTGAAGAGGTCATGTCGGGCTGCTCCTGTTGTGGTTTGACGGTTTTGCTATTATTATATGGAAGAATTGAGTTTATGTGAATATTGATATAAGACGAAAACTTGCGATTTTATGACAGTTCGGCGGAAAAACCTTCTCCTGGCGAACCATGCGCTCCTGAAGCTGACGCTTGTCCATGCGGCGTATGTGGACTCCTATCCCGTATGCGACAAGGGGGGCAGGCTGCCCGTCAACCGTCTGCTTTTCGTCCGCGACGACGACGCGGGGAGGCGCAGCCGCATCCGCGACCCGGCGGACGGTCGGGAGTTCCCGATGCGCGCGGGCCACCTGTATTTCATTCCTTGCAACCGGCCGATCGACATGGTCATCGCAGCCGACCTGCCTTTCCTCTCCCTGCAGTTCAACCTCGAGCTCTTCTATGGCTTCGACGTCATGGAGGCCTGTCATCGATGCGAGAGCCGGCACGCGCCGGAGCTGGTGACCGAGCTGGACGGTCTGTTGCGGAAGGAGTCCGAGCTGAGGACGGCGCTGCGGGTGAGCGAGATCGTGTTCGGTTTGTGCGCCGGTCTGGTTCCGGATGACGACGCCGCTCTTCTCGGGCGACTCGCCAGGAGCCGCGGCTACGAGCGGGTCCTGGAGTTCATCAGAACGCGGGCCGACGCGTCGACCACCGTGGAGAGTCTGGCGGAGATGGCTGGCATGCGGCAGGACGTCTTCTCGAGGAGATTCGCGCGGGATCTGGGCCTTCCGCCGAAGGACTTCCTTTCCGACGCGTTGGCGAGGAAGGCTTCGGCGCGGCTTCTGACGCCCGGCAACTCCGTGAAGGAGGTGGCGCGGTTGCTGAACTTCAGCTCCGAGTACTATTTCTCCCATTTCTTCAAACGGCGCACCGGGCTTTCCCCTCTGGAGTTTCGGCGTCTCAACGGCGGCACGTGAGAGCTGTGCTCGGGCGGCGGTGGAGGGCCGCCGTCCGCTCCTCCCGGCATCCGCCGCCACGGCGGAGTGGGAGGAACGGCTCCGTTGCGGCGGGATGGCCATTAATTTCCGGATAGGCCCTTGATCGAGAAGGCGCAGGTGATCGTGGCGGGCTTGCCGTCCTTCGGGGCGTCGAACTTCCATCCTTTCACCAGCGTGACGGCGTCCGTTTTGAACTGCTCGGCGGACGGATCGCTCGACGACCACTCAACCGACGTGACGTTCCCCGTTCCGTCCAGAAGGATCCTCACGCTCACGGTTCCTGTGAGGGACGGGTGTGCGCGGAGGGCGCGCCGCAGGCAGTCCTCGAGTCCGCGCAGCCCGGCGGTGACGACTCGCTCCACCGACTCTTTGGAGAGCGCTCCAGTCACCGTCAGCTTCTCGGGCTGGTGTCGGATTGTCCCCCCCGGCTGCCGTTCCTTCTCGCCTTTGGCTTTCTCGGGGACGGCCGCGGCGTCGCACATCTCCTTTTCGAGCTTCGCGCTCGGGAGGGCTGCCGAGCTCTTGCACCCTCGGGGCATTGGCATCGCCGCGCATTCCGCCATGGGAAGGCATCCCCCCACCGCGAGATCGGAGACCCCCTGCGGCAGAGGGAGTGGCTGCTGAACAGTCGCGCTCCCGCCAGGCGTGGCGCGTGTCAGCGAGTCGACCGCCACGAACGACGTGTAGTCGGTCAAAAGGTTGTAGGTCAGCCCGGGGTTGGTGACTTCTTTCACCCGCGCGTCGTCTGGCGCCAGCATGTTGTAGTCCGACAGAAGGGCGATCTTGTGCCGCGCCCACAGGTGGCGAAGCGCGCGGTGGCTGTCTGACGGCGCCGATTGGGCGACGTCCAGGCGGTCGGTGTGGGGCCTGTCTCCGGAAAGGCCGGAGAGGGTGATGGTCCCCGTGGGCGCGCCCCGCCATTTGCCGAACAGGATGATCGGGCGGTTGGCGAGCAGGTCGGGAATGCCCGGGGGCTCCACGTCGTACGCCTCGAAGCCGCCGAAGTCCACTGTGGCGCGCGTCAGCGCCGGCGACTGGATGTACTCCCTGAACTTTGCCGCCTGGGCGGGGGCCTCGTCTGGTTTGGTGATGACGAACGGCTCGCCCATGCCCACCCGCGCCATGCCCTCGATGAGGTGGCGGTTGACCGAGCTTCCAATGCCGAACGCGAACATGTTGGCGTTGCCGAGGTTGCCGCGGATGAGGTCGAACGCCTCCTTTTCCACCGACACGAAGCCGTCGGTGGCGATCACGATCGACCGCGAGACGCGCTCGGCGCCGGGCAGCGACAGGGCCGTCCGCAGCGCGGGAAGAAGCTCCGTGCCGCCGCCGCCCGTCTGATGGTCGATCACCTGGATCGCCTTGGCGATGTTGTCCCGCGTCGCCGGAAGAGACCGCTCGGCCATGACGGTGGAGCCGCCGGAGAAGAGCACCACGTTGAAAGTGTCGGTGGCGCGGAGTCCGCCGATCAAGTCACGCAGCAGCTTCTTCGAGATGTCCAAGGGGAAGCCGTGCATGGAGCCGGAGACGTCCACGACGAAGATGTACTCCCGTGGCGGGATCTGGGCCGGCGCCACCTTCCGCGGCGGCTGCATCGTGAGCAGAAAGAAATTCTCCGTGTGGCCTTTGTAGAGCAGCATTCCCGTCTCGATGGCGCCACCGTTCAGGCGGTATTTGAGGATGAAGTCGCGGTTGCCGCCGGCGCGCTCCGCGGGATCCAGCCGCACCGACGCCCGCCTGGGGTCTTCGAAGGTGGCGGCGGTCTTGTGGGAAGGGCAGGCGATATCCCGCAGCGGCGTGCCGGCGTCGATCCTCACGGCGATGTCGAAGGTGGCGGGGGGCGGCTCGCTTTGGCGCAGGTACGGGCTTTTCACCCACGCCTCGGACGCCGGGGCGCCAGCCTCGGGCTTGTTGGAGTAGCGGGGGCCCACGACAGTCGGATAGATGAACTCGTACACTCCGTCGTCCGGCGTCAGCAGCTCCGTGTAGCTCAGTTCGACCTTGATCTCGTCGCCGGGCAGGATGTTGGCGACGTTCATCTGGAAGACGTTGGGGCGCTGCTGCTCGAGCAGCGACGCGCTCCTGCCTTCCCGCCGCGCCTGCTCGTACTCCTGGCGGGCCTGTTCCCGCCCTCGGATCGTGGCGACGATCACGCGCTCGCCGATGGTCATCCGCATGCCGTGCACCGCCGCCCGGGTGGAGCCGGGAAAGATGTAGACGGCCTCAAGCGTCTTCTGCCCCTGGTTCTTGTAGAGCTGGGTGACTTTGATGTCCGCGATGACGCCGCTGATGTCCACCGCCGCTGAGGTCGCCTTGAGCGGCATCTGGTCCACCGTCTGGTCGTCGCTTTTGACGAAGAAGAACGGCGACAGGGTTTTGTCAGCCCTCCCGGACTCCTCAGTGGCGCGTACTGTGAAAACGAAGCCGGCCAGCAGTGCCGCCACTGCCGCCGCGGCGGGCGAGGTGAAATGCCTCATACCATCCTCCCTATGTCTCTTGGTCTGTGTGTTGGTTTTGGGGCCCCTACAGGTGAAGACTCCCGAGATGATGTTTTCTTAGAGGCGTTTCGCGATCATGCGTGCCAAAGAAGATGATCCTTGCGTATGTACAGATAGTTAATCGACAGTCAACCCTATATTTTCTGGGCGGAAGTTCTTCCGCACGTAAATCTAGGTGGCGGGACCACCAACCGCCTTGTCGACCTCGTCCTTGCCGCGAAGGGGCGGCGCATCATTTTACCTCTTGACAATACCATGATGTCATGTTATAATACCAGTGGTATTGTTTAGAAGGAGAGGGCAGCCCGCCGTGCAGGACATCAAGACAAGCAGTGTCGTCTCGCGGATAACCGCCGCCATCCGCTCCGGAAAATATCCTTCCGGCGCCTCGCTTCCCTCCGAGAGGGAGCTTACCGGAATCCACGGCGTGTCCCGCATCACCGTGCGCGCGGCGCTGTCAAAGCTTGAGCGGACGGGAGCCATCTCGCGGATCAAGGGGAAAGGCACGTTTGTCGCGCCGCGTGGCAGACCCGCCTCGGCAAGCCTTCTCGCCTCCACCATCCACCTGATCTATACTCCCTGCCACTGGCCGGACGCCGAGGATCTGTTCACCATCTCGCTGCTCAAAGAGATCTCGCCACTTCTGGCTCGTCAGGGGAAGGGGCTGCGGCTTAGCCCCCTTCTGCCTGGCGTCACCTTGGGCAATCTGCTTGACAAGTATGATCTTTCCGACTTCGCCAGCGGGGTGATTCTTTCTATGATCGATCATCCCGCAGGTGATGTGATCTCCCGCCTCCACGAAGCGGCCATCCCCTTGGTTTCGCTGGGAAGAGTCATCGGTGAGGATTCTGTGCCGTTCGTGGAGAGCGACCATCGAATCGGCGCGCGCGCCGCCGTCAGGCATCTGCTGGAGCATGGGCATGCGCGGATTGCGTTCTTCGGCGGCCCGTTCGAGAATTTCTCCATGGCGGAGTCGCAGCGGGAGGGGTATCGGCAGGCCATGGCCGAAGCCGGTGCCTCCTTGGCGGACGAATGGATATGCGAGGTTCCCATGTGGGATGAGGCCGCTGGATTCAAGGCGTGCGAGAGCTGGCTGAAGCGCAAAACGGGCTGCACCGCCATGGTCGTGAGCGGCGGCGAGGCCACCGTTGGCGTGATGCGCGCCTTGGGCGGACGGGGAATTCGGGTTCCTGACGGCATGGCGGTGGTCATGTACACCGACTTTCCCTGGAATCGGCCCGCGCTGCCAATGCCCATGACCGCCGTCAGTGAATCCATAGCGGGCCTGGCCTGGAATCTCGTCGATCTCTTGGAGAGGATTCGGGAAGGGGGCGAAGGCGCGTCGAACAGCAGGATATTGATCCCGGAGCTTGTGAGACGCCGCTCATGCGGGTGCGGGAACGGATGAGCTCCATGAGGAGGCAGAGTTGGTCATTAGTCATTGGTCTTGAAGTGTTTCCGAACCAGCCTACAACACACAACAGACAACAAACTCCGGCGAAGCCGGTAAGTCCAACAAGGGGGATTTATGTCGTTCTTGCGCAAGTTTTGCATCGGTCTGACGCAGGCGGTTCTCGCGTTCGCTGGCGCCGCCCTCTTCTCCGGGGAGCAGGATGCGGGAGGCGATGGATTCCCCCCTCTCGACGCCCTCAAGCCGCCGCTGCTCTTGCCAAAAGACGCGGCAGTGACCATCGACGCGGACGGCGACTACTGCTTTGATGGCAGGCCGCGCTTCCTTATCGGCGCGCAGATTGACGAGCAAGTGAAGAGAGGGGTTGCCCCGACGGAAGGCTACCCGAAGTCGCTCTCATGGCTGTACGAGGAGATGCTGGATTATGAGCGGGCGCAGCGCATCGGCTTCGACTCGGTCGGCTATTTCATCCCCGACTCCTGGATCCCCAAGAACTATGGAAAGAACATCGGGTGCGGGGTGGACGAGGGCGCCTTGACGGAATGCCTGCGCACTCTTGCTCTTCCCGTCTACGTCGATTTCACCTGCGCCGGCTGGTCTCAAGGCAAGCTGCTCAAGCCGGAGCTACGGAAGGACAAGATCCCGTCCGAGGCGTTCAATGTCGGCGGGGACATGGGCGAGTGCAACCATTGGGTGCCCTACAGCGCGACTCATCCCGAGGGGAGAAAGCTGTATGCGATGATGTGGGAGTCCGGGGCGCGGCACTTGAAGGAGGCGGGAGGGAAGGCGCTCTTCTACGAACTTTTCAACGAGCCGGCGTACAATGATCCGAGCGACTTCAACCGAGGGCTTTTCGTCAAGCGGATGACGGAGAAGTACGGCACAATCGAGGCGCTCAACGCCGACTGGCGCACATCATACGCCGACTTCGAGCAGCTGGGCCGCTTCAAATCGCGTGCTGACAATCCGGCGCTTTTCGTCGAATGGGGGAAGTTCATGGAGGACGCGTTCGTCGACGTCTGCAAACTGGGCGTCGACACCATCCGCGCCATCGATCCCCAGGCCAGGTTCTGCGTCCAGACGATGGGCGGCGACATGTATCGGGTCCTGCCGAGAAGCAATGTGAACCTCTTCAAATTGTCGAAGATCTGCGAGACCACGTCGACGGGCACCGGCGGAGGGCTCAACGGGACGACCGGCCTCGCCGCGCCTCCCGCCCACGCCATCGAGGCGCCTCCCATGCCTGGAGTCGCCGACGGGATCTTGCAGCGCCGCTTCATGCTGTCCATCAGCAAGGGCAAGCCCATCCATGACGGCGAGATGTACGCGGGCGGCACCAAGGATGGTCTGGAGCGGCAGTTGTGGCTGCAGATGGCCCGTGGCGGCAACGCCGCGTATTTTTTCAAATGGACGCGCCGCTCGTGGGACGGCGACTGGAAGCCGGCGGGGTCTCCGGAGGGCGGGAAGAAGGTCGCCGAGAAATTCCCGTACTTGATGCTGAACCCCTTCGGCATGCCGACGGACGCCTTGACGGGGATCATGGAGTTCAAGCGGGAACTGTACAAGATCGACGATCTCTTCGTCCCCCGCGAACGGAACATTCCCCGCGAGGTCGCCGTCATCCTCAGCTTCCCGACGGTCCGCTACGCCGGGGCGACCGGCAGCATTGGGCACCATGATATACTCGCTTATTCGGCGGCCCTCGAGTTCAGCCATTACCCCTGCGACGTGCTGCTTGAGGAGCAGTTGCCGGAGGGACGTCAGAGCGCCTACAAGATCCTTGTCGCGCCCGGCGTCCGCAACATCTACCCGGAGACTGTCGCCCACGTGCGCACGTTCGTCGAGAGAGGCGGCGTCCTGGTCCTCGGCCGCGAGGCCTTGGGAGAGGATGAGCACGGCAACAAGGTCGATTGGAAAGGCATGCTCGACATCCAACTTGGCAAGGAGGTCGCCGGAGAGGTCAGCGCGCTGGAGTTGAAGATCCCGCAGGCCGCCGATCTGCCCGGGAACATCAAATGCCGCGTGGAGCGCGAGTTCAGCGCCGGTCCCGAGTGGAGTCAGATAGGCTTCGTCGGCACGACGGCCGCCGTCTTCGTCAAGAAATTCGGAGCGGGCAAAATCTATTTCATCGGCGTCAAGATGCCCGACTACTCGCTGGCCAGCGTGCTGGGCGGAATCATGCAGGCGGAGGGTGTCAAGAAACCATGTGCCCTGGTCGATGCCGCGACCGGTGAGCTCGAGCCAAATGTCGAGATGTGGCTGGCGCGCCGCGACGAGGAAGGGAGTGGGCTTCTGTCCACCTTTGGGCTTGCGGAGAAGCCTCAAAGAACTGGAATCTTTCTGTTCAACTGGGATGTCTACCCCAAGCTGGTCAAGGTGAAACTTGATGGTGTTGGCCAGGCTGGGGTCGCCGTCGTCGATCCTCTGGCGGGCGAGCAGTTGGAAATCAGCAATGGCGAGGCGACGGCGCTCCTGCCGCCGCAGAAAAGGGTTGTCCTTGTCTGTGGTCCCGCCCAGGCTCTTGCCTTGCGGTATGGCGCCTGCGCCCCTGTGACGGTCGATCAACTGCGCCAACGGGCGGCGCAGATGAAGCCGATCCCTCCGCCGGCGAAACCCGACGAGGAGACATTCACATATTCAGCCGATTCCACGAAAACCCGTGTGGTCAATCTACGGGCTTACGCCAATCGGCATTTCGAGGACAAGGTGCCGGGAGACGGCAAGGGGGGATGGACAGATCAGGGCGTGGAGAACAGCCTCCGCGGCGTTCCATGGGGCGTCCAGACGTTCTGCGGCGTGCCGTTCGAGATCATACGTTTCGATGAGAACGCCGAGAAGACCTGCATCGTTCTGGCCTCGCCCAACAGCCAAGGCGTCCCCGACCGCGTGGCCGGCATTCCAATCGGCGACCAGGTGAAGGCCCTCTACTTCCTGCAGGCCAGCGCCTGGACCTCCGGCAAGGAGGCCTTCCGCTATGTGGTCAATTACACCGACGGCACCAAGGATGTCATCCCGATCCGCGGCGGCGTCGAGGTCGCCGACTGGTGGCTTGGCAAGAAGCCGAAGGGCATGGCCGCCCACGAGGCGTGGCGCAACTCGGAGGGCAGGGGATTCTACGCCTTCCGCTGGGAGTGCCCGAACCCGAAGAAGACCGTGGCGACCTTGGACATCGAGTCTGCCAACAATCCCGACATCCCCATCGTGATCGCCGTCACCGTCGAGACCCCATAGAACCGACAGCTCGAAGGAGGAGTCATGAAATATTTAAGAACCTCAGCGGGAACAGTTTCTCTCATGCTCTGCCTTGGCCTGCTCGCCTCCGGCTTCCTTGCGGATGGGCAGGACAAGGTGGACGGAACCGACTCGCAGCTCATGTCCCCGCCTGCGCCCGGGAAACCATGGGAGCCGGCGTGGGGATACTACAAGGACGCGCCCGCCGCCTGGACGGCGATTCACAAGGGCAATGTCGAACGCACGAGGAAAGGCGGCATCGACATCATCTTCTACGGCGACTCGATCACCAAGGGCTGGGGGGACAAAGGCAAAGGACTCGAGCTGTTCCAGAAAAAGTACGCGCCCCTCAACGCCGTGAACTACGGGATGGGCGGCGACGGCACGCGGCAGTTGCTCTGGCGCATGGAGCATGGCGAATTGGAGGGGCTGGCCCCGAAGCTGGTCGTCCTCAAGATCGGCACGAACAACCTTTACGGCGACTTCAACGCCGGCTCGGACGAGGAGGTCGCGAAAGGCGTGGCGGCGGTCGTGGCGAAGCTCCGCGGGAAACTGCCTAACACGAAAGTGCTTCTCCTGGCCATCCTCCCGCGGCAGAACACGTACTTCTGTGGACGCATACAGAAGATCAACAACCTCATAGGCAAACTCGACGATGGCGCGGATGTGCGCTTCCTCGACATGACGTCGGCATTCCAAACCGAGTTTGGCAAGGTGAAACCCGAGTTGTACCAGAGCGATCAATTGCACTTGAGCGCGAAAGGATACGAGGTGTGGGCCGAGACCATGGAGCCGATGTTCAGCCAGATGCTGGGCGCGCAAGGCGGTCAGGCGGCGCCCGTCAAGAGCGACGCCGTGAAAGCGGCCGCTCCCGTTTCGTCGCCCGCTGGAACGGTCGACATTTTCGTCGATGCCCTCAGGCCGGGCTGGACGATCGCCCAATGGGGCGGCCTTGCGGCGGCTCCGATGAGTGACGGTACCGGCGGTGACGCGAAGAAGATCCTGAAACTGGGATTTGGCAAGGCGCCTCAGCCATGGGCCGGCGCCGTGTTGGCGACCGAGGGCCCCTCGGAAGCAGGGAAAAACGCCCCCGCCCTTTCTCCCGATTCGAAAGCCAACGGTTCGCTGGTCTTCCTTGTCAACGGCTCCGCCGACGAGTGGGGCAACCACTGCGGCGAGCAGGGCGTCCAAGTCATGCTCGGCCTCAGACCTTCTGGACAAGGTAATTTTGAAAGCGGCGCGTACCACGACATGCGGAAGTATATGGAAGGCGGCGCTGTGGACAAGGATCCCGCCACCTGGCAGCGCGTCGCCGTCCCGCTTGCTGAACTGTTGAAGGGAAAGGACCTCGCATGCGTCGGCGTCGTTGGATTCCAATACATCGGAACCCCGCCTCCCGCCGCCCTTCTCGTCAAAGACGTCAGACTTGAAAACCTCGGTACGACGAAATAGGAAAGTGAGGATGGCGTATATGCGTACAAGCGAGAATACACAATGGCGGATCTCGAGTTCCAGACGCTTCACGCTTATAGAACTGCTGGTCGTGATCGCGATCATCGCCATCTTGGCTAGCCTGCTTCTGCCGGCGCTGAAGACCGCGCGCGAGGTCGCCCACAGCGCGGTGTGCCGCAACAATTTGAAGCAGTTGGGCTACGGGTTCGTCAGCTACGTCCCCGATTACAACGACTATTATCCGACGCGCTACTGGAACAGCGGACTGAATCCGTATGTCAATCCGAATGGCAAGATCGGCTGGACGGCTGACGGTGGCGTTCGCATAGAGGTGGCGATTTGTCCGAAAGCCCCAGAAAAGAACAGTCAGAATCTGCCTGTCAGGGCATCCTATAATTACACGGGAGTGTGGTGGAACACCTCCGGCAGCGGCTTCCCTTTTTTCGCCGACAACCTCAACCCCTATGTGTGCGCCAAGGCCGCCAAGGTCGCCAATCCGTCACAGAAGTGCATTCTTAACGAGAGGTACGCTGACACGGGCAACATGTACTGGGGAGGGAACGATCTCAACGACCAGTCGGCGCGGGTGATGCATCCCTCCGGGACGGCCAACTTCCTTTTCGCCGACGGCCATGCCGCGCAGCTCATCATGGGAAGCCTCATCCCCTTTAAAAATGTGCAGTGGGCCTCGGATCCGATCTACCTGTACCGGAGCGAGACTTCTTCGACGCGCCTGTAAGTGGGGACGGCATCCTCTGCTCCATGAAAATCTGGCGCGAACGGTGTGGCGCCCATTCAAAAAGCACGCGCCGATTGCGTGAGCGAAACCTCGTTCTTTTCTCGTTCTCGTAAAGGGCTCGGCTGAGGTGCCCCTCCCTCAAGCCTTTCTGAAAAGCAGGGCCGCCAGCGAGTCGGGAGGCAGTTCGATCTCCAGCGCGGCGTTTTTCGACGTCACCGAGAACGCGCCAAGCCCCCTGCTGTCCTCGAGCTTGAATCCCGGGACTGAAAGCTCGCCTTTCAGCGTTTCGTTTCCGCGGTGCGTCGCCATGATCAGGAGGCGGTCGCCGGACGTGAACGCCTTCGCTCTGATGTCCGCGTGTGAGCAGATGAAGGCGGTGTCATCCAGGAACTGTCCATTGTGGAGGAAGTCCTTCAGGTCGTGGCGGAGGACGTTCGCCTGCGCCAGATACTCGCCGTACTTCGGCGCGGAGGCGATGGTGGCGCGGCAGCGGAAGATCTCGACGTCGCTTTTGAGCCCCATCTGGAGCGCGTGGTTCAGGCGCCGTTTGAAGTCGGATTTGTCGTCCCGGATCTCCCTATCGCTGAACTGGGTTTCCGGGAAGATGTAGCGGAACCATTCCATGAAGGCGTCGCCCCCAGTCCATCTTTGACTGTAGCCGCCGCCGACGTTGTGGATGAAGTCCACATGCGGCGCAAGACGGTCCGAGAGCCACTCGGTGCCGAAGGCCATGTCCGGCTTCCGGCTCTTGACGTAGCCGCGCAGCTCCTCGACGACCCGCGCCTTGGTCTCGAAGCCGCGCATGTCCGGGACCGGATGTCCATGAGAGGGATCGCAGCAGGGCCAGAGTTGGTAGCCGAATTGGTCGAAGAAGACGCCGTCGGCGCCAATCTCAATGGCGATGTCGACGCAGGATCGCAGGAGCTCGAACCACTCGCGGCAGGAGAAGCAGGCGGTCACGAAGACGCGGTTGCCGAACTGGCGCAACGCTGTTCCGGCCCCGCTGAAGGAGTAGGTCTCCATATGCTCTTGCCCGCTCATGTCCTTGATGGATATGCGACGCCCCTCGCGTTCGTAGTAGTCTGTCCCTTTGTCGATAAGCTGCCCGTTGAAGTAGAGCATGAGCTTGCCGCCCTGGTGGTGGATTTTTGCGACCTCCTTCCTCAAGGCCTTGAGGCCGCCTTGGGATTCGTCGGCTTGGTAGTCGGGGTATTTGCAGTCGTGCCCCGCGAGCGTCCAGCCGAAGAGCAGGATGGAGTCGATGCCGACGGCCATGCCGTCGGAAAGCATCTGGGGCAGTTCGGCGTATGTGAAGAAGGTTTGTCCATACTGGTGACGCATGATCAGGCGCTGCCAGCCGTTGAAGTCGCATATCCACCGCGGCGGCTGCGGAGGGGTGAACCAGCTGTCGGCCCACGCGCGGTAGATCTTCGCCGCCTCGTGCCACGTTCCGGCGAAGGGGGCGATCGTGAAGCCCTCGAGGCGCGCCGAGGAGCCTTTTCTCAGAAACGGGTATTTGACCAGCATGGCGCGCACGCCGTCGTCGGAGCCGCGCAGGTTGTGCAGCGTGTTCTGGAAGCTGCCGTCGTGGCTGCCGAAATAGATGCCATGTCCTTTCCCCATGATGGCGAAGCAGTTTGTCGCCGCCATGCCGGGATAGAGGGCGCTCATTTGGACGGCCTTGTCGTCCTGCGCCATATACTGGGTATGATGCCTGGCGAGCGCTTCCGGAATGTCCCGCCATAGTTCTCCTCCGCAGCACGACCAGACGAGCGAGGAGCCCGCCAGCGTCCCCAAATTGAAGTAGGGGAACTGGAATTCGCTGACGACGATGTCGGCCTTGTTCTCCATGGTGGCGTCGAATGAGGCCGCATTGCCGTGGAGCCTCACGGTCAATTCGACCCTGACGAGTGATTCGTGGACGATCCTCAGCGTATCTCCTTGGAGGGTGATCCCAATAAGCGGGATGTCCTGCGACAGGAGTTCCTTCTCGAGATCGTTCCCCTCCTGGTAGATGATTCGCCAAAGGCCCGGCGCGGCGACGATCTCCCTGGCGTTTCTCTTGTCGAAGAACGAGCAGATCGAACCATGCGAGTCCAGCTCAAGTTTCAGTGATTCATTTTCGAGTGAGTGGCGCATCGTCTCCTCCCGGGTTGGGGTGGTTCTTGGAAAGGGTTTCGCTCATCCGTGCCGCGAATCCCGCGCCGGTTTCGAGAAGTTGTTTCGCCCGGCCGCCTTGAAAGCTGTTCACCGGGACGGAGATTCCCAAGGCGGCGGCGGCCCGTTCACGCGAGTGAATCGGAAAGGCGAGAATCCATAGATTGCGATTCGGGCTTTTGCACGAGATCATTCCCGCACCGCGGATCTCGGCGAGCCGTTTCACAAGCTCTGCCTCAGTGTCAATGCCATCCCATTTCTCCAAAGGCATTCCATGCGTGGCGACATAGCTGTCACGTTCGCCTTGGCCGGCATGCGCCAGCAGCATCCTTCCCGTGGCGGTGACATAGAGGTCGTCGTAAAAGGGCTTGTCGATGATGATGTCAAGCTCCGGGTTGCCGTTCTCGTGGCAGAGTATGTGGCGGCGCCCTTGGTGAAGCGCGGCGATCAGGACGGACTCCCGCAGTTCCCGCGCGCATTCCGTCACAAGCGGCGAGACCGCGTCGACAATATCCTTGCGGAAGACGCCATTCGCCGGTAGCGCGTATGCCATGGGGCCGAGTGAATAGCCGCCACGAAGGGAGTTTTGACTGGCGTATCCCCTCGCGACGAGATCTTTAAGTATCCTGCCCGCCGTCGCCTTGTTCACGCCTGTCCCCTTGGCTATTTCAGTAAGCGGTAGCTCCCTGCTTGGCTCCGTTGCCAGAAGTTCGAGGATGTCGAAGACTTTTTCGATGACTTTTATCATGTTTCACGATGTGAGACAAAAATCAATAATAGTTTCATAATACAATACTATCGTGAGTTGGGCGTTTTGTCAATAACCATTGCTGGAAAGACTATCAGGAAAACATCCATGCCGCGACGGACTTGATCTATCGAACCGCAAATGCTATCATCACCGTTCCATGTCCCTAACATCCTAAACTTTCGGCTCCCATCGCCGATACGGAACAACACACATGCGAAGGCGTGATAACAAATTCATGAACATGCGACTATCTCGTTTTGTCAGTCGGTCACCCGCTTTCATCCACTTCATGCGGATGCTGGGCGTGACCGTTCTACTCATTTCGATCTCGACTTCCTCCTGGGGCGGCGGCGTGGGAACTGCGCCGCCGCGGCGCACGGCCGTGGCTCCGGCGGCTCCTCCGGGGCGGGGACTGGCGGGCGACGTGGTCGCCAGCAGCGAGGCACCGCTGGGCGGGGGGGGCGGCAAAGTGGTCTCGCTGCGGCGGG